>NZ_MBLO01000037.1 GCF_001854805.1 Pseudofrankia coriaricola
CAGCCACACCCGAACCGCCGCCCCCACGCCCACCAGCGGCCAAGTGCCCCGGTGGGCGCGAGCCTGACCACGTTGCGTCAGGTTTTCCAGTCAGCCCGGTCAGGGGGCGCTCTCGTGCTTCTGCTCGACGTAGAACTTCGCGGCTTCGCGGACGGCGTCCGGCGTCGGGGAGGGGTACCAGTCGAGCTCCCGGGTGGCCTTGCCGTGGTCGAGCGGCGGCATGAAATGCATGAGCCGGACGCTGACGCTGGTCATCGGGATGTCGCGGCGCAGCACGCGCCCGACCACATCGCCGACGCGACCGACCACCTTCATCGCGGGCAGCGGGATGCCGAAACGCGGGGGCTTCGCGTCGACCGCGGCGGCCGCGGTCGTCAACAGTTCCTTCCAGGACATGTAGCGCTCGCTGATGATGTACCGCTCGCCGACGCGTCCCTTCTCCGCCGCGAGCAGGAACGCGCGGGCGGCGTCCTTGATGCCGACGACCTCCATCGCCGCGTCGCCGAAATGGACCGGCATCTTGCCGTGCGCGGCGTCGGACACCATGCGGCCGTGCGGCGAGCCGAAGTCGGGCGCTCCGTAGGTCGTCGACACGCACATGACGATCGCGGGGAGCCCCCGCTCACGCTGGTAGCTCAGCACCAGGTCCTCGGCGGCCACACGTGCCTGGATGTACGGCCCACCCAGGTGCTGCCAGGTGTGCGGAAGGTCCTCGTTGGCCGGGCCGCCGTCTGCCGACAGGCCGATGGTGCCCACCGTGCTGCAGAAGACGAAACGCCGCACCTTCGCCTCGACCGCGGCGTCCAGCGCGTGCCGCAGGCCGTCGACGTTCGTGGCGAACAGCGGCGCCGGGTCGCGCAGCCAGGCCCGGGTGTCGACGACGCAGTAGTGCACGGTGTCGACACCGCTCATCGCCTCGTGCATCGCGTCGTCGTCGGTCAGGTCGCCGTAGTGGCGCCGCACGGCCAGGTCGTCGAAAGCCCGCGTCGAGCTGGTTCGACGGATCCACACCCGAACGTCGTCGCCGCGCTCCACCAACTGCCGCGTGACGTGCGAACCCAGGAAGCCGCTCGCTCCCATAACCAGCTGTGTGCCGACCACGACCCGACCGTCTCCTCAGATTTGCTCGCGTCCGACCGCTGCGCCGGCTCGTTCGGCTGTCTCGTCCCTTAGGCGGTGCGGGTGGCGGTGACACTCCGGCTTGGAGTCAGCCCTTCCCGAAGGCGGCAAGGACAAGCAGGCGCGAACCATAGGTATCACAGATCAATTTTCCCAGTTCGGCGGCATACGTCCCTGCCTCAGCATGTGGCTGCGTGCAGCTGTCAGGACGATCGGGATACCACACGACAGGTGCTGTTCCAGGACCGTGGTCCAGGACGCGGACGCCCGGCCCATGGGCGGTGGACGCCGCCCGCGGCCGCCCGCTGTCGAGGCGCGCGGCGACCGCGTCCGGGTGGCCGTAACGGTGGTTCGCCCGGCGCGCCGGGCCGGTGCCGCCCCACGCATCGTTCGCCGTGAGAGATCGCCATGAGCATGTTGTCGCCGTCGCGGGTACGGCAAAATCGCGACGCTGACAACACGTCGGCGGCGATCAAAGCTGGTTCGCGCTCTCCGTTCCCCGGCCGCGCAGGTCACGGGCTCGGGCGGTTGACCGCCCGGTACTGGCGGTGCCGCCTGACGCGGGACCCGGCAAAGCGCTGCCGAGGCCTGTCAGGAACCGCCCGCCACCGAGCGCTGGACGACCTCGAACTCCAGCAGGGACGAGCCGGACGCCACCGGGCGGGCACGCTCTCCCGAGTGCGCCTCCATGGCCGGCCCGGTGAGCCACGCCTGGAACGACTCCTCGCTGTCCCAGTGCGTCACGACGAAGTACCGGTTGTCGCCCTTCACCGGCCGCAGCAGCTCGAACGACACGAAGCCTGGCTGCCCGTCCACCGCGTGCAGCCGGTTCGCGAACCGCTTCTCCAGCTCGGGGCCGGCGCCCTCGGGAACCTCGATCGCATTGATCTTCACGACGGTCACGCCGCCCAGCCTACGGCCAACCCGGGAGTCGGAGTAGCGCCACCGCCCCGTGCCGCTCGCCAGCGGCGGCGGGCGGCGGGCGGCGGGCGGCGGGCGGCGGCAACGTCGCGCTCGCCGCTCGCCGCCCGCCGGACGCTCCCTACCGCCTACCGCCGGCCCGTCCGCCGGGTCAGACCTTGATGATGGCGAAGGTCTCCTGGTGGGGACCGGTGAGAATCGCGAACCGGCCAATCGGGATGTCGGCCGGTCCGAGGATGACCGACCCGCCGAGCTCCACGGTCTTCGCGGCGACCGCGTCGGCGTCGGCGACGGCGAAATAGGTCATCCAAAATGACGGCACCTCGGCGGGCACCATCTCAGGCATGGGCATCATCCCACCGATGACGGCGCCGCCGAGCTTCCACTCGTAGTACTCCATCGGGCCGCCCTGGGCCCCCGAGTCGTCCGTGGCCCAGCCGAACACGGCCGGATAGAAGGCCTTCGCCGCGGCCACGTCGCGGGTGTCCAGCTCGTTCCAGCAGAAGGCACCGGGCTCGTTCGCCAGCTCGGCTCCCTTGTGCGCCCCCGGCTGCCACACAGAGATGGCGGCACCGCCGGAGTCGAGGAACACCGCCATCCGGCCCGCGTCCAGGACGTCCATCGGCGCGACGACGACCTGGCCACCGGCGCTGACCACGGCCTCGGCCGTCTTGTCCGCGTCGTCGACCCGGACATAGGTGCTCCAGGCGGCCGGCTGTCCCTCGCCGAACAGCGGACCCAGGCCCGCGACCTGCTTGCCGCGCAAGGTGAACAACGTGTAGCCGCCCGCCGCCGGATCCGGCGAGACGTTCGCCTCCCAGCCGAACAGGCTGCCGTAGAAGGCCCTGGAGGCCTCCACATCCGGGCTGCCAAGGTCTACCCAGCAAGGAGTTCCGGGCTCGTAGGACGTGAACTCGGCCATTACGACCACCTCCCGCACATTTGACGGACACCCCTGCGTGTCCTGCGAAGGACGGTAGCGGGCAGGTATGACAGTTCCCGCGACCCGCGGGGTCCCATCGGTGAATCCGCGGGTCCCTTGGCGCACGCGAACCGCCAGTGCCGGCGCAAACAGCCAGCGAATTTCGCGTATTTGGACACGGCCGCATTCCCAGGGCCGGCGGGTCCACGAGAATCACCGGCCGCTGGCGACGTGCCGGGCTGGGACGACGGGCGGCTCCCGACGCCGCGCCCAGCAGCGGGATCGGTGACCACGGACACGGCCCGCATGTCGCGCCCGCCACGACTGGCGTCAGGCGCCTCCGCGAAGACACCACCACCGGCGCCGGCCCGCGCAGAGCCCCGAGCCTGCGGTCATGCGTCTCCTCTACCGGCAGGATCCACTCCGCGGTCCACGGCAGGGCGCCGTCGTGAGCGAGACGGTCGGCGAGGTGGTCGGCTCCGGCACAGCGGGCCGCCAGCTGCAGCTGGCGGCGGTCCTCCCCCGCGCCCAGGTAGGCGCCGGCACGCAGGCGAGCGGCGGCGGTCGGCTTCACCTGACCAGCCAGCTCCACCTGACCAAGTGTCGTGCCCCGCGGCGGTTTCGCCTCCCCTGTTCGGCTATTCGACCGCCGGTGCCGCGGTGACGATGACTCCGCTCGGCTCGGTCCCGTCCGCCTGACGCCAGGGAACCTGGACGTAGCCACCGCGCTGGTCCGCGGCGCCAGGGCGGACGGGGAGGGCGCGGATGACCCGCAGCAGGAGGTCCGTCGGTTCGCCGTCCCCGTCCCCGTCCGCGGTCGAGGCCGTGTCCGCGGTCGAGATCCGCAGTCTCGTCCCGTCGGGCCCGTTGCTGGCGAGGGCGCAGGCGGTGACGACGAGGCTGGAGCCCGGCAGGACCGGCTGGCTGCGCACGGTCGGGTCTGGGGTGTCGCTGAGGCTCTGCGCCTGCGGTTCGGTCTGGCCCTGCATCAGCGCGACGAGCTGGGTGACGAACACCCAGTCGTGCGTCGCGTCGTACACGTACCTGGTACCGAGAACGCCATGCTCGGTCGTCCCGATGAGGCCGGCTTCCGAGCCCGGTTGTGCCTGGGCGCGGTAGGTCATGGGCACGTGATAGCTCACGGGGCCGCCGCCGGCCGCGTCTGTGACGATCATGAACTCGATGCCGACCTCGCCCGCCGGGTCATCGAGCCGGAACCCGCCGGCCCTGGTGAGCTGGGGCGTCAGGCCGGCGTCGAGGTACCAGGGCTGACCGGGGAGCCAGGCCGTCAGCAGCTCCAGCTTCGACGGAGCCAAGGTGGTGTTGTGGACTGTCGCCATCCTCGAATTATCTTCGCCGCACTTACCTTGCCGCGCCGGCGTCACGGCCCGGCGGCCGGTCGCCCGGGCACGACGGCCTGGCCAGACGCGTCATCCAGCGGTGGGTCGGGGTCCAGGGGACGCGGCACGTACCAGCGCACGGCCGACGAAGGCGAGCTGGGCCGGGAGGGCCGAGCGCCAGAACGCGGGGTCGTGCCCGCCCGGCCCGAAGCCGTGTTCGGTGGCCGCCAGCTCGCCGGCCGCCTGGCGGGAGACCGCGTAGAACGGGTCGCTCTGCCCGCAGTCGATCCGGTAGGCCACGTCCGCCGGCGGTGGCTCTCCCAGGACCTGGTGGGCGGCGAAGTCGGCGGCGGAGTCGAACGCGCCCGGCGCGCTGGCGCCGTAGGCGTGCCACATCGCCGGGCTGCTCGCCGCCACGGCGACGGCAAGGTCCGGGTGGCGCTGGGCGAGCAGCAGGGCGCCGTAGCCGCCCATCGACCAGCCGATTGCCGCCAGCCGGGTGGTATGCAGCCCCTGATCCGCGAGCCGGGGCAGGACCTCGGCCAGGATCATCCGTTCCGGGTCGTCGCCAGCCGCGCGCGGGTGCCAGTAGGTCTCGCCACCGTCGACCGCGACGGCGACGAACGGCGCCACTCCGGCGCGCGCCGCGTCCGCGAGCGCGGTATCCAGGCCCAGAAGCGCCACTCCGCGCGGCGCGTCATCGCCACGGCCATGCAGGACGAGACACACCGGCAGTCCGTCGACGGCGCCTGTGACCGGCGAGACGACCACCATCGAGACGTCCCGACCCCGAGCCGCACTCCGGAACGCCGTCCGCGTCACCACCGCCGGCCCGCGTGGTATGACCGCCGCGCCGCCGCCTGTCGACGCCGCCACCCCGCCCGTCGGGCCGGCCGTCGGGCCGGCCAGCTCGCCGCCCGAGGCGGCGCCCGGCGTACCGGCCGCGGCGTCGCCGGAGCGTCTTGCCCACAGGGCGCCGCCGACGGCACCGGCCGCGAAGGTCGGCGCCGCCAGCAGTACCGTTCGTCTGCTCGGCCGCACGCCCAGGATCGTCCCATCGCCGGGCAGCGCCCCGCCCAGCCGGCCGTCCAGCGGCCGAGGCACTCACCGCGCCGCACCGCGCCGGCCCGGCTTCGCCCACGAGTACTCGCCGAGAACCAGCCATGCCCCGGTCGAGCGCCTGGGGCGTTCATCCGTCAGGCCTCGCGGCCGAAATCTTCCAGGTGGACCGCACCGCGACACCGCGCCGTGGCGCCCGCCGGCCGGCGGCATTTCACCACGGAAATCAGGGCCGGTTCTCGCCACGTCCACATCGTTTGTTTGTCGGAATCTGGTGGCGACATTCCGGCCGATGATCCCCACCGCGACGACGAGGCTCGGATACCGCTTCGGATCCTCCTCGGACCGAGGATCGACCAGGTCAGCAAGATCCCACCTGTATGATGGGCCTGCCCGCAGCGTCGCACTAATGTCAGGGGCGGTTTGTGCGAGAGATTGTCGTGTTCAGCGGAAGTGCACATCGGCAGCTGGCGGAGGAGGTGTGCCGACACCTAAAGACGCCGTTGTCGCCGGTTCGCATCGATCGATTCGCCAACGACTGCCTGGAGGTGCAGCTGCAGGCGAACTGCCGCGAACGGGACATCTATATCATCCAGCCGCTCGTGAAGCCGGTCCAGGAGAACCTGGTCGAGCTGCTACTCATGATCGATGCGGCGAAGGGCGCGTCCGCGGCGCGTACCACGGTTGTCATGCCGCACTATTCGTACGCCCGGTCAGACAAGAAGGACGCGCCTCGGATCTCCATCGGCGGGCGGCTCGTCGCCGATCTGCTGGCCACCGCCGGAGCCAGCCGGATCCTCGCGATGACTCTGCACTCACCCCAGGTACACGGCTTCTTCAGCGTCCCCGTCGACCACCTGCACGCGCTGCGGGAACTGGCGGAGCACTTTCGCCAGTACGACCTGTCGAACACCACCGTGGTCTCGCCCGACCTCGGCAACGCCAAGGAGGCGGCGAGCTTCGCCCGGCGGCTGGGTGTCCCGGTCGCGGCCGGCGCCAAGCAACGGTTCGCCGACGACCGGGTCGCCATCAGCGCGGTCATCGGCGACGTCGCCGACCGCGACATCATCATCCTCGACGACGAGATCGCGAAGGGCAGTACCGTCCTGGAGCTGCTGAACAAGCTCCACGACATCGGTGTCCGCTCCATCCGCGTGGCCTGTACCCACGGGTTGTTCGCCGGCGGCGCGCTCAAGCGAATCGGCGACCAGCCCGACGTCCTCGAGATCGTCTGCACCAACACCGTTCCCGTCCCGGCGGAGGAACAGGTCTCCAAGCTGAAGATCCTGTCCATCGCGCCCGCGCTGGCCGAGGCCATGCGACGCATCCACAACGGCGAGTCGGTCAGTTCACTGTTCGACTGAGCCGGCCGAGGCCACGGCGCGACCGTCGCCCGGAAAGACCGTGTCCTGTCCCGTGCGACGGTCGCGGCGGTCTAGGTGACTGGCGCCATTACGGCCGACGCGTGGGCAGGCTTGATCCGAGGCAGAGCCCGAGTCTGGCCGAACCTCAGTTCGCCACCGGTCGATGGTGGATGTTGCGCGCAGGAGCCGGCGCGCAGATAGAGGAGGACGGCCAGTACCCGACGGTGGTCGCCGCACCCGGGTAGCAGGCCGAGCCGGCCGTAGATGTTGCGGATGTGGGACTCCACCGTGCGCTGTGTGAGGAAGAGCTGATCACCGATCGCTCGGTTGGACCGTCCGTCGGTCATCAGGGCGAGAACCTCAAGCTCACGGGCACTCAACGTCGCCAATCGATCGGTCGCTGACGTTCGCAACGCCATGCTGGGCACCGCACCCTCCTTTTCCCATTCCCGGATGGCAATGCCGGGGCGGGGTCGCTACTTGACGACGACGAGAACCGGGTCGGCCTCCGCCGCGACGGGGTGGGCGCCGGGGGCCGGGTGGGGATGCACGACGCGCGGCCGTCGGTGGCGACGGGCGGCCAGGAGGGCCGGGCTCGGCAGGGTGTACGGGTCGGCGGCGGCGTAGTCGACCTGATAGCCGAGGTCCTCGAGGCAGCCCACGGTCACCCGGCTCATCGGGTTGCCCGCGGGGTCGACGAAGCCCGTCATCAGTTCGGCGTCGAAGACGCTTTCCCGCCAGTGGGAACGGGCGGTACCCGACCCGCCTCGGTTCTCCACCGGGACGGGCCGCGGCGGGGCGCCGTCGCCGCCGGTCAGCCGGCCGTACTCGGCCATCGCCGCCGAGCCGACGAACACCGGGTCCTCCAGGGCCGCCGGGTTGTCCGGGCCGGGTACGACCAGGCGCCTGCGGTCCCAGAGGCTTCCGCCGATCCCGAGCACATGCCCCATCTCGTGGGTGATGACGTCGCCGAGCGTGCCGTCGGCCGCCATCTCCGCGAGGTCGGCCACGTCGAAGCTCATCTCCCCGCGGCACGGCTGGAGCAGGGACCCGTCCGGCGCGACCCGCAGGTGGGTAGGGCGGGCGCTGCCCAGGACGTGGCCGGGGCCGTCGATCTTCTTGCCCTGGGCGATGATCAGGACATCGTCGATGACGTCGTCGCCGATCCGGACGTCCGGCAGGTCGCCGACGATGACCCGGGCCCAGCGGTCCGCCGCGGCGGCGAAGGCCGCCTGCTCGGTCTCGGTGAGCCCGTCGAGGAACCGGATCTCGATGGTGAAGGGTGACTCGGTGTCGGCCAGCTCCCTGGCCCGGTCGGCGTCGGCTCTGGCGACGTAGGTGTCCATGGGGCGTCCTCGCGGTCGAGGGACACGGCGGTTCAGGCCGCTGCCGCGGGTGCGTCCCGCGGCGAGTCGGCGAGCCCGACCGTGGGTGGCTGGATCGCCACTCGTTCCACGGATCGCCGCAGGACGGCGATGATACGGGCGCGGCGTCAGCGCGCGGCGTGCGACTCTCCGCCCAGGGTGACGAAGCCGGCCGCGGCGGCCAGGCCGGCCGGCGAGCGGTCGCGCAGCTCCCGCTGGGCCTCGGCGAGGGCGACCGGAGCGGGGACTCCGGCGGCGAGGCCGCGGTGCAGCGCGATCATCAGTGGGGCGGTCGCGCCGTCCGGGACGGGTACGACCGACGCGACCAGCTCGGCGGCGCCGCGGGCGATGAAGGTGGCGGCGAGGCCGAGCAGCTCGTCGCCGGTGTGGACCATCGACCGACCGCTGTCGCAGGAGGCCAGCACGACGGTGCGCGGGACGGTGGCGAGGCGCTCGACGTCGTAGACGACGAGCGGGCCACCGTGCAGCCGCAGCGTGGAGAACAGCGGGTTGTCCGTCGTGAGCGTCCCGTGCGCCGCGAGGTGCGCGACGTCGGCCTTCGCCAGCCCGGCCAGCACCGCGTCCGCGGTCGCCGCGTCGTCGAGCAGCGGCTCGACGCCGTGGATCGCCGCGATGGCGGTGGCCTCCTCGCGGGCGCCGGGCAGGCCCGGCCCGGCGGCCACCATCGCGGTTCCCGGGACGTGGGCCGCGGTGCTGGCGGTGTGCCAGAGCGTCGCGGACGGAGCGACGGTGACCGGACGGCCCGCCCGGGACGGGAGCACCGACCACGGAACGCTGTGCAACGGGCCGGTCGGGACCACGACGAGCGGGCGGCTCTCGATCTCCGGGACCTGTCCGAGCAGGACCTCGTCGAGCCGGCGCGCGGCGTCGGTGAGCAGCGCCACGGCGGCGTCGCGCGAGGCCGCCGGCCGTGCCCCGGGCCGGGAGCGGCCGGCGGCCTCGTCTACGCCCGGGGCCGTTCCGGTGGCCGGGGCCCCGACGCCCCAGGGGCCGCCGTCGGCGCGGGCCAGCCGGCGCAGGGCGTGGGAGAGGCGCTGGACCAGGCCGGCCGGGACGGACGCCGGGCCGAGCGGCCTGCGCCGCAGGCGGCCGTCGACCAGCACCAGGGCGTGCAGCTCGCCGTCCAGCTGGACGAACTCGACCAGCGCCCGGCCGCCGAGCGTGTCGGTGAGCTGGGCCAGCGAGACCGGTGCCGCCGGCGCGGAGCTCCCGCGCACCGGGTGCAGCCGGATGTGATCGCGGATGCGCCGTTCCAGCGCCACCTGCCGCTGGGTCAGCCGAGGACGCCCCCGGTCCGCGGTCGGAGTGGCGGTGCGGACCTGGGCGACCGGATCGGGCCGGCCGCGGTCGATCTCGGCGATGGTGGCGCGCAGCTCGGCGAGCAGGCCGGCAAGTTCCGGGTCCTCGGCCGGCAGCACGGCGCGGCGCAGCAGCCGGCTTGCCCGGCCCCGTTCCGCCCATTCGAACACCGCCGCCGGACCGCCGCCGTCGAACGCCATCCGCAGGCCCAGCTCGCTCAGCTCGGCGCGGTGCACGGCCGAGTGGACGCGCAGGTCGGTCGCGCCCAGCGAGGCCGCGTGCTCGTCCAGAACCCGCAGACCGGCGCGGGCGGCACCGGCGGCCCCGCGGCGGTCACCGCCGTCGCGGCGCAGCAGCGCCTCGGCGTACCAGCCGCGGGCGCGCAGCGCCGCCGGGGCCGTGGCACCGCGCCGCGCCGCTGTGCGCGCGAGCTCCAGGTGACGGCGGCGGTCCGCCGCCCGCCCACGCAGCCCGGCGACCCGGGCGGCGACGAGGCGCGCCTCGAGCGCGGCGGCCGGCCAGCCGGCGCGAGCGAGGGTGTCGACCATCCGCTCCAGCTCGCGGACGGTCATGCTCAGCCGGACGCCCGCGTCATCCCGGCCGTCGAGGGTGGCACGGTCGTCGCGGGTGGCGAGCTCGGCGCGGACGACGACGAGCGAGGCGCAGGCCGCCCACTCGGCACGGCCCTGGCGGGCGAACGCGCGGCGGGCGAGCCGCGCCTGTACCAGCGCCGCCGGCGGGTCGTTGTCGAGCAGCGCGGCCTGGGCGAGGAAGAGACGGGCGCCGGGCACCAGCAGCCGGCGGCGGTGCCGTTCGAACTCGGTGATCGCGGCGAGTGCCGCCTCACGCGCCTCGGCGCACACCCCGGCCGACAGCAGCAGCTCGCTGCGGTCCGCGAACACCGGGCCGAGCTGGCCGCGGTGCTCGCCGATGATCTGCTCGGCGCGTTCGAGGTGGGCGAGTGCGGCCGGCACGTCGCCACGCATGATCTCCAGGTAGCCGAGGTTCTCGGCGATGATCCCGACCGCGAGCTGCCGGCCCAGCGCCCGGGCCAGCCGGTCCGCCTCCAGCAGGTCGGCCTCCGCGTCGGCGAAGGCGTGCAGTTCCGTGTACGCGATGCCGCGGTTGACCAGCGACCGTTGCAGGTCGACCTCGGCGCCGGACGCCCGCAGCAGCGGGATCGCGACCTGGAACTCGGCGAGCGCCTCGCCCGGACGGCCGATCTGGCGCAGCAGGTCGGCCCGCTGACCACGCGCCCGCGCGAGCCCGGCCCGCCGGCCGGACCCGTCGCGCTCACCAGCCCGATCCTCACCAGCTCGATCGTCGCCAGCCTGGCCTTCGACGCCGCCGAACAGCGCGGCCAGCGAGCCGAGCTGGCGCACCGCCTCGTCGATCTCGTCGAGTGCCCGCTCCGGCCGGCCGAGGTGCAGCAGCGCGGCCGACAGCGGGATCCGAGCCTCGCCGGCGAGCTCGACGGCGAGCGGCCTCGGCTCCACCTGACCGGCCAGCTCGACGGCCTGGCGCAGGTAGCGGACGGCGGTGTCGACCTGCCCGGTCTGCCGGGCCGCCCGGCCGGCCGCCCGCGCCGCGAGCGACGCCGCGGCCGGGGCGTCCGCCCGCAGCGCCCGCGCCAGCACCGCCGCGGCGAACCGCACCGCGCGTCCGGGATCCCAGTCCGCGCGCCGCATTGCCTCGTGGGCCTGTTCCGCCACCGATTCCCGAGCCGCCGCCACCCGGCCCCGCTCCCTGCTCGTCGAACCACCTTCCGGGCAAGGATGCCGCGCTCACGGCCATGAGGGCGAGAACTTTTCGGACTGTCGGGAGCATGACGCGGTATCACGGGCCCAGATCGCGTATCCGTATGGCGTAGACGCCCCTCGCGGCAAGGACGCTCCTACGGGGAAGGACGACCTATGACCATTCCTGTCTCACTCGACCCGGCGTTGGACCCGGCGCCCGGAACGGCGCCGGGTCCCGACGAACCGCCGGCCGAGCTGGCCGTGCACGCGGCCTGCCAGGAGGACGTCCAGCGGGAGCTGGCCGCGCGCGGTATCCCGGCCGGCGACGTCGACACCACGCTCGCCCAGACCCTGGGACTCGTGCTGTTCCGGCTGCCCGCCAGGGAGCTGCGCCAGTATGCGGCCCGGCTACGCCGCACCGCGGCGCACCCCGCCATCGGCACGGCGGCCGCGAGCCCGCAAACGCTGGCAGCCCGGCCGCGGGCGTACGCCAACGAGCTCCAGCTGCTCGAACGCCGCAGCCTGCGCCGCTTCACCGAGCTGGAGCTGCTGATGTTCGACCTGCGGGTGGATCTCGGCCACAAGCTGGGCTACGTCCCCGCCATGGGAAAGAACCGGGACGTCGTCACGATCAACCCCCAGAGCAAGGGCGGCGGCATCAGCGGTAGTCCACAAAGCAAGCCCCAAAGCAAACCCCAGAGCAAGGGCGGCATCGGCTTCGACCCGATCGAGCTGGCCGGCGACCCGGTCGACCCGATCCCGGTCGGCACCCAGCCGGACCTCGCGCCAGGCGGGCAGCCGTACCGGCACCAATGGGCGCCGATCCCGGACGGCGGCCCGGGTGACGGCGTGTCGGTGGGAGTCGTCGATCTCCCGCTGGTCACCAGCGACCTTCCCGCGCTGAAGACGGATCGGGTCGTCGAGCTGGCGCACCCCAAGGAGCTCGCCGAGTTCCCCACCTCCTGGGCCGGGCACGGGAACTTCGTCGTCGGACTCGTCCGGCGGCAGGCGCCCGGCGCGCGGATCGTGGCCAGTCCCGGGCTGCGGGCCTGGGACGGCGCCGGCACCTCCTGGGACGTCGCCCGGGCGATGGCCGCGCTCGCCACCGAGAACATCAGCATCCTGAACCTGTCGCTCGGGGTGGCGACGGAGGACGACGAGCCGCCGTTCATCATCCGGCACGCGATCGAGGCGCTGTGCGCGAGATGCCCGGGCCTGCTCGTCGTGGCGTCGGCGGGGAACCGGGCGAGCCTGCCCGACCCGCCGGAGGCGGTCTGGCCGGCCGCGCTGACCGAGGTGGTCGCGGTCGGTGCGAACACCGAGTACCGATCCCAGTTCAGTCCGCGCAGGTTCTGGGTCGACGCGACCGCCGACGCGGTCGACGTGGTGAGTCTCTACCTCGCCGGCGAGGTCACGCTGCCCGGCGGCACGTCGGTGAAGTTCGCGGACGGTGTCGCTCGGTGGAGCGGCACGTCGTTCGCGACGGCGACCGTTTCCGGCGCGATCGCGGCGCGGATGACGACCCATGCGGACGGCACGGCCCGCGCCAGCACGCTGACGCCGGCCGAGGCGCTCGCGGAGCTCTTCGCCGACCCGGCCTCGGCCATCCAGCGCTACGTCCACATCCCCAGCTGAGCAGACCGGCACGAGCACGAAGGTGGCGGCATGCGCGATGACCCGACGGTGGTCACGCTCGTCGAACGGGCCCGCGACGGCGACCAGGCGGCCTGGAACCAGATTGTCGACCGGTACGCGGCGCTGATCTGGGCGATCTGCCGACGGCACGGGCTGGGCGGCGCCGACGCCGAGGACGTCGCGGCGACCGTGTGGCTGCGGTTGGTCGAGCGCCTCGCGACGATCCGCGAGCCGGCGGCGTTGCCCGGATGGCTCGCGTCCACCACCCGGCGGGCCTGCCTGCAGGCGTTGAACGCCCGCGGCAGGCAGCTGCCGGTCGAGACGGAACGGATCCCGGACCAGACCGACCACACGGCAACCGACGAGTGGCTCCTGCGCGAGGAACGCCACCTCGCCCTGCGAGTCGCCTACGCCGACCTGCCTGAACACTGCCGGCGCCTGCTGGCCATGCTGTTCCGCGACGAGGACGAGGCGGACCGGTACAACCGGATCGTGGCGGCCCTGGGAATGAAGAAGGGCGGCATCGGCCCGACTCGCGGCCGATGCCTGGACAAGCTCCGGGAGAACCCGGCGATCGCGGCGCTGATGGACACCACTGTGGCCGGCGGGAGATGACGTCATGTCGAGACCACCCTGGGACGACGACGTCCGCCTTCTGCTCGACCTCGGTGGCGCGCTGGACGCCGCCAGCGCCGTGCCGACCCGGATCGCCGACATCGGCAGGGCCGCGTTCGTCTGGCGCACGGTGGACGCCGAGCTCGCCGAGCTGACGTTCGACTCGGCGACCGACGCGGCCGGGCGGCCCGGCGGGGCCGATCCGGGCGGCGAGGCCGAGGCAGGCGGCGAGGCAGGTTCGGCCGGCGGTGAGCGCGACACGCTGCCCGACGGCGCGCTGGCCGGGACACGCGCCTCGGTCGCCCGGCTGCGCGCGATGACGTTCACCGCGAGTGACCTCACCATCGAGCTGGAGGTGGCGGACGACGGCCTGGTCGGTCAGGTCGTACCGGCCCAGCCAGGCCTGATCGAGCTGCGCTCGCGGGATGGCGCCGCGGCCCAGGCGGCGGAGGCGGACGCCGTCGGCTGGTTCGTCCTGCGCCCCCGCCCCACCGGCACCTTCCAGCTTCACGTCCGGCTGTCCGGTACCGACCGCCGCGAGATCGTCACCGAATGGTTCGTCCTCTAGCCAACGTGCCCGACAAGGAGATCGGACGGTTCTTCGGCGACGGCGAGTCCGCCGACCGGCAGGCTTCTGACAGATCGCCACGACAATTAACTTTCCGCTAACCGTCCGCGCACAAATCTGTGTCATCCGCTCACGCTTGATCACAATCCTGAAAACATGACGAAATGCCCAGCCCAACTTTGTCCGGACTGGGAACAGTCCCCACCCGACGCCCGTTGCCGCTGGTTATGACCATTGCGGGACCGGTCGGTATCGCCGGCCTAGCCCTAGACCCGACAGCGGAACCAGCCGCGGAGATCGACGCCGCCGCCAGGCTGGAAGAACTGGGATATCAGACGCTCTGGCTACCGGGCGGCCAGGGCAACAATCTCGCGCAGATCGACCGGGTCGTCCGCGGCACGTCGACGCTGCGGGTGGCGAGCGCCATCATCTCCGTCGACCGGGTGCCGGCCACCGAGGTCGCGGCGGCCCACGCCGCGTTGGCGGCCGAGCATCCCGGCCGGTTCGTCGTCGGCCTCGGTGGCGCGCACGGCCCGAGGCCGTTGCCGACGCTCAACACCTACCTGGACGCGCTGGACACCGCGACGCCCCCGGTGCCCGCGTCGGAGCGGATCCTCGCCGCGCTCGGCCCGCGGATGCTCGACCTGTCCCGTGGCCGCGCGGGCGGCGCCTACCCCTACCTGGTGACCACCGACTACGTGACCGAGGCGCGCAAGCTGCTCGGAGACGGGCCGGCACTCGCGGTGCAGGTGCCGGTCATTCCCCTGGCGGACCCCGGCGCCGCACGGGAGCTCGCCCGTGCCTCGGTCCGCTTCTTCACGACCCGTCCCGGCTATCGTCGCAACTTCGTCCGCATGGGCTTCGACGAGGCCGACATCACCGGGCTCAGCGACGCCTTCGTGGACGGCATCACCGTGTGGGGCGGCCTGGAGTCGATCGTGGCGCGGATCGCCGACTACCAGGCGGCCGGGGCTGACCAGGTGGTGCTCGGCCTGCGCCTGCCCCCCGACAGCGATCCCAGCTCGACGGCCGCGTGGCAGTCCCGCCTCGCGGAGGCCCTGCTCAGCTGAGCCACCGACTGACGCCCAGCCGGGCGCAGACCACCCGCGCGGTACCGACGACGACATGCGGGAAGGCTGCGTCCGGCTGGTCGAGAACCCGGATCCGGATGGCAGGACAGCCCCTGGACCAGCGGGCGGCGGGATGCGTCCTGCCTACTCGGCGGAGCTGATCTGGCGGAAGTAACGGACGGTTGGCGGTGGGCTGAGCTGTACGCGTTCCGGCCGCGACAGCGCGCCCGTCGCCTGCGCTTCGCCCAGCGCCGCCTTGGCGGCCTCGACGTCACCGTCGATCTCGTAGATCACGATGAAGGTGTCGGTGTCGAGAGACTCCAGCCGGCGGGCGGAGACGAAGCCGTCCACCTTGAGGATCTCGGGAAGGTGCTTGTGGTCGTACCAGTCGTGATATGCCGCCAGCTCGGCGGGCGAGGCAGGTCGCGATTCGACGATGAGCACGCCACTGGCCATGGGTGGAGCTCCTTTCGGTCGGGGTTCAGGCGCCCTTGTAGACGCGGCCGTCCTTCATGACGAACCGGACGTCCTGGGTGACGATGATGTCCTGGGTCGGATCGCCGGGAACAGCGATGACGTCGGCGAGGTAGCCGTCGGCGACCCGGCCGAGTTCGTGGTCGCGCTCGACCAGCTGGGCGCTCGTGACGGTGGCCGCGCGCAGTGCCTGTAGCGGGGTCATGCCGCGGGTGACGAGGGCGGCCAGCTCCTTGGCGTTGTCGCCGTGCGGGACTGCCGGAGCGTCGGTACCGCAGGCGATCTTCACGCCGGCGGCGACGGCCCGGGGAAGCATGGCCCTGGCCTGGGGGAACACGACGGCGGCCTTCGCCTGCAGCTCCGGCGCCGCGCGGGCGATGTCCATCGCGTCGGTCAGGTAGGTGGTGGACACCAGGAACGTGCCGGTCTCGGCCATCAGCTTCAGCGTCTCGTCGCTGGCCAGGAAGCCGTGCTCGACGCAGTCGATCCCCGCCTCGACACAGGCCCGCACCGCCCGGTCCCCCACCGCGTGCGCGGCGACGCGGATGCCGGCCCGGTGCGCCTCGTCGGCGATCGCGGCGAGTTCCTCGTCGGAGTACTGCTGGGCGCCGGGGCCGGTGCTGTGTGACATCACGCCGCCCGAGGCGGACACCTTGATCACCTTGGCGCCATGGCGGATCTGGTAGCGCACGCAGTGCCGGACCTGGTCGACGCCGTTCGCGATCCCCTCACCGACGCTGAGCGGCATGATCCCCGGAGCAAGCCGTTGGAACACCGTCGGGTCAAGATGGCCGCCGTAGGGGGTGACCGCGTGCCCCGCGGGGATGATCCGCGGGCCTTCCACCCATCCCTGGTCGATGGCGCGCTGCAGCGCGACGTCCAACAGATACCCGCCCGTCTTGACCATCAGGCCGAGGTTCCGGACGGTCGTGAATCCGGCCAGCAGGGTCTTGCGGGCGTTGATGGTGGCGCGGAGGGTGCGGTACGCCGGGTCGTCCTGGACGCCGTGCATCGGCAGCGGCAGGCCCGTAGGGGTCTCCGGCCCGCCGATCAGGAGGTTGAGCTCCATGTCCATCAACCCAGGCAGCAACGTCACGTCACCCAGGTCGATCTCCACCGCGCCGGTGGGGAGCTGGGCGGGGTTGACCGCGACGATCCGGCTGCCCTCGACCACGATCACCGCGGGCGACCGGACCTCGCCGGCATCGATGTCCAGCCACCGGTCGGCACGCAGGACGGTCGGCGCGGTCACGGCACCGGCTCCACGAAGCAGTCGAAGCTGGTGGCACCCGTATCCGGAACCTTCGGCTGGCGCCAGATCTCGACGGGGAACGAGGCCTGGATCATCGAATACAGCAGGCACAGGAGGTTCGTGGCGTCGTCGGGCAGTGCGTCGTACGGCAGCTTCTCCAGGTAGGCCAACACGTCCTCGAGCCGCGGGGTGATCGCGTCGTAGAAGACCTGCATCTGTTCGGTGGTGCTGGCCAGCCGGGTGCCGTACCGCTCGGGCTCCGTGGGCAGGCACCACTTCGCGGCGAACGGTTCGAGATCGGCGAACTCGGCCGGCAGTAAGGCACTCACCGGGACGCTCCCTCGTAGGTGTCGATCCAGTCGCGGACCTCGGCGTGCAGGTGGCGGCAGAGGATCTCCTGGTCGCCCAGGAGGAACCGGTCGACGTACCGGGTCTCGAGCATCATCTGGGTGGCCTCGAGCGTGTTCGCGTCCTGCAGCGCGAACTCCTTGAACGTCACCGCCGACATCTCCTGGGAGATCCGGTCACGGACATTCGTCGCCGGCAGGAAGTAGACGTTGCCCTCGAAGACGTGCGTGTTGTGGGACGTCGGCCAGTAGTGGTACGTCAGGTACCAGCCCTGGCTCCAGATGAGGATCACGAAGTTCGGGAAGAGCTGGAAGGAGTCCAGCCCCCACGGGTCGCACTTCGCCGGGTTCAGGCCCTTCGGCATCTCGCCGAGTTCGGCCTTGTCCCACGGGCCGAACAGGCCGCCGCGGGTCATCGCCTCCATCGGCTTGATCATGTCCGCGTCCATCTCCCAGAACCGGACGCCGGACGTGCTCACGAGCCGGTGCGGACGCTCGATCTGGTAGTGGGGCGCCTCGAAACCGGCCTGCACGGCGGCCTTCGAGTACTTCTCCGGCGACTGGTTCCCGTGCAGGACCGGGGCGTGGTAGAATTCCGCGAAGGCGTCCATGAAGAGCTTCCAGTTCGCCCCGACGGTGGTGCTGTACCCGAAACGGGCCGTCATCCGCTCGAACGGGTAGCCCTCCAGGTCGGTCACCATCGGCCCGAGGAACTCGCGCAGCGACTGTGACGGCTCCCGCGAGAAGTTCACGAAGATGAACCCCGCCCAGACCTCGCAGTGCACCGGCGCCAGCCCCCACTGGCTCCTGTCGACGTCGAAGAACTCGCCCTCCTGCTGGATGAACGTCAGCGAGCCGTCGAGGTCATAGCGCCAGCCGTGGTATTTGCAGGTGAACTGCCGGCAGACGCCCTGACTCTCGTTTTTCGGGTCCTCGGTCCAGACGAGCTTGTTGCCCCGGTGGCGGCACATGTTATGGAAGGCGCGCACC
Source organism: Pseudofrankia coriaricola (assembly GCF_001854805.1). GTDB lineage: Bacteria > Actinomycetota > Actinomycetes > Frankiales > Frankiaceae > Pseudofrankia. The sequence continues at coordinate 18,100 of NZ_MBLO01000037.1, forward strand.
TCGCCCGCCTTGTCCCGCGCGACGACGATCGACGCATGGGCGGCCTTGATGTCCTTGGTGAAGTAGCTGCCGACCCGCGGAAGCTGCTCGACCCGGCCGACGTTCAGCCATGCCCGCTTGAAGATCGCCTCCTTCTCGCGCTCGAAGTACTCAGGCGAGATCGAGTCCTCGTAGGACACCGGGCCCGTGCCGAGCTCCGGGTAGTGCTCGGTCCAGCTGCCTTCCGGTGGTTTCGGGAAACGTGGCATGCGCTGCCTCCTTCAGGGGATCGGCGCGGCGTCGGGAACGGCGCGGCTGTTTTTCTCGCCGTCCGGGTCTGGTAGGACCGCGGGTTCCAGACCGACGCTGTTGAGCACCATGGCGAGGCATACGTAGCTGCCCACCACGAAGGTCAGCTCCAGCAGCTGGCGCTCGTCGAGGTGCGTGGCCAGCCGCGCCCAGGTGGCGTCGTCGATGACGTGATCGTCGACGAGCTGGTCGACGGCGCGCAGCAGGTCACGGTCGCGGTCCGTCCACGCGTCGGCGGCGCCGGCGTCGGCCACGGAGCCCGCGGCCACGGCGGCCGCGGCCACGGCGGCGATCTGCTCGAGTGTCAGCCCGGCGGCCTGCGCCATCCCGACGTGCTGCGCCCACTGATAGCGGCAACCCGTCCGATGGCCGACCCGGAGGATCAGCAGCTCACGGTCGCGCGGATCGAGCGCGCCGTCGTCGAGCAGCTTCCCGCTGAACGCGAGCCACGGCGCACCCAGCCGGGAGTGGCGGGCGAACAGGCCGAGGATCGGCGGCATGGGCGGCGCATCCGCCTCGCCGGACAGGTAGCGGTCGGCACGGGCCAGGTTGCCACGCAGCAGCTCGCGGTCCTCCTCGGTCCACTCCGACACCGGCAGCGGCCCCATCCGGGGGGTGAAGGCTGGCCTCACAACGTCCCGAGTTCGCTCCCGGGGTTCCTGCCGGATCGACGGAGCTTGCGGAGTCGATCTGGGAGGTCCGGCCGCGCTCTCTCCGCGGCCGTCCTCCGGGGTTCCTGCCGGATCGACGGAGTCGATCTGGGAGGTCCGCCTCGGACGCCCACTCCGCTCGTTTGCTCCTATGCTCACAGCACGGACCCGCCGTTGACCCCGAGCACCTGGCCCGTGATGAAGCCGGCCTCCTCGGAGGCGAGGAAGGCGACCGCCGCGGCCAGGTCGTCCGGGGTCCCGAGGTGGCCGAGCGGGATGCTCGCGGCCATCACCTCGTTGGGCGGCAGGTTCCCCGCGGCCTGGTCACGATGCTGCATCGGGGTCTCGATCCCCGACGGCGGGACGCAGTTGACCGTGATGCCGTGGGAGGCATAGGCGCGCGCCAGGGACTTGGTCAGCACCATGACGCCGCCCTTGGCCGCCGCGTAGTGCGCCATGTTCGGCGAGCCGCGCTGGGCGCTCGACGAGGAGATCGTGACGATCCGGCCCCACCGGGCCGCGACCATGTCCGGCACAGCTGCCTGGCAGCAGTGGAAGGTGCCGGTCAGGTTCACCTCGACGACCCGGTTCCACCGTTCGAGCGTGATCTGCTCGAACGGCTGGAAGTCCACGAGGCCGGCGCTGGTCACCAGGATCTCCGTCGGGCCCAGCGACGAGCGGATCTCCGCGAAGGCGGCATCGAGAGCGGGGCGGTCCGTGACGTCGACCGCGAGGCCGAGTGCCTCCGTCCCCTCGGCCCGCAGCTCCTTGGCCACTCGCCGCGCGCCGTGGTCGTCGAGGTCGAGTACGGCGATGCGATGGCCGCGCTCGGCCAGGTGATGGCAGGTGGCCTCGCCGATGCCCGATGCTCCGCCGGTGACCACGGCCACGCGCGCCTGTTGCACCCTGCTACGCGGCATCGTTCTGTCCTTCCTCACTCGAAGACGACTTCGATGACGCGGGTGACGGGCACCGCCCTTCGCCGCCCGCACACGCTCGGACATCGGTGTTCTTCGAACGACTAACGCGTTCTTCACATGACTAACATGGAGTGTGGCCCGAGGCAAGGGCCGCCCCGCGGCGGACAGGGGGAGACTGGGACTGGCGAGGAGCACCGGGAGCAGCGAGAGGAACAGACATGACGCGGGCACGGCGGAGCGCCGTCGACGACTCGGTCACGCGCACGGCGCTCCTCGACGCCACCGAGGCCCTGATGCTCGAGGAGGGCTACGCCGCCGTCACCACCCGCCGGCTGGCGACCAGGGCGGGCGTCAACAACGGGCTCGTCTACTACTACTTCGGCACGATGGACGGCCTGTTCGTCGAGCTGTTCCGCCGCGGCGCCGAGCGCAGCCTGGACCGGCTCCGGCGGGCGATGCGCTCGCCGCAGCCGTTGTGGGCCCTCTGGGAACTGGTCCAGGAGTCCTCGAACAACGCGCGCACGATGGAGTTCACCGCGCTGGCGAACCACCGCAAGGCGATCCGTGCCGAGATCGCCTCCTACTCGCGGACGTTCCGGCGGCTGCAGCTCGAGACCCTCTCGGACGTGCTCAAGGGCTACGGTGTCGATCCCGATCGGTGGCCACCCGCGTCGTTGATTCTCGCCATGGCCGCGATCTCCCGGTTCCTGCACATCGAGGAGGCCTTCGACGTCGACACCGGCCACCGCGAGCTGATCGCCGTCGTCGAGCGCGAGATCCGCGCCCTGGAAGGGGACCGCCGGCCGGCCGACGACGAGGTCGTCGACGCCGTCGCCGGCCGCCGGGCCAGCTAGCCGGCCGCTGGCTGGCCGAAGCTGGCCACCGCGGTCACTGGATCGGCTCGTCCCCGAAGACGGTCGTGCGGAGCATCTCGCGCGGCGAGGCCGCGTCGTACGGCGCCGCCCGGTGCACGACGCCGGTGTTGTCCCAGATGACGGTGTCCCCCACCGACCATTCGTGGCGGTAGGTGAGCCCGGACGCGGTCGTGTGGTCGAGCAGTTTTCCCAGCAACGCCCGTCCCTCGCCGAGATCCATTCCGACGATGTGGCTGGCGTGGGCGCCGATGACCAGCGACCTACGGCCGGTGCGATGCGTCCAGACCAGGGGGTGCGTCGAGGTCGGCCGGGCGCGCCACCGCTCGAGCTGTTCCGGGGTCGGGTCCAGGTAGACCGTGCGCTGGGACGCCTCGAAGGTGTGCACCACCCGCAGCGACGCGAACCGTTCCTTCTCCCCGTCGGACAGCGCGTCGTAGCCGGCGTAGGTGCTGGCGAACTCCGTCTCCCCGCCGTTCGCCGCCACCTGCTTGGCGCTGAGAATGGTCGCCTTCTGCGGCGGCTCGCCGTGCAGCGGGGTGCACCCGTCCATATGCCAGGCGAAGGTGCCCTTGAGGTAGGCCGCCGAGGAGTTCTTCGACTGGTCCAGGGTGACCCGATAGATACCCGCGACCGGGTGGTGTCCCTGCTCGAAGTCAATCTCACCGAGCCGGCGGCAGAACGCGACCTGGTCGTCCGGGTCGAGATGCAGGCCACGGAGGACCAGCACGCCATAGTGCTCCAGTGCCTCGAGGATCGCCCCCGCGCCAGTGTCGTCCTGGGCAAGCCGCTCGGCGTCGACGCCGCTCACCTCGGCGCCGACGGTGGCGGCGAGTGGCTCGCAGGTGATGGTCGTCGTCACGGCGCGGGCTCCAGGTAGCGGTCGAAGTAGGCGGTGCCGGCATCGATGACCCTGGGCTGGTGCCAGACCTCGACCGGCAGCGAGACCATGACGAACGAGTACACGAGGTGCAGCAGGTTCTCCGCCCGCTCGGGCAGCTCGTCCAGCCGGAACTGGTCGAGATACGCCATGGCGTCTCGTACCCGTGGGAACGCGGCGTCGTAGAACGCCTGCATGTCCGCCATCGTGCTGTTCAGCCGCGCGGTGTACCTGGCCGGCTCGCCGGGGATGCACCACCTGGCGGCAAAGGGCTCGAGGTCGGCGAACTCCTCCGGGAGTAACGAGTCACTCATGCCCGGACCCCCCTTCCGTCTCGAAGGTAGGACTGCACCCAGTCGCCGGTGACCTTGTGCAGATGACGAACGGCGATCTCCTGGTCGGACAGCGGGTATTTGTCGATGACCCTGGATTCCAGGCCCATCTGGGTGCCGTCGAGCGTGCCGGCGTCCTGGAGGCCGGCCTCCTTGGAAATGACGGCGGTGACCTCGTGACGGATCCGCTCGCTGGCGGTCCGCGACCGCGGGAAGTAGTACGACATCTCCCACGCGTGCGTGTTGTGGGACGTCGGCCAGTAGTGGTAGGTCAGATACCAGCCGCGCTCGTAGACCAGGATCACGAAGTTGGGGAAGATCTGGAAGTTCGAGATCGACCAGGGGTCCAGCCCGCCGGGGTTGAGCCCCGCCGGCAGGTTGGCCGGGTCGAGCTCGGGAATGTCCGGGCGCTGCCAGGGGCCCATGAGGCCGGCCTCGGTGAGGGGCTCGATCGGGTACATCTGGTCGTGCGGCAGCATGTGCCGCGGCACGCCCTTCCAGCCGCCGGTGCTGACCATCCGGTGTGGCCCGTCAATCTGGTAATGCGGCGCCTTGAAGCCGGACTCGAAGCTGCGCAGGCTCGGTACCTGCTGCTGCGAATGCAGGATCGACGCGTGGTAGTACTCCTGGAAAGCGTCCAGGTAGATCTTCCAGTTGCTGTTGAGATCGGCCTTGAACGCGTACCGCTCGGACACCAGATCGAACGGGTAGCCCTCCAGGCCGCGCACCATCGGCCCGAGGAACTCCAGGAGGGTCTGGCTGGGCTCGTCGCTCAGGTTGACGAAGACGAAGCCTTCCCAGACCTCGCAGTGCACCGACACGAGCGGGAAGTCGGCCTTGTCGAAGTCGAAGAACTCCTCCTGCTGGAGGACGAAGTTCAGCTGGCCATCCAGCCCGTACCGCCAGCCGTGGTACTTGCACATGAACTGACGGCAGACGCCGCTGGTCTCCTCCTTCGGCGTCCTTTCCCACAGAAGTTTGTTCCCCCGGTGGCGGCACACGTTGTGGAAGGCGCGGACCCGGCCGTCCAGGTCGCGCGCGACGATGACGGATGTCTTCGCGACCGCGAGATCCTTCGTGAAGAAGCTCCCCTTGCGGGGCAGCTGCTCGACCCGGCCGACGTTCAGCCACGCCCGCCGGAAGACCGCCTCGCGCTCCAGCTCGTAGAACTCGGGCGAGATCGAGTCCTCGTACGACACGAGGCCGGTACCCAGCCCCGGGTAGCGGTCCGTCCAGCTGGCCTCCGCCGACTTGGTGGCACGTGCCATGGCCCAGTCCTCCGTCGAGGTCGCTCGAGATCACCGATCGAGGGCTTTCTACGACTGACTAACGCTCTCCAAGTGACTAACATAGGCTCGCCGCGAGCCGCAAGACCCCCAGACCGAGCGGCGGGCATGCGGCCATGACCCGGCGCGGCGGCACCGCGGACGGGACGGCTGGTGCCCGGAGGTGGCCGGAGACGGCCGGCGGCGCGGTCGCGATCAGCGGAGATCGGCACAGGGAGTGATCATGCACGAGCAGGAACAGCTGTTCATCGGCGGCGAATGGGTCACCCCGAGCACCGGGGCACGCATCAAGGTGATCTCCCCACACAGCGAGAAGCCGGTCGGAAGCGTCGCCGCGGCCGGCACCGCGGACGTCGACCGTGCCGTCGCCACCGCGCGCCAGGCCTTCGACGAAGGGCCGTGGCCACGCACCGACCCCGCCGAACGCGTCAAGGCAATCCGCCGGCTCGCCACGCTCTACAGCGCCCGGCGCGACGAACTGGCCCAGATCATCACCGCCCAGCTCGGCGCCCCGATCTCCTTCGCCAGACGCGCCCAGGTCGGCCTGCCAGGCTCAATGATCGGCGCGTTCGCCGACATCGCCGCCGCCTACCCCTGGCAGGAGAACCGCCCGGGTGTCTACGGGCAGGACATCGTCCTTCGCCGAGAGCCCGTCGGTGTCGTCGCCGCGATCGTCCCGTGGAACATGCCGCAGTTCCTGACCGTGACCAAACTGATTCCCGCCCTGCTCGCCGGCTGCGCGGTCGTCCTCAAGCCGGCACCCGAGTCACCCCTCGACGCACTGTTCCTCGCCGACCTGTTCACCCAGGCCGGCCTGCCACCCGGCGTCGTCAGCGTCCTGCCCGCCGAGCGCGACGTCAGCGCCCACCTCGTCGGCCACCCCGGCATCGACAAGGTCTCCTTCACCGGCTCGACCGCCGCCGGCCGGCAGGTCGCCACCGCCTGCGCCGCCAACCTCACCAAGGTCAGCCTCGAACTCGGCGGAAAGTCAGCCGCCATCGCCCTGGACGACGCCGACCCAGCCACCGTCGCGAAAGCCGTCCGCTTCTCCGGCATGGGCATGGCCGGCCAGATCTGCAACGCCCTCACCCGCGTACTCGCACCCGCGGGCCGCCTCGACGACTACACGGACGCGCTCACCGCGGAACTCTCGACCATCAGAATCGGAGACCCATCCGACCCGGACACCCAGATGGGCCCGCTGGTAACCAGGCGCCAGCAGGAACGGGTACGCGGCTACATCGACACCGGCCTGCGCGAGGGCGCCCGACTCGCCACCGGAGGCAGCGCCCCGCCCACCGGCCTCGACACCGGCTGGTACGTCCAACCCACCGTCTTCAGCGACGTCACCCCCGCGATGACCATCGCCCGCGAGGAAATCTTCGGCCCGGTGATCGTCGTCCTCCCCTACCGCGACGAGGACGAGGCGATCCGGATCGCCAACGACACCGAATACGGCCTCGCCGGCTCCGTCTTCACAGCCGACACCGCCCACGGCCTCCACATCGCCGGCCGAGTACGGACCGGAACCTTCGGTGTGAACCAGGGGTACTCCATGGACCCGGCGGCACCCTTCGGCGGGGTGAAGGCCAGCGGCTACGGCCGCGAACTCGGCCGCGAAGGCCTCGAAAGCTACCTCAACACCAAATCAATCTCCATCGCCCAATCTCCATCGCCACCGGATAGCGCCGGATAGCAGGCGCGACCCGTCAGCGACGTCGGCGGGCGTTGAGCCGGGCGGCCTGGCGTGTCAGGTGGTCGCGTTCGGCGAGGTTGGGCGCCTTTCGGGCCGCCTCGGCGTACAGCCCCGCCGCCGTCGCCAGGTCGCCGTCGCGCTCGTGGAGATACGCCGCGACGGCGGCGCGGCGCGGCAGGGAGTCGTCCAGCGCGGCGAGCGCCGCCAGCCCGGCACGCGGTCCGTCGGCCTCGCCGACGGCGACCGCGCGGTTGAGCCGGACGACCGGGCTGTCGGTCAGGCGCGCGAGCTCGTCGTACCACTCGACGATCTGCACCCAGTCGGTCTCCTCGGCGGTGGGCGCGTCGGCGTGCAGCGCCGCGATGGCGGCCTGGGCCTGGAACTCGCCGAGGCGGTCGAGGGCGAGGGCCGCCTGCAGGATCTCGACGCCCTCGGCGATCGACGCGGTGTCCCACCGGCCGCGGTCCTGCTCGGCGAGCGGCACCAGGCTGCCGTCGGGCGCGGTCCTGGTGGCCCGCCGGGCGTGGTGGAGCAGCATGAGCGCGAGCAGCCCGGCCACCTCGGGGTGGTCGATCGCCGCCGCGAGCCGCCGGGTGAGCCGGATGGACTCGGCGGCGAGATCGACGTCGCCGGAGTAGCCCTCGTTGAAGACCAGGTAGAGGACGCGCAGCACGGTGGCGACGTCGCCGGGCTGGTCGAACCGCACGCCGGAGACGGTGCGCTTGGCACGGCTGATGCGCTGCGCCATGGTCGCCTCGGGCACCAGGTAGGCCTGCGCGATCTGGCGGGTGGTCAGCCCGCCGACGGCGCGCAGCGTAAGCGCGACCGCCGACGACGGCGTCAGCGACGGGTGGGCGCACAGGAAGTAGAGCTGCAGCGTGTCGTCCACCGCGGGCGCGGGCCCGGGCGCCGGCTCCTCGTCGACGAGGTCCTCACGCCGGCGGCGGGCGGCGTCCGCCCTGGTCGCGTCGAGGAACTTGCGCCAGGCCACGGTGATCAGCCAGCCCTTCGGGTCCCGCGGCGAGTCGGCCGGCCAGACGCGGACCGCCTCGACCAGCGCGTCCTGCACGGCGTCCTCGGCCGCCGCGAAGTCTGCTCCGCGGCGGACGAGGATCCCGAGCACGCTCGGTGTGAGGCTCCGCAGCAGGGCCTCATTCACCCGAGAAGTCACTCTTCACCCATGGCCATGGCACTCGGTGATGGTGGGCGCCGAGCCCAGGAACGGACGCACCTCAAGCCACTCGTGGATCGGCTTCCCGCCAGCCCCGGGGGCGGCCGACAGCTCCCCGGCCAGCTCGATGGCACGCTCATAGCTGTCGACGTCGATCACCATCCAACCGGCGATGAGATCCTTGGTCTCGGCGAACGGCCCGTCAGTGACCGGCGGACGCCCCTCACCGTCGTACCGGACGAACATCCCCTCGGGCGCGAGCGCCTGACCGTCGACGAATTCGCCGGTCCCCTCGAGCCGGGCCGCGAAGTCGTTCATGTACCCCACGTGCGCCGAGATCTCCTCCGGCGTCCACCGGTCCATGGGCACATCGTTGACCGCCGCCGGAGCGCCGCGGTAGTGCTTGAGCAGCAAGTACTTGGCCATCGTGTTCTCCTCGGTCCTGGAGCGACCCATACTGGTCACGTTCACCGCCGGGACGGAGCCAGCCACAAGTTCTCGACATCGCCGCCCGAACTTTTTTCTCCCGTACATGAGAAAGGGTGAGCCGCCTCGCCGCCCTCGGGGTCCACGGCCCGCCGCGAGGTCCCGCACGACGCCCCGTGTCCATGCCCCGTGCCCGTGCCTCGGCCTCGGCACGCGGCTGGCAGTGCCTATGCGACGGTGACGACGAGCTTCCCGGCGGGGTGCCCGTCGGTGAGATGGCGGAGGGCGTCCGACGCCTCGGCCAAGGGGTAGACGCGGTCGACGACCGGGGTGACGGCGCCGGACTCGATGAGCCGGGTCAGCTCCGTGAGGTCGGTGGCGCGTTCGGTCGCGGTGACGTTGCGCAGCCGCTGGCCCACGAACATCGACAGCAGCGGCGCGCGCAGCATCTGCCGGCTGACGCCGCCAAGCAGCCGGCCCTGGCGGTAGCTGCCGCCGACGATCGCCAACGTCCCGTGGGGCGTGAGGGCGCGCCGCAGCAGCGACAGTGGGCGGTCCCCCGCGGTGTCGATGACCACGTCGTACACCGGGCCGTCGCGGTCGATCTCCTCGCGGGTGTGGTCGATGACGTCGTCGGCGCCGATGGACCGTGCCAGCTCCGCCCGTCCCGGGCCGCACACGGCCGTCACCGCCGCGCCGTACGCCTTGGCGAGCTGCACCGCGTACGACCCGACGCCGCCCGTCGCGCCGATCACCATCACCCGCTGCCCCGCCTGGACGGCGCAGCGGTCGCGCACGGTCTGCAACGCGGTCTGCGCCGAGATGGGAACGGCCGCGGCCTGGTCGAACGTCACGTTCGCGGGCTTGCGGGCCATCCGGTCCGCCCGCGCCGCCGTGTACTCGGCGTACGTCCCGCGTGGGGTCGTCCCGTACACCTCGTCCCCGGGCTGGAACCCGGTCACGCCGTCGCCGGTGGCCGCGACCACCCCCGCGAAGGCGCGGCCCCGCACCGAGACCTTGGGCCTGCGCAGCCCGGCCGCCAGCCGCACGGCATACGGCCGGCCAGCCATGAAGATCCAGACACCCGGGTCGACCCCGGCGGCCCGCACCTGGACGAGCACCTCCGCATCGCCGATCGTCGGCCTGTCGACCTCCCGCGGCATGAGCACGTCGGGCGGGCCGTACCCGTCCTGAGCAATCGCCTTCATCGCTGCTTCTCCTCCTCCGGATCCGGGTACTGGAACACGTCGTCGAGCCGGACACCGAACACCTGGGCGATCTGGAACGCCGTCTCAAGGGACGGCGAGTACCGGCCCTGCTCGATGGCAATGACCGTCTGCCGGGTCACTCCGAGGCGCTCCGCGAGCTCGGCCTGCGTCATCTCGCCGTTGGCGAAGCGCAGCCCGCGGATGCGGTTCGTCACGCGGGTCGGCTTCACCACCGCGGGACGCCCCCGCCGTAGAGGACGACCCTGGTGACGCCGCCGAGGATCGCCGACAGCACGAAGCACAGGTAGATCACGTTGGCGATCCAGAAGGTGTCCCATTCGGCCATCGCCATGAGCATCGCGGCGACCGCGCCGATGACCACGAACGACTGGGCGACGTGCTCGCCGAGCCGGCCGATCTCACGGTCACGTTCGTCGACCACCCGGGACGCCCTTGGGTTCGTCACGCCGATCGCGATCTCCACCACGATCGACGCGGCGATGGCCGCGCCGACACTCCACAGCAGCGCCGCGACGTACGGCGCGCCAGACAGCGGACGTCCGTCGGTCCGCGCCGCGACGACGACCACGTAGGCGGCGTACGCGACGACGGAGACGACGAGTCTGATCCACGCCCTCTTCTGCTCGTGTGTCATGCCCGACCCCTCGATGTCCAGAATCTTTGACATCCCGAAGGTAGAGCATCTTTGACTTGATGTCTAGAAAACTTTACATCCAGCTCGGCGATCATCCAGCCCGGCTGTCCGGCGGAGCCCGGAGCCATCCCCGACAACATCGCCCGCGGCGCACCAGACCCCGCCCACGATGGGATCGCCACGGCGGCAAGCGCCGGGCCGGCCCTTCCTGGCGCCGGCCGCTACGGCGCGGTCGCGAGGCGGCGGGCCAGCAGGGCGAGGCGGGCGCGGAACCGTCCCTCGGGCTCGTCGAGACGCCAGCCGAGGATGTCCTCCAGATGCGCCACCCTGGCGGCGACGGAGCTGTGGTGCAGGTACAGGCCGGCGGCCGCCTGTCGTAGCGAGGTCGCCCGGCAGTACGCCTCGAGGACAGCGATGTCGCCAGCCCCGGCCGGCGCCTGGGCGAGCGCGTCAAGGGCGCGGACGTCCGGGTCGGAGCGCAGCCGGTCGACGGGGACGTCGGCGAGCAGCGCGACCGAGCYGAGTTCCGCGTAGTCGACGACCAGTGCGTCGGCCGATCCGGGGGCCGCGAACCTCAGCGCGAGGCGCGCCTGCCGCCAGGAGAGCCGGGCGTCGAGCCCGTCGACCGGGCCGCCGATGCCCACCCGCGGCTGCGCGGCGGCGTCCCAGTGACCGGTGGAGGTCGAGCGGTCGAAGCCACCGCCCCCCTGCCTCCCGCCGGGAGAGGTCTCGTCCCGCTCCTCGTCCGGCAGGACCTCCGCGCCTGTCCGGCTGGACGGGCGCTCGGCGAGCGCGAGGCGCAGGTCGCTGGCAGGGCTCGCCGCCGCGGACCGGTCCTGGAGCAGCACCGCCGCCATCCGGCCCAGGACCGCGACGCGGACGGTGCGCCGCCCGAGCCGGCCGCGGGCCATCAGGGCGACCGCCTGCACTCCGACGTCCATCCCCGCCGGTGGGGAGATCGCCACCGCCCGCACCGCGACGTCAGGCAGCAGCCCGAGCAGGCGCAGCGCCCGAGCCCGGTCCTCGGCCGACTCCCGGTCGGAGAGCACTAGCTCCACCAGGGCCGGGTCGGCGATGTGCAGCGACGGACGGGCCCTCGTGCCGATGGCCCGCGCGGCGATCGCCATCCGCTCCAGGACGATCTCGTCCAGCGGGCGAGGCGGGCCGGGCCGCTCCAGCCACACCCGGCCGCCGTCGTCGCCGAGGCTCATCCAACCGGAGACATGCCCGGGCACCGTGGACCCGTCCGTCGCGGGCTGTGGGGGCGGCGCGGAAGTACCGTCCTGGCGGTACCGCACCTGGCCGGTGTCCGGGGTCTCCAGCCCGGCGCCGCACTCGGCCAGCGCCGCGGTGGCGCGGACCAGGGAGGCGGCGTCGGCACGGGCGGCCACCAGGGCATCGAAGTACGCGATGACCCGGACCGCGCTCTCGGCGTCCGCGTCGAGCGCGGACAGCTGCAGCAGCAGGCCCTTCACCGCCGGCCACCGCCGCTCGTCCAGGCAGCCGTTCGCACACCGGGAGGTTACGGCCTCCCTCGGCGACGCCGCCACACCCCAACGATGGCAACCCGTCACCAGCCATATCCGCGCCCGTCGCCAGGTGGCGGGTGCTGGCGCGCGAACGTCCGACGACTGGCGGATGACCGGGACCCGCGGGTTGGGCAGAGTGCTGCCAGCCACCGTTGAGGGATATCCGCTGAGGGAGATCCGCGATGACCTACCGATTCGACCCCGAGCTGGCAGCTGTCATCCCGATGCTGCCGACGCCTGACTTCACCGACCTGGCCTCGTTCCGTGCCCTGCTCGACGAGTTCAGGAACGGCATGCGGTCCGACACCACCGGGGTCGACGTGCGGGACCTGCGCGTTCCCGGGCCGCCGGGCGCACCCGAGGTCCCCGTCCGGGTCTACCGGCCGGCGCGCCCGGGCTCCGGAACGCTTGCCGGCCTCACCGCCGGCGTGCTCAACATCCACGGCGGCGGGTTCGTGATCGGTGACATCAGCATCGACGACGGGTCCTGCCTGGACCTGGTCCGCGCGCTGGGCGTGGTCGTCGTCTCGGTCGAATACCGGCTGGCCCCGGAACATCCGTTCCCGGCCCCGCTGGAGGACTGCTATGCCGCCCTGGAATGGCTGGCGAAGAACACGGCCGACCTCGGCGTCGACCCGACCCGGATCGCGGTCCGCGGGATCAGCGCCGGCGCGGGCCTCGCGGCCGGGCTCGCGCTGCTGACCCGCGACCTCGGCGGCCCCCCGCTGTGTTTCCAGTTCCTCGGCGTTCCCGAGATCGACGACCGGCTCGACACCCCGAGCATGCGCCGGTTCGTCGACACCCCCATGTGGAACCGGCCCAACGCGGTCATCAGCTGGAACTCCTATCTCGGCGAGGGCGTCCCGGGCACGCCCGGCGTCTCGCCCTACGCCGCGCCGGCCCGGGCAACCGACCTGACTGGCCTGCCACCCGCCTACATCTCGGTGATGGAGTTCGACCCGCTGCGCGACGAGGGCATCGCCTACGCCCAGGCGCTGCTCGCCGCCGAGGTGCCGGTCGAGCTCCACCTGTACCCCGGCACGTTCCACGGCTCGGGAATCGCGGCGCAGGCCATCGTCAGCCAGCGGGAAAACAAGGAGGCGACGGCTGTCCTGGCCGCCGCGCTCGGACTGTCCCCCACATCCGCCGACTGATTTCTGCCCCCGGCAAAGAGGAGCGTGGACATGCGGAGAAGAGTGGTCTCGCCCGTACGACGGACGAGCGCCTCACCGGGACGACGACCGTTGGGCGCGCTGTTATCCGCGTCGCTGGCCCTGGTGGTGTTCGGGGCGGCCTGCGGGTCGGACGACGACACCCCCGCGCCCGCGAACACCACGGCGAACGCCGACGTGCTCGGGCCCGTGAAGGCCGCGAGCGGCGAGCCCGTGAAGATCGGCGTCATCTCGGACGGCGCGACCCCCGCCTTCGATGCCTCCTCTCAGCTCGACGTCGCCGACGCCACCGCCGCCTACCTCAACGAACGGCATTCCGGCTTCGGCGGCCGCCCGATCAAAATCGTGAAGTGCGAGACGCAGGCGGACCCGTCGAAGGCCGCCGACTGCGCGAACCAACTGGTCGCAGGTGACGTCGTCGCCGTCGCCGTCGCCGAGTCTGGGGTGGTCGACGACGTCTGGAAGCCCCTGGCTGCCGCGAACATACCCACGATGCTCTACGGCGCCGGCAGCACCGACGTGCTCGCCGACAGCGAGTCGTCGTTCACCCTCGGCGACCCGACCTACGCGGTGCTCCAGATGCCGATCAGCCTCGCGAAGAAGCTGGGGGTGAAGAAGGTGACGTCGGTGGTGATCGACGTGCCCGCCGCGCTGCACACCGCCCAGGACATCGCGCCGGCGGCGTTCACCAAGGCGGGCCTCGAATACCAGCTCGTCACGGTGCCGCCGGGCACCGCGGACATGACGCCCCAGATGCAGAACGCCATCGACGGCAAGCCCGGCCTCGTGTTCGTCATCGGCAACGACACCTTCTGCATCAGCGCGTTCAACGGACTGAAGGCCGTGGGCTACGACGGCACGATCAGTGCGATCTCGCAGTGCATCACCGACGCCACCCGCAAGGCCGTGCCCGCCGACGTGCTCAACGGAATGGTCGTCTCCGCCACCGTCCCCAACGGCGGCACCGACCCCTCCACCGTGCTCTACGACGCCGTGCTCAAGACCTACAGCCACGGCATCACCGGCACCGACGCGGTCATCGGCCGGAGCATGTTCATGACGCTCGCCGGCCTGGCCACCGCCGTCGAGGGCATCAAGGGCGACATCACTCCGGCGACCGTCAACGCGACCATCCAGGCGATGCCGGAGAAGGAACTGCCCGGCTCGGGCGGCCAGAAGTTCCGCTGCAACGGGAAGGCCGACCCGGCGAACCCGGCGGTCTGCGTACGGGGCGGCCTGTCGACGGCCCTCGACGACAAGGGCCAGCCCTCCAGGTTCGACGTGCTGGGTTCCACCCCCATCGGAGACTGACGGAATCCAGGATCGCCGCCCGGCTTCCTTCGGCAAGGAGCGTTTACTCCGGCAACGCGTAGGCGCCGGCCGCGATGTCCTCCAACAGGGTCGGGCCGGTCGGCGTCCAGCCGAGCAGTTCCCGGGTATGGGCGTTGGACGCGATGGCGTCCATGCCGAAGAAGCGCCCGATCCAGCCGAAGTGGGCCTCCGCGTCCGCCGGCGAGACCGACGCCGTCGGCAGGCCCAGGTAGTCCCCGATGGCGGCGGCGATGTCGCGGGAGGGGATGCCACCCTCGGCCACCGCGTGCACCCGCGAACCCGCCGGTGCCTTCTCCAGCGCGAGGCGGACCAGCCGCGCGGCGTCGGAGCGGTGCACGGCCGCCCAGCAGGTCGCGCCGTCGCCGATGTAGCCGGCCACCCCGGCCTCCTTCGCGATCTTCGTCAGGACCGCGGTGAAGCCGTGGTCCGCCATGCCGTGCACGGTCGGGGAGAAACGCAGGGCCACCGGGCGGACCCCTCGGTCGGCGAACCCCAGGGCGAGGTTCTCGCTGCCGCCGCGCATCGAGTCGGCGCCGTGGAACGGCGAGGCGTCGTCCTCGGTCAGCGGCCGCCCGGCGACGCCCGACGCCAGCCCGGAGGCGACCAGGAACGGCCGGTCGCTGCCCTTGAGCGTGTCGAGCATGCGCTGGACGGCGGCGTGCTCAGTGCGCCCGGCGCCGGCGTAGTCGGAGAAGTCGTGCTTGAAGGCGAGGTGGATGACGCCGTCGGCGGCCTCGGCGCCTGAGGCCAGGCTGTCAAGGTCGTCCAGGCTGCCGCGGTGGGCGGTGGCACCCTTGGCCGCCAGGGCGGCGGCCGACTCGCCGGAGCGGGCGAGGCCCACGACCTGGTGGCCGCCCACGAGGAGCTCGTCGGTGACGGCCGAGCCGATCCAGCCGGAGGCGCCGGTGACGAAGACGCGCATGGTGGGTTTCCTTCCACGGGTATGTCAGTTACTGACATCAACCGTAGCATGACATGTCAGCGCCTGTCATCACTACACTCCCTGATATGGGGCGCTGGCTGCCGGACGCACAGGGGCGGATGATCCGCGCCGCGGTGGAGCTTTTCGTCGAGCGCGGCTTCGAGCAGACCACCGCCGGCGACATCGCCGAGCGCGCCGGCGTCACCGAGCGCACCTTCTTCCGGCACTTCGCCGACAAGCGCGAGGTCCTCTTCGACGGTTCGAAGACCATGGAGCGGACGGCGTATGACGCGATCCTGGCCGCGCCGGCCGACCTGTCGCCGCTCGACGCGGCGCTCGCCGGGGTGGTCGCGGGCGGCAGCCTGCTGGAGGGCCGCCGCGACCACGCCATCCGCCGGTCCAAGATCATCGCAGCCAACCCGAGCCTGCAGGAGCGCGAACTGCTCAAGCTCGCGGCCATGGCCGACACGGCCGCCGAGGCGCTGCGCACCCGCGGAGTCGCCGAGCCCGCCGCCAGCCTCGCCGCCCACAGCGCGGTGACGGTCTTCCAGGTCGGGTTCGCGCACTGGCTTTCCGCCGAGGTCCCCGCCGAAGAGCCACAGGACGTCGCCACCTGCATCGCGCAGGCCGCCGCGGCGCTGCGCGCCCTGACCTGACGGAGCTCCCTGGCCTGACGGGCGCCGCCACCTCTGGGCCACGAGTACGGGACGTCAACGTCCAGGTGACCCGTGTGGGTCCGTCCGGGGCACCCAGGAACGGACGCCGTCAGGGCGCCGGCCGGTGAACCTCCTCGGAACGCGCGGCCGGGCTCGTCGCCCAGCGGACGCCGGCCACCACACCCCAGCCGGCCAGCCGGCCGACGGTCGCCTCGACGACCGGCAGGTAGGGCAGCCGAAGCGGCCACCGCGTCCACGCGGGCATCAGACCGACCGCGGCCACTCCCAGCGCGCTGTATGGCGCCCGGGCCGGGAGGGGGAGCGGCGCGCCGACCAGCAGGTACCGCGCGGCCTGGCGCGCCTGCGGCGTGCCGGCGAGCTCCGCGCGGTAGCCCGCCAGTTGGTCGGACAGTTCCGCCACGGTGCGCGGCGGGCCGTCGATGCCGAGTTTCTCCGCCACCAGACCGGTGTCCAGGACGTACTCGTCCCGCTCGGCCGCGGTCAGCGCAGCCGCGCCGTAGCGCTGATAGGCCGCGAGAAAGCTGTCCACCTCCGCGAGGTGCACCCAGCGCAGCAGATGCGGGTCGGAGGCCGCGTACGGCCGGCCGTCGGGCGCCGTCCCGCGGACGCGGCGATGCACGCCCCGCACCCGGGCGATCGCCCGCTCCGCCTCGTCAGCCGGCCCGAACGTCGTCGCCGACAGGAAGTAGCTGGTCCGCTGCAGGCGGCCCCAGGGGTCGGCGCGGAAGTCCGAGTGCGCGGCCACCCCGGCCATCGCCAGCGGATGCAGCGACTGCAGCAGAAGCGCGCGCAGGCCGCCGACGAACATCGCCGAGTCGCCGTGCACCCGCCGGATCGGGCGGTCCTCGGCGAACCATCGCTCGCCTGCGGCCTCAAAGATCCGCTCGCGCCGCTGTGGGCCATCCGGCCCGGCGACCCGCGCGAAGACCTCGCCGCCGACCCACGAGCGGATCTCGCCCGCATCGACGGACAGCCTGGGCACCCTGGGCAGCACCATCACCCCATCATGCGCGCCGTCCCGTCGACCGGACCGGCCAGAACTGTCAGCATGAAGACCGGCACACAAGCGGCCGGACCGTCCAGACAGGTGAGCGGGCGCCGCCGCGGTGGCCCAGCGGCCGGCGTCACGTCGTGGGGGCAGGCGAGTAGGCCGAAGCCGCCAGGTATGGCCTGCCGAGACCGCCGAGCTGGTCTGGTGCCACTGTGAGTATGTAGTCGGGCCTACCTCGGGGTGATGCGGGATTCACCGGTGCCGTTACGGTCGACGTGGCCAGCTCGTTCCGGACGACCAGATGCTCGACGTCTGACCATCGTTCGCGGCGGAAGGAGTGACATCCCGGTGGCACCTGTGAGCTCGACCGGTGTGCGCGACGGTCACGGTCGCGACGGACGGCGAGTGGGCCGGCGACCGCCTGGCCGCCGCGCGCGACGCCTCTCGCCGGCGGTTCGCCCGGCGCGGCGTCCCATCGAGGTGGCCCACCTGGTCCGTCGGCCGAACCAGCCGCGGTGAAGGCTCCTTTCAAGGGTCGACTCAGAGCCCGGCTCAAGGGCCGGCGCCGTCTTGTCGTCGTCGCCGGAGTGGCGGTCCTGGCAGTCACTGGCGCCCTGGTGGCTGTGGTGGTGCCCAGCTCCGACGCCTCGATCCGGACCCAGTCCCGGTTCGTCGCCGGCACCGCGGAGAACGGCTCGGCGGTCATGCTGGATACCACCAGCTACCGGCCGCGCGCCACGCCGGCGCCGGCGATCCTGCTCGCCCAGGGGTTCGGCGGCTCCAAGGATGACCTCGCCGACGCGGCTCGTTCCCTGGCAAAGCGCGGGTACTTCGTCCTCGCCTACACGGCGAGGGGCTTCGGTCGATCCGGCGGACTGGTCCACCTGGACGCTCCGGAGTACGAGGTGGCGGACGCGAGCAAGCTGATCACCTACCTGGCCACGCTGCCCCAGGTGCGCAAGGACGCGCCCGGCGACCCGCGCGTGGGCGTCGCCGGTTCGTCCTACGGCGGCGCGCTCGGGCTGCTCGCGGCCGGCAATGACAAGCGGATCGACGCGGTCGCGGCCGACATCACCTGGAACGACCTGTCGCAGGCGCTGTTTCCGAATGCCGTCGCCACCGGCCAGGCGGCCCCCGCCGCCGGCCAGCCAGCCGCCGCCGATCGGCCGGGCGTCTTCAAGAAGCAGTGGGCCGGCGTGCTGTTCACCTCCGCCGCGGACCAGCGGCCCGGCGAGTGTGGGCGGTTCGCGCCGAACCTGTGCGCCGCCTACCAGCGGGCGGCCACCACCGGACAGGCGGACGCGACGATCGTGTCGCTGCTGCGGGCGTCCAGCCCGGCCAGCGTGCTCGACCGGATCAGGGCGCCGACAGTGCTCATCCAGGGCGAGCGGGACTCGTTGTTCTCCCTCGGCCAGGCGGACGCGAATGCCCGTGGCATCGCCGCCCACGGCACCCCGGTGAAGGAGATCTGGCGAAGCGGCGGCCACGACGGGACGACGTCCGCCGACGTCCTGGCCCGGCACGTCGACGACTGGTTCGCGCCGGTACTGCTCGGACGCGGGCAGCTCGACACCTCGTTCGAGGTGGCCGTGCCCGGCAGCAGCATCTCCGCCCAGACCGGGCAGACCATCGCGCGGATTCTCCGCGCGGACGACGACGCGACGAGCCGGCGGACTGACCGCGTGACCGTCGCGGGCCCGCCCCAGACCATCTACGCGCCGGCCGGCGGCAGCCCGGCCGCCATCACCACCATCCCGGGCCTGGGCGGCCTGCTGGCCAACGCGACCGCGCTTTCGAGGTCGACGGGGGCGACCTCAGGGTCGGGGTCCGGATCCGGGTCGGGGTCCGGATCCGGGCCCGGGGCAGGGTCCGGATCTGGGCTGACGGGCCTGGCCACGATTCCCGGCCAGGTGGCGGCGTTCGTGTCCGAGCCGCTGCCCGCCGGGATGCTCGTGGGGGGATCGTCGACGATCGCCCTGCAGGTGACCGCGCGGGATGCCACGGACGCGACGCTGTTCGCGTCGCTGGTCGACGTGGCCCCGGACGGGGCTCCCGACCTCCCGAACGGCCTGGTGGCGCCGATCCAGCTCACCGGCCTGCGGCCCGGCGTCGCGCAGACCGTGACGGTGGCCCTGCCCGGCGTCGTGACCCAGATACCGGCCGGCCACCGCATCGTGGTGGCCATCGGTACCACCGACTCGGCCTACCAGCTGCCGGCCTCGCCCCGCAGCTACGTCATCGCGCTGGACAGCACGTCTCTGCGTGGCGACCTGGCCGTCGCCACGATCGACGGGCAGCTCGCGCGGTCTGGCCTGCCATGGATCTGGCTGGTGGCGGGCGTCGCGGCGATGGCGTTGCTCCTGCTCGGCACGCTGGTCTCGAGGCTCCGGCACCGGCGCCGACGAGCCGGGACGGCCGAGCTGACGTCTGTGCCGGTGGTCATCGAGGACCTGGTCAAGGAGTACAGCGACGGGTACCGCGCGGTGGACGGCGTGAGCTTCCGGGTGGAAAGCGGCCAGGTCGTCGGGCTGCTGGGGCCGAACGGGGCGGGAAAGACCACCGCGCTGCGCGTGCTCATGGGGCTGATCAGGCCGACGGCGGGCACCGTCCGCCTGTTCGGCGAGCTCGTGGAGGCGGGAGCACCGGTCCTCGCCAAGGTCGGGACGTTCATCGAGGGCCCGGGGCTGCTGCCGCACCTGTCGGGACGGGACAACCTGCGCCTGTACTGGGCGGCGACCGGCCGGCCGCCACGGGACGCGCATGTCGACACCGCGCTGGAGATCGCCGGGCTGGGAGCGTCGGTCGAGCGGCGGGTCAAGACGTACAGCCAGGGCATGCGCCAGCGCCTCGCGATCGCCCAGGCCATGCTCGGGCTGCCCGAGCTCCTGGTCCTGGATGAGCCGACCAACGGCCTGGACCCGCCGCAGATCGCGGAGATGCGGGAGGTCCTGCGCCGCTACGCCACGACGGGCCGCACGGTGGTGATCTCCAGCCATCTGCTCGCCGAGGTGGAACAGACCTGCACCCACGTCGTGGTCATGCACAAGGGGAGGCTCGTCGCGGCCGGGTCGGTGGAGGAGATCGTCGGCGCGAGCAGGACGCAGCTCGCGGTCGCGAATCCCGAGGAGGCGCAGCACATCCTGACCGCCGCCGGCATGACGTCGCAGATCATGCCAGCCCAACGCTCGTTGGAGGAAGTGTTCCTCAGGATGGTCGGCGCGGATCAATGACACTGCCACCCACGGACGCCCCCGACGGGCTGCGGCCGCCCCCCACCCAGCGCGGCGCGCACGACATGCTGATGGACATCGACGTGGCCGGGGCCCGCGACGGCGGCTTCCGGCCCAACCGCACACTGCCGACAGGGGTCGAGTTCGTCCGGCAGCTGCGCCGCCGGCGGACCCATCTGGTCGCCCTCATTCTCCTGCTGTTGCCGCTGGCCATCGCGCTCGCCTTCCAGGCGAGCTCGCCCGGTTCCTCCTCTGGGACGAACAACGGCAACTTCTCGGGGCCGCTGCTGGCGACTTTGGCCACGAAGGGCGCGATCAACTTCGCCCTGTTCACGGAGTTCGCCTCGGCGTCGTTCCTGCTGGTCGTGCTGGTCGCCCTCTTCTGCGGCGACACGGTGGCCAGCGAGGCGAGCTGGTCCTCGTTGCGCTACCTGCTCGCGATCCCGGTGCCCCGCGCCCGGCTGCTGCGGCAGAAACTGATCGTTGCCCTGTCGCTGAGCCTCGGCGCGAACGTCCTGCTGCCCGCCTGGGCGCTGGTGATCGGCGGCATGTTCTTCGGGTGGGCGCCGGCGCAGTCGCCCCTGGGTGGTTCCTTCACGACCGGGGAGGGGCTGACGAGGCTGCTGATCGTCGTCGGCTACGCCAGCCTGCAGTCGCTGCTGGTCGCGGCGCTCGCGTTCCTGTTCGGCGTGCTCACCGACGCCCCGCTCGGCGCGGTCGGTGGGGCCACCATGGTCGTGGTCCTGTCGAACATCCTCGACTCGATCACGGCCCTGGACCCGTACCGCAAGTTCCTGCCCACCCATTTCCAGTACGCCTGGCTCGACGCGGTCGGGCCCGGCATCCAATGGGACAACATGATGCGCGGGAGCGGCCTGGTCCTGGTCTATTCGGCGGTGTTCTTCGCCCTCGCCTGGTGGCACTTCCAGCGAAAGGACATCGTCAGCTAGCAGGCCCCGGAGCGGCGAGTGCCGCCGCGACCGCGTACGGCAGATGTCGCGGCCAGACCAGCAGGCCGCGTGCCAGCGAGCGGATCTGCGGGCGCAGCGGGGTCAGCATGTCCACGCAGTGCCGCCAGGCGGCGGCCTCGTCGGCGGCGAACCGGGTTCCCGCCAGGGCGGCCCGGAACCGTCGCGCGTCCCCGCCGTCGTCCCGCCACGACGCCAGCCATGCCCGCACCTCGGCGTCCGACGACGGCAGCGTCCACCCCCGCAGGCCCTCCGCGACCCGCCCGCCAGCCGCGATCACGAACTCGTCCGCGCCGCCACTGGTGATCGCATGAACCCGCCCGGAGCTACGCGCGCCGGCGCGGATCGACGCCGAACTGAACCGCGCCCGGGCGGCCAGCGCCGCCACCGCGTGGCCCGCCTCA
Organism: Pseudofrankia coriaricola; assembly: GCF_001854805.1. GTDB lineage: Bacteria > Actinomycetota > Actinomycetes > Frankiales > Frankiaceae > Pseudofrankia. Next base: position 39,709 of record NZ_MBLO01000037.1, read on the forward strand.
TGCCAGGCCGTGGCCACCGCCTCCGCCCGAGCAGGCGCGTAGGTCCCGGCGAACCCGCCCTCGTACCGCTGCCTGACCCAGACGTCATGAACGAGCGACTCGTCGTCGTAGCGCACGAGCCGCGCGAGTTCCGCCCGCACGGCCTCCAGGGTCCGCAGCTCCCCTGGTTTCACCCTCGCGACGATAGGCACGACGGCGACGGCCACTCCGCTCGGGTGACGTCGTTGGGTTCTCGCCGGGTGGACGAACGCTGGCCAGCGCCGGCGACGACGCGGCGGTCCGGCTGAACGCGATGTCGCCGGAGCGGCCGAGCCGTGCGGGCTGGACCAGTAGTCCAGCGGCCTGGGCGCCAGAACTCGGGTGCGCCGCGGGTCTGGTCGCGCTGAGCGTCGCGGACAGCCTTCCAACGGGTCACCTGGCCGTCCCCGGACGTGTCGCCGGAGGGGGCGGTTCACGACCGATAGCATGGGTGGGCGGTTGATCCGACTGGTGATGGCGGTCATTTCGACGATCGCCAGCCGTGACCAGGGCGCGTCGGACGTGGGCGTCCGCTCGGGAGGATCGGACCTGAACGGCCGCGGTGTCGCGGCCGGTGGCGGCCGGTGGCGGCCGGTGGCGGACCCATCGTCCTCGAGCGGAGCGGTGCCGTCGTCGAGAGGTGTTCGGGCGCTGGTCAGGCGGAGGTGCCGTGGATCGCGAGAAGCGCCCGCCGGGCGACCTGGAACGCTCGATCATGCAGGCGTTGCAGGCGGCCGGTCGGCCGCTGACCCCTCGCGAGGTCATGACCCGCCTCGGGAGCGACCTTGCCTACACGACCGTCATGACCATCCTGTCCCGCCTGCACGCCAAAGGCCTGGTGGAGCGGGAGCGCGCGGGCAGGGCGTTCGCCTACCGGCCGGTCGCCGACGAGCCCGGGCTGGCGGCGCGGCGGATTCACCAGATCCTTGACGAGGGGCCGGACCGCGAGGTCGTGCTGAGCAGGTTCCTCGGATCGCTGTCGAAGCGTGACGAGCGCGTCATGCGGCGGATGCTCGAACAGCTCGACGCCCGGGCCCCGAAACGGGAGTCCCGACCACCGTCGGACCAGTAGCCCGCCCGGTCGTTCGCCCCGTCGCCGGCCCCACGCGCGCGCAGAGCCTTCACGCCCCGCCGCTGCCCGCGAGGGCGAGGAGCTCGTGGAGGTCGTAGGCGCACTCACCGGTCCAGGCGACGGTGAAGGCGGCGAGAAGCAGCGGCAGGGCGAGCAGCCATCCACGGGCCTTCGCCGGGCTCGTCATCGCGGCCATCCGGCGGGGAACGACGCTCGGCTGCGAGCTCATCGCCAGCGGCCCGACCCGGCGTCGCGACGTGCCGTCCGTGCCGAGGGCGGCGAGGGCGGCGTGCGCGATCGCCCGGGCCATGTCGTCCCGGTCACCGACCGACCGCGCCGCCGCCTCGTCGGCGGCCCGCTCCACCAGGTACTCGACCTTCTTGATCACCGGCCAGAGTATCGGCTGGAGCAGCCCGGCGAGCCGGGCCAGCCACACCAGCTGGTGGTGCCGGCCGGCCAGGTGCGCATGCTCGTGGGCGACGATGGCCCCGTACAGGTGACTGTCGACCGCCGCCCGCATCCCGGAGGTGACGACGACGCGTCCGTTCTGGCCGCGGCGGCCGGGCAGCGCGAAGGCGTCGACCCGCTCGTCCGGGACCACCACCACCTCGCCGTCGCCAGCCAGCCCGTCGAGCGTCGGTTCGTCCACCGTCAGTCCGTCCACCGTCGACCAGGCCGTGCTGAGGGCACGGCGGTAGCGGCGGTACCCGTCGGCGGCGGCGAGCGTCGCGAGCGAGGCCCACGCCAGCGCGACCGCCGAGACCCAGGCGACGTGCTCGGTGTCGGCCCGGACGATGGCGGAGGACCAGTTGCCGATGCTCGCCACCTGGCGGGTTTCCGCGAGCGCCTTGAACGCGAAGGCCAGCAGGTTCACAAAGCTCGCCGTCGCGACGACCACCGACGACCAGGCGATCACCCGCGCCGCGAGGTCCGGCCTGATGCGGTCGGCCAGCCACCACGTACCGATCAACGTCAGCAGCGGGGCGACCAGCACGGACACGACGAAATGATCAAACATGCGAGCCTCCCGACCACCTGCGCGGACGCCGCCTGGCTCGGTGACGGACGGCGCACCTCCGGCCCGGGGCTCGTTGCGCCCAATGGGAAGGTTAACCTTCCTTTCCACCAGAACCTACCCGACCCCGGCATCGACCGGCCGATTACCGACAGGTGGCAAGCCGTTGAATACCTATAGATGTTTTTGTAGGATCGCATGCACGTGCGCAACCGGGCTGCCGACGTGGGGAGGCATCGTGCCTGACTGGTCGGCTCCAGCGCTGCCGCCCTACAACAGCGCACGTCGCTACCGACTCGGCCAGTCGCGTCGCGGCTGGCCGACGTCACGGTGGCCGCCGGACCGCTCTCCCGAATACCCGGGCGAACAGTGTTCTAGGTATGGCGAACCATTCAATCCATCGGGATACCTGCGCACCGTAGGCGGCGGCGCCAAGAAGGGCTGAGCATGGAGCTGGACGAGGCGGGCGGCGTCTTCACCGACCCGAAGGCGTACGCGGACGAGAAGCGGTTCCATGCCGCCACGGCGTTACTGCGTCGCGAGTCTCCGGTGCACCGGGTCGACGACGGCAAGTATCCGCCCTTCTGGGCCGTCACCCGCTACGACGACGTCATGGAGATCTCACGCGACGCGGAGCTGTGGCACAACGCGCCGCGCACGACCGTGCACCAGAACCCGGCGGACCCGGCGCCGCCGGTGCGCACGCTCGTCCAGATGGACGCGCCGGACCACGTCCTCTACCGGCACATCAGCGCCGAGTGGTTCAAGCCCGCCGGCGTCCGCCGGTTGTCCGACCGGATCGCGCAGCTCGCGAAGCGCTACGTCGACCACCTGGCCGACCTCGGCGGCGAGTGTGACTTCTTCCGGGACGTGGCGGCGCACTATCCGCTCTACGTCATCCTGTCGCTGCTCGGGATGCCCGAGGACGACTTCCCGCGGATGCTCAAGCTCACCCAGGAGCTGTTCGGCGCCGACGACGCGGACCTGGCGAGGGACTCCAGCGACGACGCGGCCGCGCTGGCCCTGCTGGACTTCTTCCAGTACTTCCAGGGGCTGATCGCGAACCGCCGGGAGAACCCGACCGACGACCTGGCCTCCGTGATCGCCAACGCCACGATCCAGGAGGAGCTGATCGGGGAGCTGGAGGCGGTCGGCTACTACGTGCTCATCGCGACCGCCGGCCACGACACGACGAGCGCCGCCATCTCCGGCGGGATGCACGCCCTGCTGCAGAACCCGGAGCAGTGGCGGCGGCTGTCCGCGGACGCGTCGCTCGTGCCGACCGCGGTCGACGAGATGATCCGCTGGGTGTCGCCGGTGAAGCACTTCATGCGCACCGCAACGCGCGACACGGTCGTGCGCGGGGTGACGATCCCGGCCGGTGGCTCGGTCCTGCTCTCCTACCCGTCGGCCAACCGGGACGAGTCCGTCTTCGCCAACCCGGAGGTGTTCGACGTCGGCCGCACGCCGAACAAGCATGTCGGCTTCGGGTTCGGCGCCCACTACTGCCTCGGCACCCACCTGGCCCGCCTCGAGGGGCGGGCCCTCTACGCTGAGCTGGTGCCCCGGATCCGGTCCATCGAGCTGGCCGGCCCCGCCGAGTACGTGGAGACGCTCTTCGTGGGCGGTCCCAAGAGCGTTCCCATCCGGTACCAGATGGCCTGAGACGTCTCCCGTACCGCATGGCCTGAGACGCCTCCAGGCACGTCCGTCGGAGGACGGCCCCCGCGCGGGCCGTCTCCGCGGGCCGCTTGCGCGGGCCCCGCTCGGCTGATGGGATCCGTTGATGGGATCCATCTAGACTTTTTTGGTGCCGGTCTGACGTCCTCCTGGGAGTGAACCATGAACACCGCCACCGCCGCCGCCACCACGAACGGCGTGAGCGGCACCGGCCAGGTGCACGAGGAGCTCGGCTGCTACCTGCTGGCCGGGCAGGCGAAGTCGTCGCACGACATCCTCGTCGAGGCCGTCGAGGCCGAACGGCTGGGCCTCGGCACCGCCTACATCTCGGAGCGGTTCAACAAGAAGGAGGCCGCGGCGCTGTCCGGCGCGGCGGGCGCCGTCACCGAGCGCATCACGATCGCGACCGGGGCCACGAACCACAACACCCGCCACCCGATGGTGACCGCCGGCTACGCCCGCACCATGCAGAGCCTCACCGGCGGCCGCTTCGTCCTCGGCCTGGGCCGCGGGGTCCCCCTGCAGCAGGACACGTACGGTATCCCCCGGGTCACGACCGCGCAGCTCGAGGACTTCACCAACCTCATGCGCCGGCTTTTCCGCGGCGAGGTCATCATGGGCCACAACGGCCCGGCCGGCTCCTGGCCGGTGCTCCACCTGGACGGGACGCTCGACGAGCACCTGCCGATGGGCATCGTGGCGTTCGGGCCGAACACGCTCAAGCTGGGTGGGCGGTTGTTCGACCAGGTCGTGCTGCACACCTTCTTCACCGACGAGACCACGGCGCGCGCGGTGGCGACGGTGAAGCGCGCAGCCGAGGAGGCAGGGCGCGACCCCGGCTCGGTCAAGGTCTGGTCCTGTTTCGCGACCGTCGGCGAACATGTCCCGGAGGACCAGCGGCTCATGAAGCTCGTCGGCCGCCTGGGGACCTACCTGCAGGGGTACGGCGACCTGCTCGTACGCACCAACGGCTGGGACCCCGAGGTGCTCAGGCGGTTCCTGGCCGACCCGGTGATCGCCGGCGTGCGCGGCCTCGACGTGAGGGGCACCCCCGAGCAGCTGGCGCACGCCGCGACGCTGATCCCGCCGGAGTGGCTCGCGCCCGCGGCGACCGGCACCCCCGCGCAGTGCGTCGCCGCCGTCCGCAACCAGCTCGCCCTCGGCTGCGACGGCGTCATCATGCACGGCGCGACCCCAGCGGAGCTCACCCCGATCGTCGCCGAATACCAGAAGACGGCCCAGCCGTAGCCGGACGACGAATGGCGGGTGACGGACGGCGGGGTGACGGATGGCGGCCTCGGGCGACGCGGCGGCCTCGGCGGCCTCGGCGGCCTCGGCGGCACAGCCGAGACGGCAATGACCAGAGGTCAGAGGATCCCGTAGCGGCTGGCTTCGAACCAGCCGCGGCACGGGCCTTCCCACCCGGGCACCCTGGCCCGCACGAGGATGCGCCAGTACGGCCACTGCTCCGGTTCCTGGCCGGTGTGGGCCATGTCGAAGCAGACGCTCGGCTCGATCGGTTCGAGCTCCACCTCGATCGGGGCGCCGTCGGCGTCCTCGAAGCGCAGTGTTCCGGGGGTGATGGTCCGCGCCTCGTCGTCGTACCCGACGGTCCCGCCGGCCCAACTGAGCCGGCGCGGCTCGGCGGAGCCGTCGCGTAGGTATCCGGAGCCGCGCCCGTGCCTGGGCGAGCCGACGAAGTAGAGCTGGCGGTCGCCGCCCTGCAGGTCGCCGATCGCGAACGGCAGGCGCCACTCGCGCGGCCCCCAGGACCGGTCCCGGTGCGCGCCGGCACGCACCGGGCGGGCGTCGCCACCGACGACGACGGTCCCGGATGCCCGGAGCGACTGCTCGAAGCGGTCCGCCGGATACGACGTGTCGGCGCTGGGCGCCGCGCCGACGCGCTCGCTCGTGGCCGCGCAGGTCAGGTCGATCGAGACGGGCACCTGGGCGCCCGTGTCGGCGCCGGACCGGGTGAGCAGGGTTCCGGCGAAGGTGAAGTGTGCGCCGGCCAGCGGCAGTTCCGGGCGCCAGCCGAACCGCAGGGCCCACCTGTCGTAGGAATGCCCGGCGGCGAGGTCGACATGGTCGAGCGCGAGCCGGGACTCCTCGACGCCATGCCAGGCGCCGTCGACGTGGACGAAGCACCACAGCATCGCCCGCCGCTGGTTCGGCAGGAGCCCGAGCCGGAAGAAGCCGGCCGGCCCGCCGTCCAGGTCGATCCAGGAGAAGTACCAGGACTCGTTCCACGACCACACGTGCGGGTCGGCCGGATGCAGGTTCTCGTCGTCGGCCGTGAACCTGGCGGGTGACTCAGGCATGGGTTGCCCTTTCCACGCACGCCTCCCAGCGCGCGACCATCGGGTTGGCCGACTCGATCCCCTGGTTCGCGAGACCCCACTGGATCATCGCCCGGGTGGCCGTCACGCAGAGGATCGTCACGCCGAAGGCCGTCCAGTAGGCGGGGTTGTCGACGGGCCGCCCGGTCGCGCGGCTCCACCGGTTCCAGGTCTCGGCCGCCGACGGAAGCCCGTCGAGCGGCTGTCGCGCGCCTGCCCTGTGCAGGCCGTCGAAGAAGATGCTGTAGGCGAGGTCGGCGGCCGGATTCCCGACGTAGGCGACCTCGAAGTCGACCAGCGCGCGTACCTCGCTCCCGTCGATGAGGCAGTTGGCAATGCGGGCGTCGCCCATGCAGACCGCCGGCGCGTCGTCGGCGCCCGGTGGGGCATTGTCCCGCAGCCAGTCCAGCGCGCTCAGCTGCCGCGGCACCGAGTGCGCCGGCGCGGCGTCCAGCAGCGCCGCCCGCCAGTAGTCGAGGACATCGACCGCGCCGCGCGGCCCGTGGCTCGCGTCGGGAACCCGCCGCGCGTCGACCGAGTGCAGAGCGGCGAGCGCGTCGTGGAAGGAGTCCCAGATCGCCCGCCGGGCTTCCGGGCCCATGCCTTGCAGCCAGGTGTCCTCATGCGGGCCCGCCAACGACGAGTCGGCCAGCCCGTGTCCCTCGACGTGCTCCATGACGAAGCACCGCCGGCCGGTGGCCTTCCCGGTGTCGACGGCGAGCACGTCCGGCACCGGCGCGCCCATCCCGCGGACGGCGGCGAGGATCCGCGCCTCACGGCAGGCATCCCGCTGGTACACGACGCTCGGCTGTTCAGGAGCCTTGAGAATCATCGGCCGGACGTCGCCGTCGATGACCGCGTCGACGCGCCACACCCCGCTGGAGTGGCCGCCGGGCAGCTTGCTGACGGCGGCCGACGACACAGCGGGGTGCAGGCTCTCGCGCAGCCACGTGGCGACCCGCCGCGCGTCGACGCCGATGGTGCCGGTCGGCGGGCCCGGGCCGCCGTCGGGTAAGCCGGGTTCGTCGTCCGGGGCCGGGCCGGTGCTCAGGACCGAGCCCGTTCGGTCGTCGCCTCGTGCCCGGCGGCGGCCGTGCCCGGAAGGTCGACGGGCGACCCGCCGCCGCCCGTGACCGCCGTCAACCAGTCCGGCGCCAACCGGTCCGGCGCCGGAGCGGCGGATCGCTCCGGATGTTCGCTGTCCATGCAGCCTCCCTCGCGCGGCGGCCCCGGCGCTGCCCGCAGAGACTAGGCCATACATCTACATGTCTTCAATACCCGCGCGGCATCTGTGTGCCTTCGACGCGCGGACGGGACCGCTGGGGCAGGGATTCAGCCGGGTGCCGTGAGTTCGGTGCGTACCGCCGCCAACGCCATGGTCAGGACAACTACGCCCGGGCAGCGCGCAGCCGGGGCGCGTCGGCCAGGCGGGCGGTCGCGAGGGCGCTCAGCTTGTCGACGCCGGCGTCGGTCAGGTGCACCAGGCAGGTGTCGCCGTGGCGTTCGGCCGTCGCCCGGGCCGGCCCCACCGCGAACGGCCTCAGGTAACGCAGCATCAGAGACCGTAGGAACACCGGCGGGTCGGCGAGCGAGGCCGCGGCCTCCTCGGCGACCAGCGCGACCAGGCCGCCCTGGATCCCGCCGGACGAGTTGAGCCCGTCGGGCTTCCGGGGGACCACCGCCGTCCCGGGGGTGCTGACCGCGCACCCGGCCCGCTCGGCGAACGGCACCGACAGCCGGCCGGCCTCCTGCCGCAGCGGCGGGTGGAAGTCGGGGGGAAAGACGTGGCTCGGGTCCGGCGACGCGATGAACGACGCCAGCGCGAGCGCGGCCGGCGCGGCGGACCCCCGCACGTAGAACCGGGCCTCGGACACGACGACGGTCCGGCCCCGCTTGACGATGCTGGCCTCGACCGTGACCGTGTCGCCCTCGAGGGGCGGCTCGAACACCTGGACCTCGAGATCGAGCGTGAGCGGAATGCGCGGCGCGACGGCGGAGATGCAGAGCGTCCCGGTGATCACGTCGGCCCAGGTGGCCAGGACCGAGGTCCGCGGCACGACGCTCCCCGGAACGCACACCTCCGGAACGATCGCGGCGCGTCCCACCGCCAGCGGGCCGTCGATGGCGACGGAGAGGCCGAGCTCGGTGACGATGTGGGTGGCCGCTGTCACGGCGACATCCTTTCCAGTTCCACCGGGCCGGTCCAAACAGCCCTGGCACGATACATCTATATATTTATCAGAGGAAGCGGGCTGGGACACGGACGCCCTGGGGAGTGACGCCGCCCGGCGGCACCCCGGAGGTCACGGTCGACGGGACCGCCCGCGGCACGTCCGTCAGCGGCCCTGCCCGGCGGGACGCACCCGCGGGCAACATGCGCGATACATCTAGATGACTCGTCTCTCAGGCGGTAGAACCTTCAGCAGGACGCCGAGCGCCATGTCCAGCTTGTCGCGTCCGGAGCGGAGATGCGCGATGACCTACCGGGTTGTGCAGTGGACCACCGGCAACGTCGGCCGGCAGTCGGTCGAGGCGGTACTCACCCATCCGGACCTGGAGTTAGTGGGCTGCTACGCGTGGTCGCCCGAGAAGGTCGGCAAGGACGTCGGGGAGCTGTGCGGTACGGCGCCCGCCGGGGTGGCCGCGACGAACGACGTCGACGCCCTGCTCACACTCAAGCCTGACTGCGTCATCTACAACCCGATGTGGCTCGACGTCGACGAGATGGTGCGCATCCTCGAGTCGGGAGCGAACATCGTCAGCACGGCGGGTTTCATCACCGGCCACTCCCTCGGCGAGGGCCGTGGCCGCATCCAGGAGGCCTGTGCCCGGGGTCAGACCTCCGTCTTCGGCTCCGGCATCAACCCGGGCCTGGCGAACCTGATCGCGATGGTCTCCGCCGCCGGTTGCGACCGCGTCGACAAGATCGTGGTCAGTGAGACGGCCGACGCCACCGGCTACGACTCCCCCGCGACCGAGCTGCCGGTCGGGTTCGCCCGCCCCATCGACGACCCGGACCTGCTGGCGATGACCACCAAGGGCACCGCGGTGTTCGAGGACGCCGTCCGCCTGCTCGGCGCGGCGCTCGGCGTCGAGTTCGACGAGGTGGTCTGCGAGGCGGAGTACGCGAAGACCACCGAGGATCTCGACCTCGGCTCCTGGAAGATCTCCGCCGGCTGCGTCGCGGGCATCGCCGGCAGCTGGCAGGGCAGGGTGGCCGGCCGCACCGTCGTCGACCTGCGTTTCCGGTGGCGCAAGGGCCAGTCCCTGGAACCCAACTGGAAGATCGACACCGGTTACGTCATCGAGGTCCACGGCAGGCCGACGATCCGGACGAAGGTCGAGATCCTGCCGCCTCCCGACTTCCAGGGAACCACTTTCGCGGATTTCATGGTTCTGGGCATGGTGATGACGGCCATGCCGGCGGTGCACGCCATTCCCGCCGTCGTCGCCGCGCCACCCGGAATCGTGACCTACGCCGACCTTCCGCTCCCCCTGCCGAGAAAGATCGTCTCGTCGCCGACCTATCCGGAGAAGTGATGTCCGAGCAGCGAATGTTAATCAACGGCAAGCTCGTCGACGCCGAGGAAGGCCGGGTTTTCGACAACGTCAACCCGGCGACCGAGGAGGTCCTCGGCGTCACCGCCGACGGGTCGCGCGCCGACATGGAGCGGGCCGTCGCCGCGGCCCGCTCGGCGTTCGACCAGTCGGACTGGGCCACCGACCACGCCGGTCGCAAGAAGGCGATCCTGCAGCTGCAGGCCGCGATCGAGGCCGAGGTCGAGGAGCTGCGGGCCGAGCTCGTCGCCGAGGTCGGCTGCCCGGTGATCACCACCTACGGGCCGCAGCTCGACGCGCCGCTGCGGGAGGCGCTGCGCTGGCCCGCCGAGCAGATCGAGTCCTTCCCGTGGACGCGGCAGCTCGGTGAGAAGGACGCGTTCGGGATGGGCTACCCGTCGGCGCGGGAGGTGTGGAAGGAGCCGGTCGGGGTCGTCGGTGTGGTCACCCCGTGGAACTTCCCGATCGAGATCGCGCTGAACAAGCTCGGCCCGATCCTCGCCATGGGCAACACCTGCGTGCTCAAGCCCGCGCCGGACACCCCGTGGAACACCACCCGCCTTGGCCGCCTCATCGCCGAGCACACCGACATCCCACCCGGCGTCGTCAACATCGTCCCGTCGGCCGACCACCTCGTCGGCGAGGTGCTCTCGACCTCCCCGCTGGTCGACATGGTCGCCTTCACCGGGTCGACGGTCACCGGCCGGCGCATCATGGCGGCCGCGGCCGCCACGGTGAAGCCGACGTTCCTGGAGCTCGGCGGGAAGTCGGTCAACCTGCTCCTCGACGACGCCGACTTCGCCCAGGCGATCCCGGGGGCCGCGATGGTCTGCATGCACGCCGGCCAGGGCTGCGCGATGCCGACCCGGCTGCTCGTCCCGAACTCCCGCTACGACGAGGCCATCGAGCTGGCCACCGCCGCCTTCGAGGGCGTCAAGTACGGCGACCCGACCGACCCCTCGGTGCTGCAGGGCCCGCAGGTCTCGAAGCGCCAGCAGGAGCGGGTCCTCGGCTACATCGAGAAGGGCCGCGCCGAGGGCGCCCGTGTGGTGCTCGGCGGCGGGGTGCCCAAGAACCTCGACCGCGGCTACTTCGTCGAGCCGACCCTGTTCGCCGACGTCACCCCCGGCATGACGATCGCCCAGGAGGAGATCTTCGGCCCGGTCCTCGTCGTCATCGGCTTCGAGGACGACGACGACGCCGTCCGCATCGCCAACGACTCCGTCTACGGCCTCTCCGGCGCCATCATGTCCAGCGACCTGGAGCGGGCCAAGAACGTGGCCCGCCGGATCCGCACCGGCACGCTCGGCCTCAACGGCGGCCTCTGGTACGGCGCCGACGCCCCGTTCGGCGGCTACAAGCAGTCCGGCATCGGCCGCCAGTGCGGCATCGAGGGACTCGAGATCTTCACCGAAACCAAGACCGTCGGCTGGCCCGCCTGACCCGAGCCGAAACGTGGCAGGTGGGAACCCCAGTCTGACTGTTTGCCGGTCCCACGGCGGCCGGTGGCCCTCCACACGGGGCTACCGGACGCCGCCGTCGGCGCCGCGCCGCGCGCCTTGGCCCGAAACGCGCGAGCCGTTCGTGATCTGGTGAAATCCTCGGAGCGACAGCTCCCCTGGAGCTCCAGGAACGGCGCGGGCGCGGCCGGCTTCAGGATCAAGGTGTCGGCGATGCGGCCGGGCAGTGCGGCATGACCTGACCGACCTTCTCGACGCTTGTCATCGCAGCCTCGGCTGACGCTTCAGCCGCGGGTTGGCCCTGGCCTCGGCCATGCCGATCGGGTTGCCCAGCCGGGTGTAGATCAGTCCCTGCTCCATGGCGGCGCGGTAGGGACGGTCGAGCGACTCCCAGATGGCGCGGACCGTGCCCTGGGTGGCCGACGACGGCTTCTCGGCGATTCCGGCGGCGATCTCGTGGGCCCGCTCCCACAGCCGGTCGCGATCGACGATCTCGGTCACGAGCCCGATGCGCAGTGCGGTGGCGGCGGTGACCCGCTCGTCGTTGCCCGACAGCGCGATCCGCAGCGTCTCGCCGAGGCCGATCCTGCGCATCAGGCCGATCGGCTCCAGCGCGAGCACCATTCCCTGGCTGACGTGCGAGTCGAAGAAGGTGGCGTCCTCGGAGCAGATCACGATGTCCGACTCGTTGACGAGGTAGAAGGCACCCGCGGTGCAGATGCCGTGCACGGCGCAGACGACCGGCTTCCAGACCTTCCGCCACTTGGGCGAGAGCAGCTCGCCGGGGTCCTCGTGGTTCCAGACGTCGTCCGGCTGGCCGTAGCTCTTCTTGACGTCCAGACCGGCGCAGAACGCCCGGTCGCCGGCGGCGCGCAGCACGACCGCGTTGACCGCCGGGTCGTCCTTGATCCGCTTCCAGGCGTCGCGGATCTCCTCGCACATCTGGCGGTCGAACGCGTTCAGCGCCTCAGGCCGGTTCAGCGTGATCGTGGCCACCTTGTCGGGCGTCACCTCGTACTTGATCGTGCCGTATGCGGGCGGCCGGTCCGTCCCCGTCATCCGCTCACCACCTTCGTCGCCCCGCCCATCCTGCCTGCCACGTCGGAATGGCCGTTGCAGAACGACACAACGGTGTCGCGCAGGGCAAGCTGCTCGTCACTGAGACGGAAGTCCATACGTGACGCCTCCCTCTGCCTCGCTAGGGTCGACCGCACGCGGCTCGCTGGAAATATCTAGACATTAACCCTAGGATGGCCAGGACCCAGGCGCAACGGGAGAAGGATGACCGCGTTGACTGACAGACGCGTACTGCTCGAACGCGACCCCGACACCGGGATCGCCCGCATCACGCTGAACAACCCCGACCGGCGCAACTCCTACGACGCCACCATGCGCGACCAGCTCGCCACCCACCTCGACACCGCCGCCACCGACGACAACACCAAGGTCGTCCTCCTACGCGGCACCGACGGCTACTTCTCCGCCGGCGCCGACATGCGCAACGCCTACGGCTGGTACGACGACACCACCACCACCAACGGCACCACCCCCGACACCACCACGACCGCCACGAACGGCACGCCGCCCACCAAGCCCCGCCGACCCAGCCAACGCCGCCGCCTCACCGTCGACCGCCAGACCTTCGGCTTCTACCACGAACTCCTCGGCTTCCCCAAAGCCACCATCGCCCAGGTCGAAGGCCTCGCCCTCGGCGGCGGCTTCGAAATCGCACTCATGGCCGACATCGCCGTCGTCGGACGCAACACCCAACTCGGCATGCCCGCCACCCGCTTCCTCGGCCCCGCCCTCGGCTCCC
>NZ_MBLO01000038.1 GCF_001854805.1 Pseudofrankia coriaricola
CGTCCGAGCCGCAGCCTGGCTCGCTCATCGAGAAGGCGCCGCGGATCTCGCCGGTCGCCATCCTCGGCAGGAGCCGCTGCTTCTGCTGTTCGGTGCCGTGCTGGATCAGCAGGTAGGCGAGGATGAAATGGGTGTTGATGACGCCCGAGACGCTCATCCAGCCGCGGGCGACCTCCTCGACGACCAGCGCGTAGGTGAGCAGCGACTCGCCGAGCCCGCCGTACTGTTCCGGGATCGTGATCCCGAACAGGCCCATCTCCTTCATCTGCTCGATGATCTCGTGCGGGTACTCGTCCTTGTGCTCGAGCTCGGTCGCGTGCGGCAGAATCTCCTTGTCCACAAAGATGCGCACCGCCGACAGAATGTCGGCCTGAACCTCCGTGAGACCGTCAGTCTGCGCGATCCTGCCCATCCCAGCTCCTAGCATTGTCACTGACCCCGTTGCAGACGGAGTCGCCAGTCCGCCGGAGACGGTCGGCTTCCTGGGGCCTTGGAAGCCGACCGTCTCCGGCGGACTGGCGGTCGGGCCTAGGCGGCGGACTGCTGCGAACTCCCGGCCCGGGCGCCTGTCCTCGCGGCGCAGAGAACGAGGCTCACCCTCAGAGCCGAACTCAACGCCACCCACCGGGCCAGCCGGGATGCTCATGCAACCCTGCGACCCCCAGACTGATCAAGCGCTGGAGTCTCTTACATGACGCGCTTCGGCTTTCGCGGTCCGTGCTCCGACGAGTGAACGGTCCGCGTCAGTTTGGCGTCCGTTTTGTCCGTCTCTCCTGATAGCTAACCGTACACTCGCGAGATCACCCCAGCTTCGGAAGACGCCAGCCGAGATCCCAATCTGGCTCCTACGGACGTAGGCGGCTCATGACCGCGCCGACGTCGTCGACCTCCTCGAGACGCATCACGCGATCAGCCACCCACTCGGCGTCCTCCGGGCTGACGACTCCAGCGGCGTTGTAGCGGAACTTTTCGATGATCTCGTCGTTCGTCATGAACGTCGTTGGATCCGGTGAGGGATTTCCCTTGGGGTACTTGCGCTCACCGGTGAACGTGGTTCCGCGCGCCGCGATCTCAATTCGAGCGGGTCGGGCGGCCGGGTCGGCAGACACGGCCGAAGCCCAGTCGGGGTGCGATTTCCACACAACCCTTGACATCAGACCCAAGACCGACGGGTCGTACACGTTTCCTGGCTTCTGCCATTCCTTTCCTGGCGGCACCAGGTGGGCAGCCATCGAAAGCCCGTGCGCGAAACTGAACTGGGCGTCGTACGGCCGCTCTATGTTCTGGTTCATGAACGTGGGCATGCCAGACACCCACTCCTCGCCGTAGGCGGTCAGCACCTCGATCTCGTCCGGCTTCAGATCATTGGTCCTCACAACATCGATCAACGCGTCCAACAGCGGGTGTGTGACCCGGCAATGTGGATAAGGCTTGAAGAACGATGCTGCCGGGTACCCCCACTCGGAGCCGAGACCGGTGGTGAGCTGAGAAGGTTCCCAGCGTCTCGTTCCTATGAAGCGTGGGTAGCCGAACTCCGCGTCGTCGAGGATGAGCTTATCGCCGCGGTGACCAAACTCGGCCATGTACGCCGCCTGGAGTGCATTCATGACTTGCCCGCCGGGCATCAGGTTGTACTTGACGGTCGTCGTCGGTATATGCATGAGCCAGGCACGGTGAGCGTTCACTGGCGAGGTACTGCCCGCGATACCCAACGCATCGGCTACCCGGTCCTGACGCATCGACTTCATGATCGTCGCCGCCGCAGTTACCCCGAACACCGTGCTGGCGTAGCCGAGGACCGGAGACGTGTCTGCCTTGCCGTCCTTGACGTCGCGGTTCCGATCCATTGCGCGTGCAAGCCGGAATGACATCTCGTGGCACACCGCAAGGGCGGACATGACTTGCCCGCCGGTGCTTCCCCGGGTTTCACCGAGAGCTAGGACAATGGGCACCACATACGGCGCTACGTGACCGGGAAGAGATACCGGATGAAGATCAAGAGCGCTGATGAGCTCAGCGTTCGCATAGGCGGCACCGTGCACAGACGTCCGCTCACCTAAACCGATGATCGTCGCTTCGTCGCGAGAACTCCCCAGGATCCGACCGTAGTCGATGCCCGCTCGCCCGGTCGAGAGGTCGGCCGATGCCAGGGCACACCCGATCGCATCGAGCAGGACCCTCTTTGTCTCCTCGGCGACCACCGTCGGCAAGTCCTCCAATCGCGTGTTGGCGGCGAACGCAGCAAACCGCTCGATGTGGGTCTCTGACACTGGTCACGCTCCTGGTAGGCCGTACCCCACGGACTCAATAACGAACCCAGAGGCTGGTGGGTGACACATGATGACGTAGCCGACTCAGGTCGAGTGGAGGCTGAACTCCATGACGCGGCTCATGCACTCAGTCGCACGATGCGGGTCGGTGTAGGTCGGCACGCCCGCCTGTAGCAGGGAGGCGCGTGCCCGTCCGCTCCCCCCGGTCCAGGCGACGAGGAACGGCTTGCTCGTCGCTCGATGCGCCTTGGTCAGAGTGGCGACGATCTCCTCGGAGCCCCTGTCGGCGTTGCCCAGGAGCACGAGCACTGCGTCAGTGTCCCCGTTGTCGCTGACCACGCGCAGGGTCCGCTCCAGCAGCGACAGGTCGTTAATCATCGCGCCAGTGACATCGATGGGGTTCGCGGTCGAGCCGAAGTACGGCAGCTCGGCGGCGAGCGCAGCCCTGTCCTGCTCGTTCGCCCACGTATCGACCTCCACTCCGAGCTCGACGGCACGGTCGGCGGCCAGTGCGCCACCCCCACCGCTGAGAGTCACGATGGTCAGTCTGCGACCAGCGGCACGGCGGCCCTCGACGAGTGCGAGAGCGGAATCGGCCATTGCTTCCATGCTCGGTACGCGCAGTGCCCCGTGTGCGGCCAGTACGGCGTCGAATGCGGCGTCGTCGCCCGCAACGCTGGCGGTGTGTGCCGCCACCGCACGCGCACCCGCAGGTGTGCGGCCCGACTTCAGCAGGATCAGCGGCTTGCCGCTGTGCCTCGCGGCCGACGCGAGAGCGGCGAGCGCGTCCAGGTCCGGGCATCCTTCGATGTGGCCCATGAGGACCTGGACGTCGGGAGCCTCGACCAACGAGGAGAGCACCTCCGTCACTGTGACGTCCGATTCGTTGCCCGTGTTGGCGAGGTAGGTGACGCCGAGTCCGAGGGCGTTCATCGTGCTGTAGGTGAACGTGCCCACAGCGCCGCTCTGAGACACCAGCGCGATCGGCGAGACGGGTCGATCACCGTTCTCGTCGAATGCGGTAGAGAACGTGGCGAAAGCGCGGTCCGTCACACCGAACGACCCGAGGCAGTTAGGTCCCACGATCCGCATCCCACTGCTGCGAGCAATCGCGCTGATCTCCGCCTGCTGCGGCGCCCCCTTCTCGCCGATCTCGGCGAAACCGGAAGCGAAGATGATCGCCGCGCCGACTCCCGTCTTGGAGCACTCCCGGATCGCGTCAACGACAGCGGGCGCTGGGACCACGACGATCGCCAAGTCGACGGGCCCCGGGAGGTCAGCCAAATCGGCGTACGCCCGCATACCCTGGACTTCCGTCCGTTGCGGGTTGATCGCGTAGATCTGCCCGCCGAACCCGAACCTCTTGAGGTAGTCGAGCGGGCGGCCGGACAGCTTGTCGGGGTCGGACGACGCCCCGTACACGACGATGCTGCGGGGCCGGAAAAGCAGGTCGGCGACCGACCGGGTCATGAGAACGCTTCTGTGCGGAAGGACGGCGTCCGACGCTCGCGGTGCGACGCCACTCCCTCACGGACGTCGGGACCGCCGAAGCCGAGGAACTCCAGGCCCAGGGACGCGTCGAACAGTGGGCCCTGCTGCCGGTACCACTGGTTCATCGAGTACTTCGTCCAACGAATCGCCTCCTGAGCGCCGCCGCTCAGCTGCCCCGCGAGGTCCCTCGCGGTGTCCAGAAGCGCCTCGGGCTCGACGGCCAGCGACACCAGGCCGACCCGCTCCGCCTCCTCACCGGAAATCTCCCGGCATGTCAACAAGAGGTATTTCGCCTTCGCCATACCGCACAACAACGGCCAAACCATGGCCGCGTGGTCGCCGGCAGCGACGCCCAGTCGGGTGTGGCCGTCGATGATCCGGCTGTTTTTCGCCGCGATCGAGATGTCGGCCATGAGCGCGACAACGAGACCCGCACCGACGGCCGGGCCGTGGATCGCCGAGATTATTGGCTTGGAGCAGTTGATGAGGTTGTAGAAGAGGTCGCGCGATTCGCGCATGACACGCATCCGGACGTCGTAGTCCTCGATCTGGGCATCGATCAGATCGAAGCTGCCACCGGCAGAGAACGCCTTGCCAGCACCGCGGACGACGACCGCCCGGACCTCAGGGTCCCGGTCGACGACCGGCCAGAGCGCCGGGATCTCAGAATGCGTCTTCTCGTCGACCGCGTTGAGATTCGGCCCGTCGAAGACGACCTCGAGAACGCCCGGCTGGTTACGCTCGAAGGTGAGTCGGGTGAACTGCTGATAAGGATCGGTCACGACCCGTCCTTTCCTATGGTGTGGGCGACCCCAGGATCGCCCACGATTTGCCATTCACACACGACCCGATGGAAATCGACCTCGTCCGCCGCCGGCACGCCGACTGGCCGGGCAGGCGTCCGACTGAAGCGCGGCGTAGGGGCCGGGTGCAGCACCCCGCCGATCTTCCGGAAGAGACCCCGGGTCACGTTGTGGGCGGCGGTGGCCGCCTCCTCGAAGTCCAAGACCGGGGTAACGCAGGAGTCGGTGCCCTGGTAAACCTGTGACCAGGCGTCGCGGGTTCGGGCCGCTATGGCGTCGGAGATCAACTGCCGAAGCAGCGGCCATTGGGCCGTGTCATGCTGATCCGGCCAGTCGGAGACGTCGATGCCCAGCCCCTTGACAAACTCCCGGTAGAAGTCCGGTTCCAAGGCGCCCACGGCGAGGTACTTTCCGTCGGCGCACCGGTACGTGTCGTAGAAAGGCGCGCCGGTGTCGAGATGGTTCGTGCCCGGCTCGTCGGTCCACACGCCGGCGGCTCGCAGACCCTGGATCCGGGCCGACAGCAGCGCCACACCGTCAATCATGGCCGCGTCGACGACCTGGCCCTCCCCTGATGTCCGGGACGCCAAGAGGGCACAGACGATCCCCAGCGCGGCGAAGGTGCCACCGCCTGCGTAGTCGCCGAGCAGGTTCATCGGCGGGTGCGGCGCTTCCCCTTGGCGCCGCAGCGCGTGCAGCACGCCGGACTGTGCGACGTAGTTGATGTCGTGCCCGGCGTCGAGCGAGAGCGGGCCGGTCTGGCCGTAACCGGTGAGTCGGGCGTAGACGAGAGGTGGGTTACGTGAGAGCAGCACCTCGGGACCGAGCCCGAGCCTCTCGGTGACGCCCGGGCGAAAGCCCTCCACAAAGACGTCCGCGTGGTCGACGAGTTCGAGCACCGCGTTCCGGCCGGCCTTGCTCTTCAGGTCGAGCGCGATCGTGTCGACACCGCGATTTGCGATGTCGTGCTCCGGTCGCATCGACTCGACCTGGCTCACGACGCGCCCGGGCTGGCTCACCGGCCGGGTAATCCGCACGACCTGGGCGCCCATATCCGCGAGCAGCATGGACGCGAACGGGGTCGGTCCCATGCCAGCCAGGACCAGAACACGCACGCCCGTCAGCGGCCCGTTCGTCTGCTCCACCGTCATTCCGCCCTTCGACTCGGCTCTGGGCCACTCACGTCGTCCGTTCGAAGATCGCGGTCAGACCCTGGCCGCCGCCGATGCACATTGTCTCGAGCGCGTACTGTTGCTCGCGCCGATCGAGCTCACGCAGCAACGTGGCCAGAATCCGCACCCCTGTGGCTCCGACTGGGTGACCCAGCGAGATGCCAGAGCCGTTGACGTTGAGCCGGTCGAAGTCAGAATCGGTCAGACCCCAGGTGGTGGTCACGGCCAGGACCTGGGCTGCGAAGGCCTCGTTCAGCTCGATGAGGTCGATGTCCGACAGCCGCAGCCCGGCGCGTCGCAGCGCGACCTCGGTGGACGGCACGGGACCAATTCCCATCCGGGCGGGCTCGACACCGGCGGCGCCCCAGGTGACGAGTCGCGCGAGAGGACGGATACCCAACTCGTCGGCCCGCTCACGGGTTGTGACTATGCAGGCTGCGGCGCCGTCGTTCTGGCCGCTGGCGTTCCCGGCGGTCACGGTGGCCTCGGTGTCGAGCCGCTGCCGGATTGGGCGCAGTCGGGCGAGCGCCTCAAGGGTGATGTCGGGCCGCGGGTGCTCGTCGGTGTCGATCACGGTCTCCCCATGCCGAGTCACGACGGTGACGGGCACAATTTCGTCTTTGAACCTTCCCTCGGTGTGGGCCGCGACGGCTCGGCGGTGCGACGTCAACGCGAGGTCATCCTGCGCCGCGCGCGTGATACCGAACTCCTGGCGGAGGTTCTCCGCGGTCTCGAGCATCCCGCCCGGTACCGGGTGTTGTCGGCCGCCAGAGGTGATCCTGCCACGCGCGATGCGGTCAGACAGCTGCGTCGAATCCCCCTTGAACCCGAAGCGCAACCCGAGGGCGTAGTGCTCCGCCTGGCTCATGCTTTCCGCACCGCCGGCAAGCACGAGGTCGCAGATGCCGGTCTGGACGCGCATCGCTGCGTCGATGACGGCCTGCAGACCTGAGCCACACCGACGGTCTAGCTGCAAGCCGGGAACAGTGACCGGCAGACCGGCGTCGAGCGCCGCGATCCGGCCGATCGCTGGAGCCTCGCCGTTGGGGTAGCACTGCCCAAAGATGACCTCGTCGACGTCAGCGCCGGTGAGGCCCGCACGCCGTACCAACTCGGTCACGACGCCCGCGGCCAACTCGGCTGCTGGCACGTCCTTGAACACGCCGCCGTACCGTCCGACCGGCGTCCGCACAGGCTCACAGACGACTACGTCGCGCATCGCATCCTCCTCCCTGCTCTTTCTACGGCGAGTGTTTCTGCTGACAGGTCTTTCTCCCGGCTGGACGGCCAGATCCTGCGGCCGCCGGTCCAGTCGAGCACCGGGCCGCCGCCGTACGAGGCCAGGCGGACGCCGTCGCCGACGACCTCGGCGCTCACCCGCGCCGTAGTCCGCCAACCTTCACCGCGCCGGACCGCGCCCAGCCGGCGCCCGGCGTTGCCGAACTCGTTGAGCAACTCCGCCACACAGCGGGGTCCGGCGCCTTGCCGGACGCCGCTTGGACGCGACCGATGGGGCGAATGTTGTCAGCCACGGCGCTGGTACGACCTCCGCCTCCTTGATCGCGAAGATCTCAGGTTTGTGGCGAGCGTCATGTCGGTCTCAACTAAGCCAAGCCAGACGGCGTTGCACTGCACCCCGCAAGCTGACACCCAGATCGTTTGAAGCTCTCCATGCTCGTCCTCGACATCAGCGACCACGACCTTGGCTCGTCCGCTCGAGGAACGCTTTGGCCACCGACCGGTCAATGCCCTGATCAGCACCTGTCACGATAGCGGCCAGGCCGTCGAGCCGGCCGCACCCTGGAGACCCCGCTCGACGTCGTCAGTACGACTTCGGGAGGCCGAGAACCTTGGTAGATATGTAGTTGAGCACCATTTCCTGCGAGACCGGGGCGACCTTGAGAAGCCGCGACTCCCGCCAGAAACGCTCGACGTGGTACTCCTTCGAGTATGAGTAGCCACCGAGCGTCTGCATGGCCCGGTCGCACGCCTCGAAGCCGGCCTCGCTCCCGAGGAACTTCGCGGCGTTCGCCTCCGGCCCGCAGGGCTGGTGGTTGTCGAAGAGCGCGGCGGCTTTCATTGCCACCTGCTCGGCTGCCATGAGGCGGATCCACGAGTCGGCCAGCGGGTGCGCGACAGCCTGGTTCTTGCCGATTGGGCGGTCAAAGACCACACGCTCGTTGGCGTACCTGGTGGCAATCTCGAGGGCGGCACGGCCCAGACCGATCTGCTCGGCCGACACGACGATGCGCTCGGGGTTGAGCCCGTCCAGCAGGTAGTAGAAGCCCTTGCCCACTTCACCGACGACCTCGTCGTCCGCGACCTCCAGGTTGTCGATGAACAGCTCGTTGGAGTCGACGCAGGAGCGGCCCAGCTTCTCGATCTCCCGAACTGTGATCCGCTCTCGGTCGAGGTCGGTGAAGAACAAGGTCATGCCATCTAGCGGCGTCTCGTCGGTGCGAGGCGACGTGCGGGCGAGGATGAGGATCCGGTGGGCGTTCTGGGCGTTCGTGATCCAGACTTTCTGGCCGTTGATCACCCAGCCGCCGTCCGCCCTGGTCGCCTTCGTGGTGATTCGGGAGGTGTCGACGCCCGCGGTTGGTTCGGTGATGCCGAATGCCATGAGCAGCTCTCCGGCGGCAACCTTTGGCAGGTACTTCCGCTTCATTTGCTCCGAGCCGTGCCGGATAATCGGGCCGGGCGGGAAGATGTAGAAGTGGATGGCTGAGGCCCCGCTGGTGCCCGCACCGGACGCGGCCACCTCGTGCAGCATGACCGCCGACTCGGTGAGCCCGAGGCCGAGACCGCCGTACGCCTCCGGGATCATCGCTCCCAACCAACCGCCTTCGGCGAACGCCTGGACGAACTCCCACGGATATTCGGCGTTCTTGTCCTTCCTGCGCCAGTACTCCAGGTCGAAACGCCGAGCCAGGTCGCGGGTGGTTTTGCGGATCAGCTCCAGGTCGTCGGCGTCACTCGTCATCGCTCAGCTCCTGCTCCTTGTTGGGCGGGGACGTCTTCCAAGGGGGTGCTCGGGTCCAACGCGGTCATGTCACCGGTCGGCTCTCCCAGGTGACGTGCTCGGATCGCGCGCCGCATGATCTTTCCGTTCTTGGTCTTTGGGAGGCTGGGCACGACGTGGATCTTCGGCGCGAACGACTTGCCCACGTTGTGCACCGCCAAGGCGACCAGGTCGTCGTAGTCAGCGTCACCGTCACGAAGCACGACGAAGGCGACGACACGCTGCCCGCGTTGGTCGTCGGGGATGCCAACGACGGCGGCCTCGCTGATCCGGCTGTCCCGGAGTAGCGCGGCCTCAATTTCGGCTGGTCCGACGCGGCGGCCGGAGACCTTGATGACGTCGTCGGAACGCCCGTGGATCCGCCACGTCCCGTGGACGTCGACGCTGGCCAGGTCGCCGTGCTGCCACACGTCGGGCCAGCGCCGCCAGTACGTTTCGAGGTAGCGCTCGCGGTCGTGCCAGAAGGCGTGCGTCATGCCCGGCCAGCAGTTGCGCACCGCGAGCTCGCCGATCTTGCCCACGATGGGCTGGCCGGACTCGTCGAGCACGGTCACGTCCATGCCTGGCAGAGGCCCGTTGAAGGACGCCGGCTCACTCGGGAGAAATGGGTAGCTCACCAGGATGCCGCCTCCGGTCTCGGTCCCGCCGCTGTAGTTGACGATCGGGCGGCGGCCCTCACCCACGGTCTCGAAGAGCCATCGCCAGGTCGGCTCGTCCCATGCTTCCCCGGTAGACGCGAAGGCGCGGACGCGCGCGAGCCCGGCGGTGTCGCCGGCGCCCACAGCCTTCACCGCACGCGCAGCGGTCGGCGCGACGCCCAGGATCGTCACGCCGTGGCGGCCTGCGATCTGCCACAGCCGATCAGGCGTCGGATACGTCGGTACACCCTCGATCATGACGACCGTCGCACCCAGCTGCAGCCCACCCATGAGAAGGAGGGGGCCGAGCATCCACCCCATGTCCGCGATCCAGGCGACGACGTCGTCGTCGTGCATGTCGAAGCCGTAGGCGAAGTCGACGGCTGCCTTGACCAAGAACCCGGCGTGCGAGTGGACGATGCCCTTCGGAGCGCCGGTGGTACCCGACGTATAGATGATTGTCAGCGGGTCGTTCGCGTCCGCGTCGACGGTCTCGACGGCTGGGGGGTCGCTGTCGAGCTCGTCCCAGAACAGGTCACGGCCGTCCTGCATCGCGACCTTGTTGTCGAGGTGACGCACGACGACCACGTTGCGCACGGAGGCAGCGGACTCGAGCGCCTCGTCCGCCGTCGCCTTGAGCAAGACCGGCTTGCCGCGGCGGGTGGTCCCGTCGGCGGTCAGCAGTACGACCGCCCCAGAGGCCCGCAGGCGCATCGCGAGGGCCTCGGCGCCGTACCCGGTGAAGGCCGGCACGCTGAGGGCCCCAATCATGGCGCAGGCTAGGAACGCTATGGTCGCCTCGGGCACCACTGGCAGGAAGAGCACCACCCGGTCTCCTCGGCCAACGCCCAACTGGACAAGGTTGGCCGCGAACCGACGTACCTGCGCGTCCAGCTCTGCGTACGTCAGAGTCCGAACCTGCCCCGCGTCGCCCTCGTAGACGACCGCAGTCTGGCCGGCGTGCGCACCGGCGGCGTGTCGGTGCGAGCAGAGGCCGGCCACGTTGAGGGTGCCGCCGACAAACCAGCGCGGGAACGGCTTGCCTTCCCGGTCGTCCATAACCGCGTCGAACGGCGTCCCGAACGTGATGTCGAGGTCCTCGACGACGGCACGCCAGAACCACTCAGGGTCCTGCACCGACCGGGCGTGCAGACTTTCCATGGTCGTGAAACCCCAGCGGCGCATTGCACCTAAGAGCCGACTGCGCTCACGAATACTCTCCCCCGGGGTCCACACCACGTTCGCCGCGGAGCCGGAGAGATGGACAGTGGCCATGCGAACTCCTGCCAGAGGTTGGTCAGGCAGTGAAAAGGGTCACGCCGCCCGATCGACCGTGGAACGCTTCAGCATGAGACCCGCCCTGCGGGCGTCGCAGACGACCTCGTCGCGCTGATTGATGCCGTAGTGCCGGAAGTAGACGATCCCGGAGTCGTTGCGGCTCTTGGACTCGCGCTTGGACACGATCTCGGTACGCACCCGGATCGTGTCGCCGTGGAACACCGGCTTCGGGAACGAGACTTCCTGGAATCCGAGGTTTCCCAGCGTCGTGCCCTGCGTGGTGTCCGGTACGGTGATGCCGGTGACGAGCCCGAGTATGTAGAGGCTGTTTACTAGCCGCTGGCCGTAGATGCTGTTCCTGCTGTACTCGGCATCGAGATGTAGTGGCGCCAAGTTGAGAGTCATTGAGCAGAACAGGATGTTGTCCGTCTCGGTGACCGTACGCCGGGTAGGGTGCTCGATCTCGGCACCCTCTTCGAACTCCTCGTAGTAAAGGCCAGGCACGGTCTTTCCTTCCTCGTCAGCTGCGGGTTGGCGATGTCGCCAACCCGTGGGCGCCCTTCCGGTCGAGGAGCCGGTTGTTGTACGCGAGAACCTCACGGGCAGTCTTGATGTGCGCGTAGTCGACGTGCATGCCCTCGTAGCGGACGGCGGCCGCCCCGGTGGCCTCTGCCTTCTCAAAAGCGGAGATCATTCCTTCGTAGAACTCCACTTCGAACCGCGACGGGCTGAACACCTCGTTCGCGACCTCGACATGGGAAGGGTGGATCAGTACCTGGCCACGGAAGCCGAGATCGCGGTTCTGCTCCGAGAACCTCCGCGCACCTTCGGGGTCGGCCAGATCCTGCCAGACCCCGACGAGCGGGAACTCCAACCCCGCGGCACGCGCCGCGAGCACCGCCCGGCTCCGGAGGTAGAGGGTCTCCTGGCCGCTGGCTGTGAACTGAAAGCCGATCGACCTGGACACGTCCGCGTCCCTGGCAGTGCCCGCAAACAGCGCGGCGACGCGCGGTGACGCCGCGGCGATCTGCTCGCAGGAGGCATACGCCTCGGCCGTCTCCAGGTTGCAGATGAACTCGATCGCACCCGGCTCCAGTCCGTTCTTCCGCTCGAAGTGGGTCACGAGAGCGTCGAACCGGACGACGTCCTCCGGGCCAAAGATCTTCGGCAGGCTCAGGCCGTCGAGCCCCCCGACCGCGACGGCCTCGATGTCGTCACCCGACAGCCCGGTGTCCAACGCGTTGACCCGGACGTACACGCCTGCCCTCGATCCGGACTGACGGAGCCGACCGATGGAGCGAACGACCTCGGCACGGGCATCAGCCTTGAGACCCTCGGGAACCGAATCCTCCAAGTCGAGGATCAGTCCGTCGGCACCGCTGGCGACAGCCTTTTCTACCCATGTCCCTCGGTGGCCGGGGACGAACAGCAGTGAACGAAGCGGCCTCACGGTTACCTCCCGATGCGGGAACATACACTATATATCACGTATGAACAACGGCCTCGGCGTGAGAGACTGTCCGTCGAGGCGACTTCCCGCCCGTGGCCAGGCAGGTGCGGCGGACGGCAGCCGGCCGGTCGCAGCCCGCGATGAGAGGATCATATATTGTATAGTATGTGTCGGCTCGCTAGCGTCTTGGGTCGTTGACTCGTCGGCAGTAGGCGGCGAGGGTCTCAACGATCTCGTCCGCTCTTGGTCCAGATGAGTGGCTTGGAGTCCTTGTTCCAGGCGTTGCTCCACCCGCGGACGCCGGCCTCGAGCGCGACGACGGTGCGGTGGTGGCGCGACGCGGCCTGCGGTGGTCAGCTCGGCGAGCCAGCGTTCGACGGGGTTCATCCACGAGACCGAGGCGGGGATGAGGTGTAGGTGGAACCGCGGGCGGCGCAGCAGCCAGTTCTTCACCGTCGGGTCCTGTGGGTCGCGTAGTTGTCGAGGACCAGGTGCAGGGCGTAACCGGCGAGTGCCGAGGCGTCGATGAGTCGGAGGAACGGAGGAACTCCTGGTGGCGGTGGCACCGGCAGTGCGGGGCGATCACCGACCCGGACGTCGGGCCGAGCGCGGCGAACTGGCTGGTCGTACCGTTACAGCCGTAGTTGTGCGTCGCCTGCTCCAGAGCCCGGCATCAGCGGCAGCACCGGTGCGATGCGGTCCAGCGCCTGGATCTGGATTTCCCCGTCGGCGCAGAGGACGGTCACCTTCTCCGGCGAGTCGAGGTAGACCCCCACGACGTCGCGCACCTTCTCGACGAACTGGGGACCGATCAAGAGCTTCCACGTTTCGACCAGGCGCGGTTCAACATCCGCGGGACCGTCGACCGCAACACGTCCACGGCCTTCGCCATCGACCAGGTGGACCGGTGGGTGCACGGTCCGGCAGCGTCTGCTCCAGCGTCTTCGTGGTCACCTCGTGGACTTGGGCGTCGGTCTCCGGATGGCGGCAGGCCCGGCCGCGGCTCGTCCGGCGGGCCCTCCAACCGGTCGGCCGCGAACCTGGCCGCCACGTCACCACCGTCACCCCGGCCTGCCCGTTCGTCCCACCCGCGCACGCAGCCCAGCACGATCCGCGACCAAGTCGCCAACGCTCTGCGCCGTATCCGACGGTGCCCCCCAGCCCTCCAATACGTCCCGCTCCTCGTCGGAAAGCTCGATCGGCACGGCGCGCGATCCAGGCATACCCGCAGTCTGCGATCTACACAAGAAATAGCAGCTCAGAACGCTAGTGCCACAAAGACAGCACACGACGGTTGAGCGAGGTCCACCGATGCAGCACAAACCTCTTCAGGACATCCGGATCCTCGAGATCGGCGGATACATCTCCACCCCGTACGCGACATCCCTCCTGTGCGCTCTAGGTGCGGAGATCGTCAAGGTTGAGAAGCCCGGTGGAGGGGACGATTTCCGTCGAACCCAGAACACCGACAGCAAGTTCTGGGTTCAATATAACGCGGGGAAGCGTAGTCTCGCCGTAGATCTCAAGCACCCCGACGGAATCGCCTTGGTCAAGGCACTCATCCCCCGGTTCGACGTGGTCATGGAGAACATGCGGCCAGGCAAAATGACGGGACTGGGATTAGGTCAGGCGGAATGCGCCCGACTTCGTCCCGATCTCGTCTACTCGTCCGTGACCGGGTTCGGCAGCGGGGGTCCGCTGGAACAGCGGCCCGCGTACGACACGATCGGTCAGGCAGTCGGCGGCCTGTACTCGGTGCTGAGCAACGCAGGGCAGGCCCAACTCGCAGGCACCTGTATGGCTGACCTGATCACGGGTCTTACCAACGCAGCGGGTGTGCTGGCCGCGCTCGTGGGGCGGGCCCGGACAGGATCGGGTCAGCACGTCGAGACGTCTCTGATGGAGGCTGTCAGCACGCTCACCGTCGACGCTCTCACGCAGTACTACGACGACGGCAAGACGGATCCGAGCCGACAAAGCCGCCACCCACAGGCGCAGAACTTCTGCCTCAAGACCGCTACGGGCGAGGACATCGCCGTCCACCTGTCCTCGTCGCAGAAGTTCTGGCTGGCCTTCTGCGACGCGATGGGCCGGCCGGACCTGGCCGAGGACGCGCGATTCACCACCTACGAGCGCCGTACCGACCACTACTTCGAGTTGGCCCACATCGTCGAGGCGGAGTTCCTCAAGAAGCCTGCGCTCCTGTGGGAGAAGCTGCTGTCCGCGAACGACGTACCGTTCGCTCCGGTCCTGACCATGGGCAGTTTCATCGCTCATCCGCAGACCGAGTGGTTGCAGCTCGTCGAACGAGAGCGCAACGGTCTTGCGCTGGTACGTCCCCCGTGGCGATTCGGCGGCGAACGCCCGGAGCGTTCGAGCAGTCCGCCACGGGTCGGCCAGGACACCCGGGACATCGCTGCCGAGGTGTACGACACGGAGCACGTCGAAGAGCTGTTGGCTGCCGGCGTCCTGTTCGCCGACGACTGAGCGCGCGGGAATCATGCGGCCGGACCAGCGTCCCCACGTCGGACGACACCCGCACGAAACCCACCTCGTCGTAGTACGGAGACCGCCGGACAGCCACGCGGCGATGCACGGGAGCAGTAGAACCTGTCGCGCCTGACGACCGGTGACGTCCTCCGGCGTGCTCGATGGCGGAGGACGCCGGAGCCGGCACCAAGGCCCGGCGCTCGTCTGCCGGGACGTGACGGCAATTCCGCTGGACGACGCGTCCCCACCCACGACGGCGACGCGCCGGTCAGGCAGCACCGAGTCGTGGCCCAAAGCCCTGAGGAGGACCGCATGAACGGAACGAACGTTCCGCCAGCCAGCCAGCCATGGTCGAACAAGACGGTCGTCATCACGGGGGGAACGAGCGGTACCGGCTTCCGCGCCGCTCAGCGGTTCCTCGACCGCGGCGCGAACGTGGTCGTCAACGGTCGTTCGCCCGAGCGAGGCCAGGCAGCGCTCGATGCGCTTCGGGAGCACTCTTCGAGAGTGGCGTTGAGCATCGCCGACTGCGCTGACCACACACAGGCGTCCCGGCTCGTCGAGGAGTCGGCCGCGGCTTTCGGCGGCATCGACGTCTTGGTCAGCGCGGGCGCATCGGGGAAGGGAGACCCCAAGCCGTTTGCCGACATGTCGCCGGACGAGGTCCGCGACGGGGTGATGACAAGGTTTCTGGCAAGGATGTACCCCGTGCATGCCGCCATCCCGCTACTACGTGCCCGGCCCGGTTCATGCGTCGTCATGCTCACCACGGACGCGGCCCGGCACGCCACTACCGGCGAGACCATGATCGGCGCATATGCCGCCGGAATCATCCAAACCACCAAGACGCTGGCAAGAGAACTCTCACGCGACCAGGTCCGCGTCAACGCCGTCGCCATGACCCTCACCGCCGGGACCCGGTCGTGGGACAGGATTTTCGCGACCGAGAGCTTTGAGAAACATCTCTTCGAGAAGGCGATATCACGGTTCCCGTTCGGGAAGGCACCCGATGCCGACGACGTGGCGAACGCGATCGTGTTCCTCGCGTCACCAGAGGCGGCCCAGATCACCGGACAGACCGTCAGCGTCAACGGCGGGCTCTCGTTCGGCGGCTGGTGAGCGGCCGCGCCGTCGAGCCTCACCCGAAAGGTTGTCGCCCCCTCTCCCGTCGGCAATCGTGTATCATGTATGAAACCTCCGCGAGGGCGATCGGCTCGACGACCCCAGTCGATGGATGCGTCGGCGACTCGCCCTGCTTGCCAGCTTCGTTCGCCCGACGCGCCTGGTACCCGCGCAGTCTGAACCGTCGCACTGCCTTGGCGGTGGGGAGAGCCCACCGTTCCGCGTGGTCGAGTTGGACGGAATGCCGACGAGCCGTGGTGCCTGAGTTCGCCCGTGATGCGGGAGACGCCTGTGACGATCGAAGGAGCGAATGTGTCCGAAGAAATCGTGCTCGAAAGACTGTTCGGCGTCCAGGGAAAGACCGTTCTGGTCACCGGTGGTAGTCGCGGCATCGGCCGAGCGATCGCCGAAGGGTTCGTCAAGGCGGGAGCTCGGGTCTACGTGTGCGGACGCAGCGCGGAGGCCTCGGACCTAGCGGCCAAAGAGCTGTCCGGCTACGGCGAGTGCCACTCCATTCCCGCTCACCTGGGAAGTGTCGCGGGCTGCCGTTCGCTGGCCGCCGGTCTCAGCCAACGTGAGTCCAAGCTCGACGTGCTCGTCAACAACGCCGGTTCCATCTGGGCCGAGAGCCTGGCCGACTACCCGGAGTCAGGCTGGGACAAGGTGTTCGACGTCAACGTGAAGGGTCCGTTCTTCCTCGTCCAAGCGCTGATGCCACTCATCGAGAGCGCGGCTTCGCCCGACGAGCCAGCCCGCATCATCAACATCGGTTCGATCGACGCCTTCCACGTACCGCACCACGAGACCTACGCCTACACCTCGTCCAAGGCCGCTACGCACCAACTCAGCCGCCATCTGGCGGCCCAGCTCGCGTCACGCCACATCACCGTGAACGTCATCGCCCCGGGCCTGTTCAGAAGCAAGATGCTTGCCGGGACCATCGAGACGCTCGGCGAGGAGGCCGTCCTCGCCTCCGTGCCGCTTAAGCGGTTCGCGAGGCCCTCCGACATGGCAGGAGCCGCCTTGTTCCTCGCCTCGACCGCGGGTTCCTTCGTCACTGGGGCGATAGTCCCTGTGGACGGCGGGCACGCGACGACCCTGTAGGGCGTCGAATCCAGGGACGAAGCTCGCCTCTACCTGGATTCACATGCCATGAGCCCGCGCCGCTGAAGGGGAGCCTCTATGGACGAACCGACCTTGCCTCCGAACTGCGAAGTCGTCGCCGACAGCGCCGACCGCGTCAGGGTGGCGGTGTGCTGACGACGAGATACGAGGCCCATGTGGAACCGGGTCACGTGATGCTGTTCGCCCGCAGCGTGGGCGACGTCGACCCGTGCTACGAGACCCAGCTCGGCGCGGAGCCGGGGACCGCCCTGGTCACTCCACCAACCTTCGTGGCTGCCCTCGACCATTTCGACCCGGCCGGAAAGACACGGCCCACGTTGCCGAGGAACGAACCGGGACACGGCGGCCGAACCGACACCGTCCATGCCGCGCAGTACTTCGACTATCTCGCACCGTTACGGGTCGGTGATCGAATCGTCGTGGCGACCTTCGCTGGCCAGGCCTGGACCAAGGAAGGAATGTCGGGAAAGCTCGAGTTCACCGAGACGGTGACCGAGTACCGCAACCAAGACGGCCACCTCCTCGTACGTGCCCGAAAGGTCAGCGTTCGGGTGAGTCCACCTAGTGAAGCTCGTGGCTAACATTAGCGACCAGACCGTCTCCGTCGGCGACGAATTCCGAGCACGGCTTGTGGAGAACCTCTCACGTGCCCACATCGCCCAGTACGCCGGCGCCTCGGGCGACTTCAACTCCGTGCACGTCGACGAGATCTTCGCCACGTTGGAGGCCGCCAGGCCCAGCGTGATCGCGCACGGCATGTTGACGATGGGTCTGACCGCTACCTTCGTTACCTCGATCGTGGGACACTGCGCCCTGCGTTCCTTCGGAGGTCGTTTCCTTGCTCCGGTGAGGCCAGGAGACACGCTCGAATGCCTGGCCACTGTCTGCGAGGTCGTCACCGAAGACGACGGCACGAGGAGAGTGTCGCTTCGCCTGGAGACCAGGTCAGCAACGGGCGTTCTGCTGTTCGCTGGTGAAGCGGAGGCGTGCGTGACATCGCGGTAGGCAGTACGCAGCACACCGCCTGCCGCCCACAGGCTCATGTCGCGGAACCGACCCCGACCTGTTCGGCGAACGTCCGAAGCTGGCGGAGGACGCCGCCGAGCTCCCGCTCGGCGAAGTCCAGGATCAGCGGATCGACGCCGGCCTCCCGGTAGGCGTCGACGGCTGCCCGAACCGCCGCGGGGTCGCCTTCGGCGCCGGGTCCCTCGATCCAACGGGTACCGGACACGTTCATTCATCCGCAGGCAAGCCCATTCCGCTATTTTAATCCACCTCGCCTGTGAATTAAATTCAATCACGGGACACTAGAGTGGAGCCAGTTTGTCTCTCACGACCGGGCGCCCATCATCAGAGAGGTGATTGTGCCCGTTTGTCGCCGCGATTGCTCCAGGCGCACATGGCCCCGCGAAGGATCACCGTGTCGCCCTGCCTCAGCAGGGTCTCCGCCTCCCTGCAGCACGATGTAGAGCTCTCCGGACACGATCGTTATGAGGTCGTCCATCTGGCGCACATGCGCTCCCGGGACCTCGGTGGCCGCCGCCGAGGTGCCGCTCACGCAGCCCAGGTGCCCAGAGAATCTCTGGTATCAAATGGCCTACCCATCACCCGAAATCCGTGGCCCGGCTCCAGGGACCGAGCGCCTCCTGGAGCCGGGCCACTACGAACTTCTAGCCGCCGTACTCGACATGGAAGTCAGCCACGTTGGACGAGTCGATCGGGGTCATCCCGGTCTCAGATCCAGCCGGAACCGGTCCACCGTCATTCAGGATGACGCGAGGACCTTCCTCCCCGGCAAAGGCCCTGCGAAGGGCATCGGTGGCGGCATTGGCGGCATCGATCGGGTAGTTCGCCGTCGTCGCGGCGACCGTCCCAGCCTTGATTGCCTCGATGATGGGCGCGGAGCCGCCCCGGTCGTAGACCTTGATCTGGCCAGTCTTTCCCGCCTGCGCGATGGCAGTCAACGCGCCCTCGGTGATGTCCGAGTAGATCCCCATGAGCAACGTCGCATCCGGGTGCGCCAGGAGCAGCGACTGTGTCACCTGCTGACCTTTGAGGCGGGAGAAGTCGGTAGGCGCGATCGCCACGACCTTGAAATCCGGGTACTTGGCCTGGATCTCCGCCAGGGCGTTCTTATGCTGGAGGAAGGTCGGGTGGGTGTCCGGCCCCGTCACGACGATGACCTTCTGTGGGCCTGGGTTCTTCTTGACCACGTACTCATACCAGTCCACCAGGAAGTTGGTGCTGAGGTTGTCTACGATCGCCACCGTCCCCGGCGCCCAGTGATCCTGGGAACTCGGCTCCTTCTCCAAGCCGCACGCGGGGCCGGCCACCTGCACGACGGCGATGTTGGCAGCCGGCGCCTCCTTGGTCACGATGTTGCAGATGAGAGAACCGTCCACGGCGTCCACGATCCAGGCGTTGTACCTCCTGCTGGCCAACGCGTTCTGCAACTGGTTGAGTTGCTTCTGCGGATCGAACGCCGGGTCGAACATCGTAAACTCCGCACCCGGGATCGCCTCGATAGCCCGCTTCATGCTCGGGTTGATCACCGACATGTAGGCGTTGTTGCTACCGAAGGTGAAAAACGCGACCTTGGGCGGGCCGGTCACGGTGATGATCTTCCCGCCGCCGACGTCGATGGTCACTTTCTTACCGCTTCCAGGACTGGTGGCATCTGACGACCCACAGGCGCCGACGAGAAGCATCGTCGCTAATAACAGCATGAGCACCATCGATTTACGCCTCGCGGTCCCCGGCGATCGGATCATTGATTTACCTCTTTCTGTTCGGATTTCACTTCCGAGAAACAGCTTCGATAGCGCTGCAACAACCGGCGGCGCGGGCGAGACCTTTCAGCTGCTTCTCAGTCGGCAAATGCCGCCGCGAGCATACGGTCCACGCTGACGCCTTCCGGCCCGGCATCGATCTCCCCCACCAACCGTCCCCCGGAGAGCACAACGACGCGATCAGCAAGGACCGTGAGCTCCTCTAGCTCCGATGAGACGACGATGACGGTCGCTCCGTCGTTGGCGAAGGCCCGCAGGCTTTCCAGAACCGATGCCTTGGCTCCCACGTCTATGCCCCGCGTCGGCTCATCTGCTAGAAGAACCTTCGGCCTCGTCAACTGCCACCGAGCCAGAAGTACCTTCTGCTGGTTGCCCCCAGAAAGGTTCCGCACGGGTTGTTCGATGCGGCTCGGATCAAGCGAGTAGACCGTCACGAGGTCACCGACCTCTCGCGACATCTTCCTTCGGCGCACAAATCCCCACCGCGAGTAGCGCCTGAGGCTGGAGATGCCAACGTTCTCTCGCGAGCTCATATGAAGAAGGAGGCCCTGAACCTTACGGTCCTCTGGAATCAGTGCGATGCCCAGGTGGAGTGCCCGACGCACGGTCGTCGGCCAGTGCGTATGGCTACCATCGACAGTCAGCTCACCGGTGGCTGTCGGCTCGAGTCCGGCGATCGCGCGGAGCAACGTGGTGCGCCCAGATCCGACAAGGCCGGCAACGCCAAGAATTTCACCACGGCACGCCCGAATGGAGATTCCATCCAACACGCCCGGAACATGAAGGTCGTCGATGCGGACCATCTCCACATCACCAACGGGCTCGCCTGTCCGGTGGCTGGCCAGCAGATCGGGTGCAGCCTGTCCCAGCATCGCCCCAAGCAGGCGATCCCTGGTCCACTCGCCAACAGGGCCCGTAGCGACGGTCGCGCCGTTGCGGAAGACGGTAATCTCATCACAGATCGCGAGCACTTCGCCCAGGTTGTGGGACACCAGCACCATGGTGACCCCGTCGCTTCGGAGCTCACGCATGATGCGAAAGAGGTTTTCGCGCTCGGCCTGGACCAGAGACGCGGTTGGCTCATCCAGGAGAATGATTCGTGCGCCTGACTCCAATGCTCGCATGATTTCGAGCATCTGTTGATCTGCGACAGACAGGTCGCCCGCCCGGGCGTCCGCTGGAATAGATACGCCGACCCGACGGCAGAGCGCCTCGAACCGCGTTCTCACGGCGCCTTGTAGCACCACTCCACCGCGAGCGGGTGTCTGGCCCAGGTATACGTTGGCGCACGCCGTAAGCGTTGAGATGATCGTCAGCTCTTGATAGATCGCCGCCACGCCCAGTTTTCGCGCAGCTCTGGGCGTGATGCGTGTTACATCATGCCCGTCAAGGAGGATCTTCCCTGAATCCACCCATAGACGGCCGGCAATCGCCCCTAGGACGGTCGACTTGCCGGCTCCGTTTTCACCTACCAGCGCATGGATGGTCCCGCCACGGACGGTGAGATTGGCGCCCGCCAAGGCCGCGATCCCCCCAAACATCTTGCCCAGATCAGCCGCAGAGATGATGATGTCCTTGGTGGGCGCCGCGGTTCCGGTCATCTCTTTGCAACTCTTCTGCGGGGCAGCGCCGCACGTCCGAACATGTCGAAGCCGACTGCTGCGATGAGTACAGCCCCTTGTGCCATCAGTTGAACCGCGGTGGTCACCGCGAGGGAGTCGAAGAGGTTCGTCATGGTGGCGATGATTAGCAAGCCGACCACCGTGCGCCACATCGCTCCCTCACCGCCGCTGAGCGAGGTTCCACCGAGGATCACAATCGCAATAGTCAAGAGGGGCAGGGATGCACCCTGGTCGGCCTGTCCAGAACTGAGCTTGGAGGTGTCGATGGAACCAGCCACTGCCGCAAGCGCGCCTGTCAAGACGTACGTGGTGCACCGCACGGTATTTACGCGAAGACCAGCGAGACGGGCCGCCTCCCCGTTGCCGCCAACAGCACGGACGCTTTGACCGAAGGTCGTCCTCGAGAGCAAGATGCCCCCAGCCAGGAAGACCAACACCATCACAATCCCGCTGATCGGGACACCCAGGAACTGGCCCGCCCCAAGCCAATCGGAACCAGCCTCGGCCACCACGGGGTAGTTGTTGGAATAAATGAACCCAGCCCCTAGGAACAAGGAAGACGTGCCCAGGGTCGCCACGAACGGGTTGACCTTGAATCTTGTGATAATGAGACCGTTGATCAGCCCGGCCGCAATGCCAACGAGCGCGACGACGACCAGGTTGATTCCAAGCGAGAGGTGCGAGGTCATCTTCGCGAACGTAACCGCGCCGAGCCCGTAGATGGCTCCGACGGAGAGGTCGAACCCACCACCGATGATGACGAAGGTCATGCCGACCGCGATGATCGCTGCCGGGGCGTTCTGGGACATCATGTTACGAACGTTGTCGACGGTGAGGAACGTCGGGTAGAGGTTCTGGGCCACAATGACCAGCACCACCAGGACCCACAGCATCCCGCAGCGGAGCGCGAACGACGCGAACCTTCGTAAGAGACTGTCAGTTTCCACCTCATTCGCGGAATCCGGCGGGGAGGCTGCCGTTTCTACCGGATCGGGCGCGCGCACAGTCATTTTGTTCCTCCGGATTCACGCTTACAGGGCCCTTGATCGCTTCGCTCGATTTGGTGCGCACCGGTGCCATCGGCCTTGCTCTGAAGATCTCCTTGGCACGAACGGTTAGCACCAAACAGACTCGGAGGGTCCTGTCCGCGGATGGGTTGGTTCTCCGTAGATACGTTCCTCGTCGCATGGAGTTGGTGGAGGCGTCCGAGGGCGCGGCAGGGATCGGCGGCGGGAGTCTAGGAAGCCGGATTGGTGCGCACTTTTCGACGCCCGCTGCGGCGACACCACGGGTCAAGGGCTCGGGATCTTGTTAGGACGATCAACATGGCCCAAGTCAGGTGGGATGGACGCTGCGTGACACAATATTTTATATGATGCGTACCGTCAACGGTCTATGTTGTCCGATCTCCTGATCGCCGCTTGAATCCCGTGAGTCAGCTCGCGGCGCCGTGTTCAAGCTGACGGACAGTCGCCAGCATGAACCCGCAGGCAAGCAACGCAGACGCGGCCGAGATGCTCCAGGCCAAGGTGAAGGAACCATGGGCTGCGACGAAGCCGAACCCCAGCGGCCCGAGCAGAGCCCCCAGGAACGTGCCGGTCTGCATGTAGCTGGTCGCACCGGCCGGGTTCTCGGGATGAGTCGCCAGCGCCGCGTGGTGCACCAGCCCTGGCCATGCCCAGCCCAGCCCGAACGCCACGAGCGTGGCTACGAGCAGGACCGGGAAGGTGCCGCCGGTCGCCAGCCCGACCATGCCTATCGAGCCCCCGAGGAGCAGAAGCGCCGCGGCTCGCAGGTGCGTCAGGGGGTCAGGTGAGCGGTCAGAGAAGACACCCACAATGATCCTCGCCGTGATCGCCAACCAGCCGGACACCGCCAACAGCCCAGCCGCTCTGCCCGGGGGCTCGCCTTGAGCGATGAGGCCGTCGGCCAGGTACGGGGTCAGGACCGAGGACCCTGTACTGCCAAGCAATCCCCCCGCACCGAGAATCTTCAAGGACAGCCGTGGGCGGACCCTCCTGCGTGGGACCCGGACAGGACTCCTCGACGGAGGACCCGAGTCCAAGCCTCGAGAAGCCGCGACCACCACGACTCCCGCGGCGGCGCACATCCAGTACATATGCCGCCAGGAGAACCCCGACGACGCTGCCGCGTATGCCCCGGAAGCTGCTAGCGAAGCCGCGGCCGGCGCAGCTGCGGCCTTGATGCCGAAGGCCAGCCCCCACCGCCGATCAGGCACGACTCTGGTGATCAGAATGTTCAGCGAGGGCGTCACCGCGCCGTTGACCATCCCCCCGACCAGACAGGCTGCCAATAGAAGCGGCTTGACCTCCGCCACTCCCAACACGACGCAAACACCTGCCGAACACAACGTCCCGACGCGCGCCACGGCGCTCGCTGGGAACCTCACCACAAGCCATCCCCCCGCGCTGGCGAACAACGCCGAGCAGAGGAAGAACGACGAGAAGGCGACGCCGATGTCTGCCGTGCTCAGCTCGATGTCAGCACGCACTGCGAACGCGATCGGGCCTAGAGCCATCACAGGAATGGCGGTCAACGCTGCCACAATCCCCGGGAACATCAGCACCCACACGTGTTGCACACGAGAACCCGGCATACGCGGTGTCGACCATCGACGGAGGGAAGGGTCCGCCCTCCCCATCTGAACTGACTTCAAGCGGGCATCGACGGCACGGAGCCAGGTCGGTCCCCCGATCTGTGAGATGTCCGTTACGCGCATGCCGGCATGCGACTTGCGCCGGCGGTTAATGCCTATCAGGTCCGCCGTGATGGCCTCGACCTGGTGGGCATTGCGTGGCCGCCCCCCATGTACACCTCTCAGTGCTCATGAGCTGTCTCCATTGCAAAACCAACTTTCTATATATCATATATCTATTGTCGCCTATTTTGGGACAGGATTGGCCTGGCCTGGCGCGGGCCACCAAGACCCTTCCCTACCTGATCACGATCGGCGGTTGGCACGGCTGCGACCACACGCGCCCGGCCCGAGAGGGGGACATGGTCGTGCCCGCCATCGAGGTCTCGGCGGTCAGGGACCTGACGAACAGTCCGCCTGCCGCGGACCTGCGGGGGCTGGTCCGGGCCGGGACGACGGCGGCGATCGCGACGTACTGGACTGGCGCCCCTCGCCGTCCTCGGCTGAGTCGTCCAGGCACCGGACCTGCCGTCCGTCTACTTGAGCATTCGACCGGCGTCCACGACGAGCGTGGTACCGGTGACGTAGCGCGCCTCATCGGAGGCCAGGTATAGCACGGCGTTGCTGATGTCGTCGACGTCGACGTACGGAACAGGGATGGTATTCATCGTCCGCGCGATCGAGTCGGGAGCCTCCGCGTCGGCTCGGCCTGGATTCTCGACGTCAGGGAAGAAGAACTTCATCGTGGCGTCATTCTGCATCATGAAAGTGTCCACGTTGCCTGGGCACACCGCGTTGACACGTATGAACTTGTCGCCGAGCTCCAGGGCGAGGGTCTTCGCAAGCCCCACGACACCGAACTTGCTCACGTTGTAATGTCCGATGTTGGGAATCGCCTCCAGACCTCCGATCGACGCCGTTAAGATCACCGACCCGCCGCGTCCCTGAGCCAGGATGTGCGGAACGGTGGCCTTCATCGTGTTGAATGCTCCCGTCAGGTTGACATCGAGCTGCTCCTTCCACTCCTCGGGCGAGATGTCGAGGAGCTGACCGAAAGCGAGAACGCCAGCATTCGCCGCAACGATGTCGAGCCCGCCGAGCTCGGACACTGCTTCTGCCACGAAATCGTTCAGGCCTTCTGCGTCCCGAACGTCGACTTTGGCCGTGACGACACGGCGGTCAAGCTTCGCGATCAGCGCCGCAGTCTCGTTGAGCTCGTCCTCGGTTCCCAACGCGTACGGGACGGTGGGCAGGTCCGAGCAGATGTCCAGAGCGATGATGTCTGCTCCCTGCTCGGCAAGCCTCAGAGCATGGTTACGCCCCTGCCCCCGCGCGGCGCCAGTGACAAGTGCGATCTTGCCTTGGACACGGCCCATGATTTCCTCCATACGCATAGGTGGATTTGTGCTCAAGAAATGTCACTGCAGCGGCGTCCGCTGTCGACCTTGTCGCTAGCGAAGCGCGCCCATCTGCAGGCACGCCAGCACGACGGGCTTGTCGGGCGGTTGCTCCAGCTGTGCTTGGTGCCACGCGCGACGACAGAGTCGCCGGTCGGAGGAACGTCTCCCCTGTCTCGCCGACGGCCACCAGCTCACCGGAGATGATCGTGACAATGTCGATCGTGTCCGACTCGTGAAGGCCGGGTAGGCCAGTTACATCGTCTGTCAAGGCGTCGGCGTTACCCATCGACTCGAGCAGGGCGCGGTATTCCCCCGCTACAATCCCACCCGCTGTCGGGCGCCTTGGTCGTCACGCGGTGGACAAAACCGGTCTTCGCCGGGTTGAGCAGGACCTGCCTTGTCGTGGCATCCCGGTCGAGAACCTCGACGGGCAGGCTCTCGACCTGCTAGATGTCACAGATTGTCATCCCGATGCTCTCCAGCCGGACTGACGTCGGCCTTCCTCACCTCGATCGCGGGACACGGCACACTGAGCTCCTTCGGCGGGCGCTTCCTTGCTCCAATGACGCCAGGGGACATGCTCGAATGCGTGGCGACGGTCCTGGAGCGTGCATTCGCGGCCGGTGGCGCGCTGAGGGTCTCACTTCGCCTGGAGACGAGGTCGGCAGCGGGCGTCCTGGTGTTGAACGGTGAAGCAGTAGCATTCGCGGACGACAAGTAGCCCATGACGCCGGGGCTCCACTCGGAGACCGAGGTGTCAGATTCGTCGTCAGCGCGTCGCTCCGCACTGCACGCAGACCAGCGTGCAGGGCTTATCAGTGCGGTTGCTCCAACTGTGCTTGGTGCCACGCGTGACGATAGAGTCGCCTGGCTTCAAAAGCGTCTCACCGCTCTCGGTGATCGCATAGAGTTCACCGGAGAGCAGGGTGACGATATCCACCGTGTCCGTCTCGTGGAGACCAGCGATGTCGCTTCCCTCGCCATCGCGCATCGCGTCAGCACCGCCCAATGCTTCGAGTGAGGCGGCGTACCCCGCGGCAGGGTCCCACTCGCTGTCGGGTGGGAAGGTGGTCACACGATAGACAAAGCCGGTCAAAGGCGGGTCGAGCAGCACCTCACCCGTCGACGCGTCGCCATCCATGACATTGACCGGTAACTTCTCGACCTGCCAGATGTCACAGATCGTGAATCCCTCAGTCGCGCGCCGGACGGGCGTAGGTCCGTCCGAGTCGAACGTCGACCTACCAGCTCCGTCAACACCCGTGACGACCCGACGAGCCTGTGCTTGAAGGTGTTCCCCTGCCATGTCGGCGCCTCTCTATCTACGGATGACAGTGACCGCCAAGGTGAGGCGCGTCACATGATGTAATATATGCTATATGGTGTTCGACTTCAAGAGGTCCTTTGTGAGAAGCGGCCTGGCCCATAACCGCGACGCCGGCGCACCAGTTGAGCTCAGGCCGCGGAGCCGATCCCCACCTGTGCAGCAAACGTGCGCAACTGGCCGAGGAAGTCGTCGAGCTGCTGCTCGGGGAAATCCAGGATCAACAGATCAACGCCCGCCTCTCGGTAGGCCTCGATGGCTGCCCGAACCGTGTCCGGGTCGCCTTCGATGCCCGGACCCTCCAGCCGTCGAGTACTGCATATGTTCGCCGAGATCCGCAGTTGGATCTCGAGCTCCCGGCCCTCGGACAGCTCGTCCAGTCGTGCTTTGGCGGTGCGAATGGCCTCCACGTCGGAGTGGATGGCGTGCCACCCGTCGCCGTACCGCGCTACCCGCCGCAATGCGGCGTCGCCGACCCCGCCGACCACCAAAGGCAGGTACCCCTCCGGTCTCGGAGCGAAGAGAGCGTCACGGAAGGTGACCCGATCGCCGTGGAAATGAGGATCTGGGTTGGTCCACAGCTCCCGCATCGCCTCGATGAACTCGTCGGCAGTCCGACCCCGCTGGGGCCACGGGGCGCCCAGCATGTCGTACTCCGCTCTGACCCAACCGACGCCTACTCCCAGGGTGAACCTGCCCGCCGAAAGCTCGTGGATCGTCGCCGCCTGCTTGGCGAGAAGGATGGGGTTTCGCTGGGGCAGCACCACGACGGAGGTGCCGAGCTTCAGCCTCTCAGACCGGCCGGCGATGAACGCCAGCGTCGACAGGGCCTCCGTAATGCTTCCGTAGGGCTCGGGCAAGGACTTCGGCATCAGAATGTGGTCAGACACCCAGACCGAGTCGAATCCCAGCTCGTCAGCGGCATCTACCGCCGCCATCAGCTCCGCGCGATGTCCGAGCGGGCCGTAGTTCTGGAGGTTGAGGCCGATTCGCATGTGTTTCTCCTTCTCCACGCCTCACGGCGACGTGAGGCCGGCACGTGGCATCCCTAGCTGATCAGGCGCCAACCCGACATGCGTAGCCCGTTCGGCTTCCTCATGACCTAGTGACCCAGCAGCACACCGCTCAGCCCACGACGAGAGTCTGACCGCCATCCACGGTGAGGGTCGCCCCGGTGACGAAGCCAGCCTCGTCCGAGGCCAGGAACAGCGCGGCATGCGCCACGTCCCACGCGTTCCCGGGTCGTCCCTTGAGTGGAGTCCTCGCCGAACGCCTGGCGACGACCTCGTCCCTGGTCATACCGTCGCGCACGTGGCGCTCTACTGCCATCGGCGTGTCGATCAGCCCCGGCAGAATCACGTTCGCACGGACACCGTAAGGCGCGTTGGTGATGGCCAGGTGCTCGGTCAGGGTGACGACACCGGCCTTGGACGTCTGGTAGGTGACCCAGGGATAGTCGATCTTCACAGCGACTGAGGAGATGTTCACGATGGCCCCGCGTCCCTGCTCTCGCATGATGGGCAGGGCGTGCTTGCAGGCCAGCACCATCCCGAGAAGGTTGATCTCCATGATGCGGGTGAACGCCTCCGGAGTGATCTCGGTGACCGGCGCGTCCCCTCCCGCCTCGCTGATGCCGACGTTGTTGTGCAGGATGTCGAGCCCACCCCAGGTGTCGACACAGACGGCCACCAAGCGCTCGATGTCGGCCTCGCGCGTGACATCGACCTCAACAGCGGCCGCGGTCCCCCCCTCGGACCTGATCAGCCCAGCCGTCTCCTCGGCGCTCGCCAAATGGCGGTCGGCCACGAGCACCTTGGCGCCCTCGCGGGCGAACAGAACAGCGGCGGCTCTCCCGTTGCCCACGGTAGCCCCTGGCGCCTGCCCACCGCCCACGACGACTGCCGTCTTGCCGACCACCCGACCGATCGGGTCCATTGCGTTCTCCCCCGTCCACCGCCTAGTCGATGTACTCGGGAGCGTGGGGCCACTCATTCCAGTGGTCCTCCTCGTGCTGGATCCAGATCCGCGCATCCCACGCCTTGCTAATCATCCTCAGACGGCGAAGCGCGAAGGTAGCGTACGACGGGCTGAAGGAGGAAGTGGCGATGATACCCATGTCGACCTCGAGCGGAAAGTGACAGACGTCGCCGGACAGGATGATGTTCTGGTTCGGCAGGCGGACGAACAATGCCAGCGAGCCAGGGGTGTGTCCCGGACTGAAGAGGAGAACGACGCTTCCGTCGCCGAACAGGTCGAAATCATGAGCGGTTTCGATCCAGTCGAAATGACGTGTCGGCAGGAGGTCCTCGACTCGGAAGAACCCGGCCTGCGGTTTGTCGTGCGCCTGGAGGGCGAAGGCCATCTCGCCGGATCCCATCAGGAAAGTGGAATCGGGGAAAAGGTAGAGCCCGCCGGCATGGTCGAAGTGCAGGTGGGACGGGATGACGTACGAGATCTGACTCGGCCGGTAGCCGAGACCATCGAGCTGCCGGTCGATACCCAGGTCACGGTTTCCCGCCATGGGAAGCGCCTTCGAGATCTCCGGATAGTATGCAGCCATGTCGTCCAGGCCGCGCGGGTCGAAACCGGCGTCGAAGAGCACGAGACCGCGGTCGTGTTCGATCAGAAACGACGGGCAGGGCTGGGTGACGTCGAGGGTGGACGTGGCACCGATGAGACCCAGCTCCGCATTGCCTACGTGCCGGGGCTGGCTGACGAAGGCCGCGCCTGGGAGCGCCGCCATCCGCTTGGCTGTTGCACGAGGTGTGTAGAGCATGTCAGGCTTCCTCAGTTCCCCAGCTCGGCCAGTCGCTGTCCGACGTACGGCGTGATGCCTGGAGGCTGAGTGGTCATCCCGGCGTCGACGGGAAGCGCGACCCCTGTGATGTACCGGGCTTCGTCGCTGGCGAGGAACAGCATGGCGTGGGACACCGCCACTGGCTCGATCCACGGCACGGGCAGCAGGTTGAGCGACGTCGCCGGGAAGATCATGTCCTCCCGCGTACCGTTCGGCTTGCCGGTGAAGGCCTCGATGATCGGCTGGTTGAGGTAGAGCGGGGTGTCGACGCCGGTCGGGCAGACCGCGTTGACGCGGATCCAGTACGGCGCAAGCTCGGCGGCGAGAGTCTTCACCAAACCGATGACACCGTGCTTGGACGCGACGTAGGCGGCCCGACCGAATAGTGCGACGAGTCCAGCCGCCGACGACGTGACCGTAATAGATCCGCCGTTCTCCTTCAGGTGTGGGACGACGGCCCGCACGGTGCGCCATACGGCGTTGAGGTTGACGTCCATGACGAGGTCCCAGACGTCGTCATCGTGGTCCGGCCCCAGGGTAGTGTGCGGCACGGCGATGCCGTGGTTGACGATGACGGCATCGAGCCGCCCTAACTCGGCGACGGCCGTGTCGACCGCCTCTCGCATGCCGGCACGGTCGCGTGCGTCGACCTGGTAGGCCAGGCAGCGGCGGCCGAGCTTCTCGACGTGCCGCCTGGTCTCCTCCAGCTCTTCAGGGGTGCCCATCGCGTAGTCGACGTAGGGCAGTTGTTTACAGATGTCGGTGACGACGACGTCGGCGCCCTCTTCAGCCATGCGGATAGCGTGGGACCGCCCCTGGCCCCGCGCTCCGCCGGTGACCAGAACGACCTTGTCGTCCATCTTTCCCATGATGAGAACTCCTCACTTAGCGCTGGGCAGGCGACCCGTGCGGGGAGCGACAGGCCTGGAGCTGCTATTGAGCGGTGTGACCGGCGTCGATCGTGATGGACACGCCCGTCACGTAGCGGGATTCGTCCGATGCCAACCACAGAACTGCGTTCGACACGTCGATCGGATCGATCCAGCCGACGTCGAGCGCGTGCGGCGCCTTGAACCGCGGTATCAGGTTCTCCAGCGTCCGCTCCTCGGCGGGGAGGTCGGGGG
Source organism: Pseudofrankia coriaricola (assembly GCF_001854805.1). Classification (GTDB taxonomy): domain Bacteria; phylum Actinomycetota; class Actinomycetes; order Frankiales; family Frankiaceae; genus Pseudofrankia. The sequence continues at coordinate 30,574 of NZ_MBLO01000038.1, forward strand.
CGAATCGCGCGAAGACGGCGTCGTTCATGAGCATGTCGGTCTTCACGTTCGTCGGGTTGACGGTGTTTACGCGGATCTTGTCGCCACCCAGCTCGAGGGCGAGCGTCTTCATGAGTCCGATGACACCGTGCTTCGCTGCGACGTAGTGTCCGATGCCCGGCATGCCGATAAAACCTGCCGTCGAGCTGGTCAAGATCATGGATCCGCCGCCGGCGGCCCGGAGATGGGGGACCGCAGCCTTGCAGGTGTGCCAGACGCCGGTCAGGTTCACGTCCATGAGGTCCTGCCAGTCGGCGTCCGACAGCGACGCGAGCTCACCGAAGTTCAGGATGCCGGCGCCGGCCGAGACGACGTCCAGGTGGCCGAGGAGGGCCACCCCGTCGTCGACGGCACGCTTGAGTTGTTCGAAGTCGCGGACGTCGGCCCGCACCGCAAAGATCTTCCGGCCCAGCGCCTCCACCGCGCTCGCCGTCTCCCGCAGGCCCTCCTCCGTTCCCTGGGGGTAGGGCACGGAGGCGATCCGCTCGCAGATGTCCACCGCGATGATGTCGGCGCCTTCCTCCGCCAGCCTGACGGCATGGCTGCGGCCTTGCCCTTGGGCTGCTCCCGTCACGAGTGCCACCTTGCCGTCTACGCGGCCGGCCATGAGCTCCTCCTGATGCGCGCGTCGAGACCTTCGAACCAGGTAAAGAAATTACATATTATATATCGTATTGGCAGACGGGTGTCGCGGCGGGCTCGGCGGCTTCTAGGACAGCGAGTCCGCGAGGCTGTCCGGCACACCCACTGACTTGAATTCGACGTAGCCGTCAATGCCTTCGAGAGCGAACTCGCGGCCGATCCCGCTGTTCTTGAAGCCGCCCATCGGCGCCTCATAGCCCGCGGGGCTGCCATTCAACTCGACCGTGCCAGTGCGCAGCCGCCTGGCCACATCCATTCCGTGCTGAAGGTCGCTAGTGAAGACGGAGCCGCTGAGGCCGTACCTGGAGTTGTTCGCGATCAAGACCGCCTCGTCCTCGCTCTCATAAGTGAGCACCGAGACCACCGGGCCGAAAATCTCCTCCTGGGSGATCCGCATGTCGGGTCGGACCTGGTCGAAGACGGTCGGTTCGACGAACCAGCCGTGATCGAGACGCGGCGGCCTGCCTCCCACCACGACTTTGGCGCCCTCGGAGCGCCCCGACTCGATGTACCCCTCGACGAGATCTCGTTGGCGAGCCGTGACCAAGGGACCGATCTTCGTGGCGGGATCGAACGGGTCGCCTACGGGCATCTTTTCGATTAAGGCGACCAGCCGCTCGACAAGCTCCGTCTTGCGCCTGCGCGAGACCACGAGGCGCGTTTTGGCGCTGCACGCCTGCCCGGCGTTGCGGAAGGAGGATCCCTCAACGGCTCCGACCGTCAGGTCCATGTCGGCGTCGTCAAGAATGATGCTGGCCGACTTCCCTCCTAGCTCCAGTGTGACCCTTCGGAGATCCTTCCCACACAATGACGCGATGCGTTGACCTGCGGCAGTCGATCCGGTGAACGTGACCTTGTCGACGTCGGGATGGGTGACGAGGTACTCGCTCACCTGCCGATCCGCGGGCACGATGTTCACCACGCCCTCGGGCACGCCCGCATTCTGCAGCATCTCGGCGAGGAGATAGGCGTCCAGCGGCGTCTCCGGTGCCGGCTTCAGCACGACGGTGCAGCCGGCGACGAGCGCGGGGGTCAGCTTCAACAGCGTGAGCAACTGCGGGGCGTTCCACGGCACGACCGCGGCCACGACACCCACCGGCTCACGCGTCACGAGCGCGTTGCCGGTGCCGGAACGCCGCAGCGAGCTGAAGGGGTACTCAGCGCTGATCCTCGCGTAGGTGTCGATCACGATCTGCGGGCTGGTGGCCTGCAGGACCCGGGACAGGGTGATCGGGCATCCCATTTCCTGAGTGATGAGACGAGCGAGCACCTCCCGGTTCTGCGAGAACGCGGCACTCAGCCGACGAAGCAGCTCGATTCTCTCGCCCACTGTGGTCCGAGGCCACGGCCCGCCGTCGAAGGCAGCACGCGCAGCCTGCACCGCACGGTCGACGTCCGCCCTCGACCCGGCAGGAACCTCGGCGAACACCTGCTCTGTGTACGGCGAGACCACCTGGATTCTGTCGTTCGACTTGGGTTCGACCCACTCGCCCCCGATGAAGAGGCGATCGTATTTTCCAGTCCACGCCATGATAAACCCTCGGTCGTGATAGGAAGTTCTCCGTGGAGCCTCGGGACGGGCCGCTGGCTGCTGCGGCGAGACGGTCCAACGGACGACAGTCAGACGATCGAGGCGAGCTGACGGTATTCCTCGATCGGGACTCCGCCCGCCTTGGCGCGAAGAACGTACAGGGCAACGTGGTCGGCCCCTGCGGCCAGGTGCTCCTTCACGCGGGCGGCGACTTCCGCCACCGAGCCCCACACGAACAGGCGGTCGACCAGTGCGTCGCTACCACCGCCGGCGAAGTCGTCCGTGGTCCAGCCGAGCCGGACGAGGCTCTTGCGATAGTTGGGGTACCCCAAGCGATTCTTGATCTCGGCTCGCAGGATCGAGCGTGCGACCTCCGGGTCCTCTTCCAGCAGGACACCCTGTTCGGGGGCCAGCAGCCGACCAGGACCCAAGGTCTCTCGGGCCAGGTGCGTGTGTTCCGGCGTGACGAGGAACGGATGGGCGCCCTGCGCGTGGTCTCGGGCCAACTCCAGCATGCCGGGCCCCAATGCGGCGAGGACTCGCGGCGGTGGGACAGGGGGGTGCGGCAGGTCTCCCGCCGGATGCACGTCGATCCCGCGCAGATAGTGTCGCATCGCGTCAAGGGGCTTGTCGTAGGAATGCCCCCGGGCCTTCACCAGTCCTTCGTGACTGACTCCCAGTCCCAGCAAGAACCGATGAGGGAACGACTCGCAGAGCACCCGCTGGGCTGACGCCGTCGCCGACGCGTCACGCGCGTAGATGGACGCGACGCCCGTGGCGACCACGATGCGTCCGGTCCAACTCAACGTAAGCGCGGCGTTCGTGAACGCTTCGCGGCCCAACGCGCTCTCGCCGAACCACAGCGTCCCGAAGCCGAGCTCCTCGATCTCCTGAACCGTGTCACGGAATTCCGGCGACGTCAGGCGCGTGAGCTGGTTGGTCCAGATACCGACCTTGCCAAGATCCATCTTATTCTCTCTCAGTTCTGGCGCGGAACCCGGCCCGCCCGCGGCTGCGCTCACTGGGCTGACACCAGCTGTTTGCCGATCTTTTCGAGACGCGAGACCACGACGGAAAGCCCGTCAAAGGCCGCGGAGCCGACATCGAGGACCAGCCGGTGCACCCCGATGGCCGCGAACTCCTCGACCTGGGCGGGTGAGATGTCGTGGGGGGCTCGAGTGGTGTACTCGAACGGATGATCCATACGGTCCGCCGCGACGCGTTCTTCCTCGATGCGACGCATGATCCCGGCGGCCTCGGAGACCGACAGGTCGTGCCCGTACCAACCGTCACCGTGACGCGCCGCACGCCTGAACGCAAACCTGGAGAGGCCCGCCACGTACAGTGGCGGACTCGCCTGGACGGGCTTGGGCTGGAAAGTGACCGGGGGGAGATGGAAGTGCTTGCCCTCGAACTGAGGATGCGGATCGCGCCAAAGCGCCCGTACCACCGCCATTGCCTCGTCGGTCCGCGATCCTCGCGTGGCCCAGTCGATTCCCATGATGTCGAACTCTTCACGAAGCCACCCGACTCCCACCGCCAGCATGATCCGCCCGTTGCTCACGATGTCGGCGGTCGCCACGACGCGGGCGAGCTGGTAAGGGTTGTGCAACGCGATTAGGTTGACACCCATGCAGAAGCGCATGCTCTCCGTCCTCGCCGAAAGATACGCCGCGAGCGTGTTCGGGTCCAAGGAGGCGAACCGCTCCATTCCCGGAGGCAACCCGCGCGCGTAGTAGGGGTCGATCGACTTGATCTCCCGCGGGACGAGGACGTGCTCGCCACGCCACATCGACTCGATCCCAGCGCTGTCGGCCGCCTGGGCGATCGTGACAATGTCGGCCACCCCGGTGTCCGAGTAGCGGATTCCGAACTTCATGCACGCTCCAGGTCGAGACCGGGCGTCAGGCAGCACCTCGTCACGTGCGACCCAGGACGGCCCGTAGACGGCAGAGAGCGAGACCATCGGGCGGCAGCGCTTCTCTGGACATACTATATATGATGTGGGAATATCCTGCTACCCCTACGCCGGAGGAAACGATGGGCCGTGTCGATGGCCAGATTGCTCTGGTCACTGGTGCTGCGCGCGGGCAAGGCCGAAACCACGCCTGGAGGTTTGCCGAACAGGGAGCGGACGTCATAGTTCTTGACATCTGCGCCGATCTCCCCACGATCGGCTACGCGCTGGGTACCAAGGGCGAGCTCGACGAGACCGCGGCCGGTGTCGAGGCGCGCGGCCGACGCGTTGCTGCCGCCCAGGTAGACGTCCGCGACGCAGAGCGACTTGACGCCGTCGTGTCCGCAGCCGTTTCCCAACTCGGTGGGTTAGACGTCGTCTCCGTCAACGCCGGCGTCTGCGGCTTCGGGAACGTCCTCGACCTGACAGCAGAGGAGTGGAAGGAGCAGATCGACGTCAACCTGACCGGTTCGTTCAACACAGCGAAGGCCACCATCCCCCACATCTTGAGCCAGGGTCGCGGCGGATCAGTGATCTTCACCGCCTCGACCTGCGGTCTTCAGGCCGTTCCCGGCATCGGCCACTACAACGCGAGCAAGTTCGGCGTGGTCGGACTGACCAAGACCCTGGCCTTGGAACTGGGCGAGCAGGGGGTGCGGGTCAACGCGGTGTGCCCGACCAACGTCGCCACCCCGATGTTCCAGAACGACCTCACGTGGAAGCTGTTCTTCCCGGACGTCCAGAACCCCAGCCGTGCCGATGCCGAGGCGCCCAACTCGGCGGCCCGGCAGATGCACACCATCCCAATCCCTTGGGTCGAGGTCGACGACGTCACCAACGCGGTGATGTACCTAGCCTCAGACGACTCCCGCTACGTGACAGGCACGACGCTTGTCGTCGACGCCGGTCGCACTCTGTAATGCTCAGAGAGCTTCTGGGTCAGTGTGCCGTCCACCCACCGTCGACGACTATCTCGGCGCCCGTCACGTAACTGGCGTCGTCGGAGGCGAGGAACAAGGAAGCGTGTGCGACCTCGCGCGGCTGGGCCTTTCGGCCCAGCGGCACGAGACCGATCTCGGCAGACTCGGTTTCGGGAGTTGCCGGACCGGCAAAGAGCGTGTCGATCACGCCTGGGTTGACCGAGTTGACTCGCACTCCCCGGCCGGCATACTCCAGGGCGGTCGACTTGGTCATGATCCGAACCCCACCTTTGGAGGCGTGGTATGCGATCGCGTCAGGGCTCCCGATCTGGGCGTACACGGAGCAGATGTTGATGATCGAGGCGTTGCCCGAGGCCACCAGCGTGGGTAGGACGGTCCGCATACCGAGCCACTGGCCCTCCAGGTTCACACCCATCACCTGCCTCCACCGCCGCTGGGAAAGCGCCTCGGTTCCTTCCGGACTGAAGATCGCAGCGTTGTTCACCAGCGTGGTGAGCGTGCCGCGCACGGAGAGTACGCGGTCGAGCGCAGCGCTCCAGTCGTCCGGTCGGGTCACGTCGAGGCGGAGGAAGTGAACGTCGAGGCCACGCTGTCGAAGCTCGGCCTCGAGTGCTGACCCCTCGTCGGTCAGCACGTCACCGAAGAAGACGGACGCACCTTCCTCGCCGAACAACTCGACGTGTGCGGCTCCGAGGCCCCGGGCACCGCCCGAGACCAACGCGACCTTGCCACTCAGTCGTTCGCTGATGTTCGTCGTCCTCTCAGTTGGTCGGGAGTGTCCCCGACGTCAGAACTCGATCACTGCCTTGCCTCCGAGCTGCTTGTCGAACTCGACGTATGCGTGCGCGGCGGCGTCGATCGTCCACCGATCGGTGAACACCTTGTCGACGTCGACACCGCGATCGGCCACGAAGCGAGCACAGTCCGTCTGCACTACGTCGGAGAAGGTGTACGACCCGATCATCGTGAGCTGCTTTCGGATGACCTCGCGACTCACGTCGAAAGTCGTCTCCGCCTCAGCGTGGCCGACGAAGGCGACCCTGCCCCAGTTCGCCAGGCTTCGCACGGCGTCCCGCCGTGCCCCTGACGAACCCGCCGCGTCCAGTGCACAGGTCACCCCTCGGCCCCGGGTCAGCTCGCGAATGGCCTCCACCGGATCGACCTTGTTCGAGTCGATGGCGTGAGCCGCACCAAAGCCTTCAGCCAGAGCGACTCGTTCTTCTGAGACGTCGACCGCGATGACTGACGTCCCCATGGAGGCAGCCAACTGCACGGCCGACTGGCCCACAGGTCCCAGACCGAAGACGGCGATCGTGTCGCGGGCAGAGAGGTCCAACCTGGTCAACGCACCGTAGGCGGTGCCGGTACCGCAGCAGATTGCTGCTCCGGCAGAGTAGCTCAGCTCATCGGGCAACGGGAGCACGGCGACCGCGGGGACCTTCAGGAAGTCCGCATGGCCGCCGTCGACGGTCGACCCGATGAGCCCGGCCCCGTGCTCGCACATCTGCGTCCAGCCGGCACGGCACTCGCGACACATCCCGCACCCGGTGTAGTGGTAGACCATCACGCGGTCGCCCACCCGGACCGACCGTTCGTCCACCCCGGGCCCCGTCGCGGCGACGACTCCACACGGTTCGTGCCCAGCGATGACGCGAGCGTCGCCATCGAGGTCAGCTGGACCAGTACCGAACGCGGCTAAGGCAGCCTTCGCGCCTCCCCGGTAGAACTTGAGGTCACTGCCGCAGATCCCCGACGCCTTGACCTCAATGACCACCTCGCTCGAGCTGGGCACCGGATCGTCGAACGAGGCAATCTCGATCTTACGGTCTCCACGGAAGACGACACCACGCATTGCATCTCCTCGCTGGTGCGACGAACGACTACCTGGCCGCCCAGCCGTCACCGAGCTCGCACGACCTCCTGCGGACTACGGGCAGCTGCCGGCGCGGACCCAGCGCAACACGGCGACCTTGTTCACCTCTTCCCGCCGACCTGCACCGCCACCTTCATGCACGGCTTGTCGCCGCGGTTGCTCCAGGTGTGAACGGTGCCACGCTGCACCAGGGTGTCGCCCGGCTTCAGGAGCGTCTCGCCTGTCTCCGTGACCGCGTACAGCTCACCCGAGATGATCGTGACGATGTCGACTGTGTCGGTCTGGTGCAGGCCGACGACGTCGCCGTTCGACCCGGCACGGTCGACGGCCGCTGCCCCGCTCATCGCCTCGAGTGAGGCGCGGTACTCTGCCACCGCATCCCACTCGCTGTCAGGTGGGAAGGTCGTGATTCGGTAGACGAAGCCTCCTTGAGGAGGGTCGAGTAAGACTTTCCCCGTAGTGCCGTCTTCGTTCAGGACGTCCGTGGGCAGGGTCTCCACCCGCCAGATGTCGCAGACTGTGAACCCCGGTGTCGCGACCCGTACGGGCGTCGGCCCGTCGGCCACGAACGTCGATCTTCCGGACTCGTCGAGGCCAGTGACGACTCGGCGGGCCTGAACCTGAAGGTGTTCGCCTGGCATGGTGCCGCCCTTCTCAGAGACGATGAACTGCTGCTGGAGAACCGAGTTTCATCAGCAGGAACAATATATAATGTACGAAATAGGTGTTCGGTCCGGTTTTCGGGACCGGACGAAGCTCGCGGCGGACCGACACCAGGCCACCTCGTCCGCGCGACAAGACTCGACGGACCACGGCTACAAGGCTGTGTGGACGGCCTGTATCTGAGTGAAGTCGTACAGGCCCCAGCGGCCGTTCTCGACGCCGACCCCGCTCCACTTAGCGCCCGCGAACGGCTGATGCGGGAGCGTGACCGCATGTGTATTGACCCACGACGTGCCGCACACGAGCTCACTTGCCACCAGGGCGCCACGCTGCGGGTCGGAGGTCCACACTGATCCGCCGAGGCCGTACTTTCCGCTGTTCGCGCGCTCGACGGCCTCGTCCAGGCTGCCGTACGACAGCACGGGCAAGGCCGGGCCGAACTGCTCTTCGTCCACGATGCGCATCCGATCGTCCACGTTGGCCAGGATCGTCGGCCAGTAGAAGAACCCCGCACGCTCAGGAGCCTCGCCGCCAGCCGCGGCCCGCGCTCCGCGGTGCAGCGCGTCGTCGACGAGGTCCGACACGATCCGCAGCTGAGGCCGATTGTTAAGCGGACCGTAGTCGGTGAGCGGGTCCATGCCGTCACCGATGACGGCAGCACGCGCACACTCTGCGAGCGCCTCGACGACCTCGTCGTACAGCCTTTCAGGAACGTACGCTCGTTTGATAGCGGCGCACGTCTGCCCGCAGTTCACCAGTGCGCGGTCGAAGATACCCCGCGCCACGACGTCCGGCTCGGCGTCGTCCAGGACCACCGCGGCGTCGTTCCCGCCGAGCTCGAGCGTGATCCGCTTGAGGTCTGGCACCGCCGCCGCCGCAACGAGCTTGCCCACCGCGGTCGAACCGGTAAAGCTGATCTTGCGGGTCAGCGGGTGCCCGGTCAACCAGCCGCCCAGCTCCGCACCGCCGCTCACCGCGCTCAGGACGCCGGGCGGGAAGGCCCGCTGAAGCACCTCGACGAGTTTCAGTGTCGCCAGCGGCGTATAGGGCGACGGCTTGACCACCATGGTGTTGCCGGCACGTAGTGCCTGAGATGCCTTCTTCCCCACTGTCTGGATGGGAAAGTTCCACGGCGAGATGGCCACCGTCGGCCCGAGCGGGCGACGGTGGACACTGACCTTGCGCTGATCGCTGTCTTCAGCGATCTCCGGAGTGAGGAGATCGGGATGGGCGTACCACCGGAGCCACTTCGCGGAGGTTGCAACCTCCGCGAGCGAGTCGCGCAACGGCTTTCCCTGCTCCGCGGTCAGAATCAGGGCGAGTTCCTCCGCCACCGTTTCGAGCTCGTCGGCTGCCGCCAGCATGGCAGCACATCGAGCGGCGTCGTCACGGCGCCACGTCTGGAAGGCGCGCTGCGCGCCTTCCATGACGTCGTCCACCTGGCCGCGAGTACAGTCCGGCGCCTTCGCGAGGTGGCGTCCGGTCGCCGGATTCAGCACCTCGAAGACGCGCTCCGCCGTCACGCGCCGCCCGTCAATTGTCATGGCGACGCTTGCCTCGGCGGCAAGGTCGCGCGTCGTCGCATCGGTCGTCCTGGGCACCGCTGTTCCTCACTAGTAGGTCAACCAAGGGTCACCCGCCTCGACCACCCGCCGCTGGTCGCCGGATTCACGTAGCGGAGTTCGACCTCCTGCCCGGCCCGCCTCCCCGAAAGTCCCTTGACGGGGGCGTGGCGTCAGAGCCTTGCGACGGCGGCCGACGGCGGCCCGGCTCCCTCGCACAACTCAGATAGATGCGATCTGTCACACTGGGTGACAAGATCTCCAACCGACTGCGTCTCAAGCGGGCTGCGCAGGCAGCCGCCGACATCTCTCCGGCGTCGCCCACATCCTCCGCGCTCAGTCGTAGATCACGGCCAGACGTCCGGCGTTCTCCCCACGCCGTAGCCTCTCGATCGCCTCGCCGATCTCGTCGAAAGCGATGCGCTCTGTCTCTGACTGAAGATGACCGGCAGCCATGAGCTGCAGGACCTTGGCGTTGTCTTCGTTCGTTCCTCCCTGCGATCCCAGGAGGTCGACTTGGTTCATGGTCAACGCGATCAGGTCCAACGTCCCGAACCGTTCGGCGAGCCCGACCTGGACAACCCGCCCTCCGGGCTTCACGGTCTCGACGGCAGACGCGGTCGTCGTCCCGAAACCCGCGAAGTCGATGATCGCGTCAAGTCCCTCGCCCTTGAAGTCCTCGACGGTGGACGAGACCGCCGCGGCACCCGCCTCAATGATCTTCGGATGCAACGACCGCTTCGTCTCGGCCACGAAGACCTGCGCGCCCGCTCGCAGCGCAATGTGGGTCCCGAGCGACCCGAGTCCACCAAAACCGATGATCCCGATCTTGTCCCCCGCCTTCACGCCGGCGCGCGCCATGACCGCGTGGTAGGACGTCATGCCCGCGTCGGTGGAGACCGCCGCCTGGTCCCACGGCACACCGTCCGGCACCGGCACGAGGACGTCTGTCTGGACCGCCAGCCTCGGTTGGAACCCACCGTCGCGGCCGGTTCCTGGGCCTTCCACGACGGAGCGCACCGCGACCCGGTCACCCACCGAGAAACTGGTGACGCCCTCCCCTATCTGACTGACGACGCCAGCGACTTCGTGACCGAGCGTGATCGGCCGGAACGCCAGGAAATGACTGATGGTGCCCTCGAGGTGTCCCACGTCGGTGTGGCAGATGCCCGCGCCCTTGACCTCGAGCAGGACCTCCCCGGGCCCAGCGACCGGCTCGTCGATCTCGTTCAGGGTGATCGGCTGGTGGTCGCCGACGTACTGCCAAGCCTGCATGACTACCCCTTCACGCCAAGGTCGACGACGAACGAAGGCCTCGCCGCCGAAGCTGACGCCTGCGAGCACCGATCCCGTTCGCTCCGCCGACCCGCTCTATATCATATATCTTCCTGGCCAGCAATACACCGTCGTGGCAGCCCTCCGCAACGAGCGAGGCCTTGCCAGAGGCTGCCTTTCATATATCATGCACATCGTGCCGCTGCTACGGACTGAGTCTTGGCCCCGTTGTCAGCCGCCGGCGGCCTAGCCACCCTAGGAGACCAGCATGGCGAGCTCGACCATCCTGCGCCGGGTCGGCTTCATCGGAGCGAAGGGTGCCGTCGTCCCCCGCTCGGACCACTACCTTCCCGTCCTCAATCCGGCCACAGGTGAGACGATCGGCGAGGCGTACGAGGTCCAGGCCGACGATCTCGACGAGATCGTCGAGCAGGCGCGCACGGTCTACGAGTCCACTTGGCGGACGACGGCGCCGGACGTCCGTGGTGAACTCGTGCGTGCCTGGGCCGATCTGGTCCGTGCGCACCGCGACGAACTGGCCGACCTCGAGGTCGCCGACGTCGGGAACCTTCGTGCCGAAACGATGGGGGACGTCGACGCGTGCGTGCGCGTCCTGACCTACTACGCCGGCATGGCAGACAAGCTCGAGGGCCGCTCCTACGCCCCGTATCCAGGACGGGTTGCCTACGGCGTCAACGAACCGTACGGCGTGGTCGCTGGCATCAACCCGTACAACGCGAACGCCGTCTTCGTGGCCTACAAGGCAGGGCCAGCCGTCGTCGCCGGTAACTGCATCGTGCTGAAGGCACCGGACGTGGCGCCGTTGTCGACGTTCCGGATCGTCGAGCTCGCCCTGAAGGCCGGCATCCCGCCGGGGGTCGTGAACGTGGTCACGGGCCGTGGTCAGGTCACCGGCCCGCTGCTCACACAGCACCCTGGCATCGGCCTGGTGGCGTTCACGGGCGGCCCCGAGGCCGGCCGAGCCGTCATCAGGCAGTCCGCTCGCAACATCGTGCCGGTCAACCTCGAGCTGGGTGGAAAGAGTCCCGCCATCCTGCTCAAGGATGCAGATCTCCGGCTCGCGCTTCCTTCGGTGCTCCACTCCAACTTCGTGAAGAGTGGACAGAGCTGCGTCGCGGGCTCGCGTATCTTCGTCCACGGCTCGATGTACGCGCAGGTGTGCGACGAGCTTGCGTCCCGAGCGGCCGCGGTCAAGGTTGGACAGCCCACGAATCCGGCCTCGCAAATGGGCACCCTCATCACCCAGCGGCACCGCGACCACGTCGACGTTCTGGTCCAGGGCGCGATATCCCACGGTGCGACCTGTCTGGCGGGTGGCGCCCCCGTCACCACGGGCGACCTGGAAGGCGGCGCCTTCTACGCTCCGACCGTGCTCGTGGACGTCACCGACGACAACCCTGCCGCGACCACCGAGGCGTTCGGTCCGATGGCGAGCGTGCTGCCCTACACCGATGTCGACGAGGCGCTCTTCCGTGCCAACAGCAGCCCGTTCGGTCTCTCGGCGCAGGTGTGGGGCAACGACGCATCCCAGATCCAGCATCTGGTGCAGAACCTCTCCGCCGGGACGGTCTGGGTCAACGCCTACCGCGCCATTCATCCCACTGTTCCGTTTGGCGGCATGAAGGAGAGTGGCTATGGTCGAGAGAATGGATTCGAGGCTCTCCGCCTCTACACACAGTCCAAGGCCGTGGTCTGGGATCTCTCGACCGAGCGCCCGCTGCCGTATACCTGAGGTCGGTCAGCTCGTCGGGACACCGCTTCCGGTGGCCAGGTCACCGAGAGCGAATAGCAATCGGGACGAGCTCGTCGCTGTCCGCGGTACGTGAGACGTGGACAGTCTCGACATTCGGGATTCATTACGCCGACGAGTCCTCGCCACGCCCACGAGTCCACCGGGGCTGCCGGACGGTCCGAGATCCAACGTTCGTCCCGTCGGTGGCACGAGCTAGCACGAGCTAGGGGGTAGCACAATGCGGAAGAGGGCTGAACCGGAAGTTCTCGAAGATGTTCTCGAGCCAGAGCTGCCGATCGTCGACGCTCACTACCATCTCTGGGACCGGGATGCGTCGATGCAGCGAGAGGACTACCATCTCGACCATTTCATAGACGACCTCGCCAGCGGTCACAACATCGAGTCTACAGTGTTCGTAGAGGCAGAGGCCCGTTACCGCCCGGACGGACCCGCTCAACTGCGCTGCGTAGGCGAGACCGAGTTCGCGAACGCCTCGGGGGAAGAGGCTGCCGCACTCGGGCTCAAGACGCGTATTGCCGCAGGTATCGTCGCGTACGCCGATCTCGACCTCGGCGCCGACGTCGATGCTGTTCTCGACGCGCACCAGGCCGCCGCGCCGGACCGGCTGCGGGGAATTCGGGACATGGCTGCTCTTGATCGCTCAGCCCCGGAAAGGGATCCGCACCGACTGCTGCAGCCGGATTTCCGTCAGGGCCTGCGGCGCCTCGCGGCTCGCGGTCTGACCTTCGACTTATATGTCTTCCAGGTCCAGCTCGGGGACGCGATCGCCACCGTAAGGGCGCTTCCCGAAGTGACCTTCGTGTTGAACCATCTCGGCGGCCTGATCGGCATCAGGCCGTGGGTCGGGCGCAGGGACGAGCTCTGGGCACAGTGGCATGACGACATTGCGACGATTGCCCGTGAGCCGAACGTGTACCTCAAACTCGGCGGGCTCAACATGTTTATCCCCGGCTTCAACTGGCACCATGGAGATCGGCTGCCGTCCTCGACTCAGCTCGTCGATGCGACTGGCAAGTACTACTCACACGGCATAGAGAGTTTCGGGCCGGGCCGCTGTATGTTCGGGAGCAACTTTCCGCCGGACAAGCTCTCTGGCTCGTATCGTACGTTGTGGAACTCCTTCAAGCTCGTCGCCTCGGTGTACACGGCCGAAGAGAAGGCGGCCATGTTCGCTGGGACGGCCAGTCGTGTTTACCGCCTGTAGCTGCCCACCCGTCGTCACCGCGTGGCGGCGGTCCGAACAGCGAGGCCATTCGTTTCGTTCTACTGAGGAACATTTGCAACTCGTACGCACGTTCGCCCGACGTTGGCGTGTCCGCAGGGCCGTCACCACTCTCCCGAGGCCGTCCGGCCGCGTTGCCGACGGGTCTCACGTCATACAGGTCAGCCGGTCGGTGGCGCCGGCCGGAGAGGGGTAGTCATGGGCAAGATGACCGGCAAGGTCGTACTCATCACGGGCGGGGCAAGGGGGCAGGGTCGCTCCCACGCGGTGCGGATGGCCGAGGAGGGCGCGGACATCGTCGTGACGGATGTGTGCGAGCAGCTTCCGTACGTCGATTACGACATGGCGACGCCAGCGGACCTCGCTGAGACCGTGGCTTTGGTCGAGAAGCTGGGGCGCCGTTGTTTAAGCTATGTGGCTGACGCGCGGGATGTGACGAAGATGCGTGAGGCGGTCGACGACGCCGTGGGCCAGCTCGGCCACCTCGACACGGTCATCGTCAATCACGGCATCTCCACCCGGCACGGTGTCGAGAGCGAGGAAGCAGACGAGATCTGGGACCTCATCGTCGACACCAATCTGTCCGCCGTGTTCAAGACCGTCCGAGCCGTCCTTCCGCACATGAAGGCGAAGGGGGGCGTGATCCTTGTGACGGCATCCGCCGCGGCGCTCGTTCCCCTCTTCGGAAACACCGCCTATGCCGCGGCCAAGCACGGGTTGATCGGCTTGGTCAAGACGCTCGCCGCAGAACTCGCGCCGTACTGGATCCGGGTGAACGCGGTGTGCCCCACCGCTGTTGCGACGCCGCTGTTCCTCAACGAAGCACATGTGCGCGCCTTCTGTGGGGACGACCCGAGCAAGACAGTCGAGGACATGGTGTTTCCAGCGCAGTCGCTAAATCTGCTTCCGGTTCCCTGGATCGAGCCCGAGGCGGTGTCGAGCGCCATGCTGTATCTCGCTTCTGACGATGCCAAGTACGTCACCGGGGTCGCGCTTCCGGTCGATGCTGGCATGACCTCCCAACCACCCGGAATCACTCCCTTCGTCGGCCAGCGACTCGCGGAACTGTCGCAGTGACGGCTGCCGGAGCCCCCGGCCTGAGGCCGACGATAGTTGAGGCCCTCGCCGATTTCACGTGTGCGACTGATTTCTCGAAACTGCCGCCCGAGGTCGTCGCGGAATCCAAGCGAGTCCTTCTCGACTCCATCGGCTGCGGCCTCGCCGGGAAAGACCAGCTTAAGGGGATCGTCGGCATCGAGCTCGCGAGTCTCAGTCACGGGGCTCGAGACGATGCCACGGTCATCGGGAGCAGTGAATCAAGCTCGGTGTTCGGCGCGGCGTTCGCCAATTCGGAACTGATCAGTGCGCTGGACTTCGACGCGATCCTCGCGCCCGGGCACGTGGCACCCGTCGTGATCCCGGTTGCGCTTGCCTCCGGAGAGTCGGCGGCTGCCAGCGGGAAGGAAGTACTTACAGCGATCGCGATCGGACACGAAATCTCCTGTCGCATCGCTTATGCGATGGACGGTCTGCGTGACGTCGAGAGCGGAAAGGTCCTGCAACGGCCGGTTGTCGGCTATAGCTGCATCGTTTTCGGCGCCGCGGCGACGAGCACGAAGCTCATGAATCTCCCGCCAGGGCCGACAGCGAGCGCGATCGGTATCGTCGGCAGTATCGCACCCGTCCATTCGCACGGTGCGTGGAGCGCGCACACTCCCAGTACGACAGTCAAGTACATGGTCGGTGGCGCGTTCGCACAAACCGCTTTGACGGCCGCTTACATGGGAAAATTCGGCCATCGCGGAGACCGCGAGATGCTGGACGACACGGAGTTCGGGTTCCCACGGTTCATCGGAACCTCGCGGTGGGACCATCGGTCCATTACGCGTGGGCTGGGAGTCGAATGGCTGTTCCCCAAGGCCCAGACGTACAAGCCGTACCCTCACTGTCGGGTTCTCCATGGTCTGATCGACACACTCGTCTTGCTGGTCGAGGAACACGACCTGAAGCCTGACGAGATTCAGGAGATTCGGTCCTGGGGCGAGGGTTGGCACCGCCAGCCCACGTGGCTGAACACGAACATCGAGCATGTCGTCGACGCCCAGAACAGCATGTCTCACGGCCTGGCTCTGGCGGCTCACCGCATCCCCCCGAGCAAGCGATGGCAAGACCAACAGGTCGTGTTCGACTCGTCCGTCATGGGTCTGATGACCAGGGTGGTCACAAAAATTCATCCGAGCTATACCGGGTACCTTAATGAGTATCCCGCGAACCGGCCGGCCCGCATCGAGATCGACGCACGGGGAACTATGTTCGCGGCCGAGCGAATGTTCCCGAAAGGAACTCCGTCGATCGACCCGTCGACCACGATGTCCACGGAGGAACTTGTGGCCAAGTTCCGGACCAACGCAGACGGTGAGCTGCCAGACGCAGCTGTGGATGCGATCGTCGCGACGGTTCTCGACCTTCAAGAAGTCCCCGATGTCCGAGACCTCACCCGGCTCCTGCGGCCGTAATTGCCATGTCTTGTCCTAGTAGCGCCGCCGCTCCAACCACTGCCATGCCACGCGGCCAGAACCGTCAAAACCGAGCGTTGCCTAACGCGGACGGATTCTTCTCGTCGTTGCGGCATTCTGCCGCACTCGGCCAGGAGGAAGGCGCTCGCCCCTGCGACTCGTCTGGCCTACTGGACCACGGCCCGTCGGCGCGCGGGGGCCGTTGGCTAGTGCCGTGGCCGGGGTAACCATTGTCGGCTGGATCGCTCAGATCACTCAGACCCCGGTGAACCAGCAACCGTTCTCATCCTCGATATATTGTGCATCTTACCGGGCCGAACTTAGGAGGACGGGTGAGGCCACTTCAGTTCGAACGCAGTCGGGGCGATATTTCCCCGACAATCAACTCGGCTCGGGTGAAATACCTTGCAACGAGATCCGTCTCTTCGGGCGTGCGGCCCGAGATCGCTAAGTCGTGGCAGCGGTCCCGGGCGAGCGGCTTCGTGTCCACAACAGCGGACTGGGCGCCGGTGCATTCGCCTCCCGACAAATGCGGTCTCTCCCGGGCCTTCGATCAGGAGCTGCGCTCGCGGCTGGCCACACTTGACCATTTGCGGCTCATGGCCATCCTGGTGGACCGCGGCTCGGTCGTCGTCAGTCACTACGGTCTTCCCGACGCCGCTCGGAACCCGCAGCTCCTAAGGTTCGGTGGCCTCCCACCGATTGGCTCGTCCCTGTCTGAGGCAAGTATCGGAACCCATGCAGCGAACATGGCGTTGGAGTCGGGCGGTCCCGAGCAGGTCGTCGGTCACGAGCACCTCCACGAACGTTATCTGGGTACCCATTCGATCGCGATCCCGATCATCAGCCCGACAACCCAGCGCACCGCTGGGGCCCTCGTGATCGAAAACGCCATGCCAGCGAGCGCACTCTTGCTTCCCTGGGCGTCCGAGATCGCCGCTGCCATGCGCCAGAGCCTGCGGCAGGACTCCAACGAGCGCGAGATGCTGTTGATGCGCGACTTTCTCTCGGCGCGGGCCGCCAACCGCCGCCCAGTGATCTGCCTCAACCAGCAGACGTTGCTGTGCAACGTCGGGGCTTCGCGGCTGCTCGGCGGCGGCGACCAGGCAACGCTGTGGGAGTATGCGTCCCAGTTCCTCATGGGCGAGCGACCCGACACCGCCGTTCTCACGCTCACCAACGCGGGGCCACAACACGCGCGCTTCGAGCGGATTCCCGGTCGCGACGGCCCAGTAGGTGTTCGCATCACGCTGCGCCCGCGCAAGGATCGGCCAGCATCGGGCCGGCTGCGGCCGTCTTCAGGAAGCGGTCTGACGTGTTCGCTGCCAGGAAAGAGCCGCCGATGGAACCGACTGCTCGAGGATCTGCAGTCGGCACGTTCCAGTTCCGACCGCGTCGTTCTCGTCGGAGAATCAGGAACCGGCAAGCGGCACATCGCTCGCGCCCTCGTGCCCTCCGACGCTCTCGAGGTCGACTGCTCGGCCGAGGCCGAGATGCTCCAACTTCTGCGCCAGCGGCGTTCAGCGCCGTGTCCCCTGATCGTGACCCACCTCGAGCGGCTGTCCGACGCCGCTATGGCCGAGGTCGAGGAGATCGTTCTCGGCGACCAGCACCATGAGGCGCCGGTCGTGCTCACGCTCACGGAGGTCTGCGGGGAGGCCGCTCGTCTCACCCAGCGCGGAACCGGTGTCGGTCCATGGGTCAGAGTTCCCGCACTGCGTGATCGATTAGACGATCTTCCGGACCTCGTTGCCGAGATGACCGCCAGTCGCACCGAGGCCGGCCGTGAACCGGTGCGCTGGCTGCCAGACGCTTTACAGGTTCTGGCCCGGGTGGACTGGCCCGAGAACCTGCGGTCGCTCGAGTCGGTAGTCGACGGCGTCGCGCGCCGCTGCCAAACCGGGTACGTCGATTCACGCCAGCTTCCGGACGGCGTCCAAGCCAGGGCCGCTGGTCGCCAGCTCACCCGGCTGGAACAACTCGAAATTTCTGAGCTGCTGGCGTCCCTGCGCGAGTCAGACGGTAACAAGTTCGCGGCCGCTCAACGGCTGGGAATCGCCCGGTCCACGCTCTACCGGCGGATGCGCTCGCTAGGTCTTGATCTTGCTTTGGTCAACTACTGACAGGCAGCTCGAAACACGCGCGGCCAGTCGCTCGCAAGTCTGAGCGGAAATACCAGCTAAGTGGGCCTGGAGCGCTGGTCGACGATCGACATCCTCGACGACAACGTCCGGGTCGGCGGGCAACGCAACGCTGGAAGAGATCACACCCGGAGGGATTAGCCGCGTGGTCGCGATCAACCTTCAGGGAATGGTCCTGACGTGCAAGCACGTCGTCCCTGTGACGCGTTGGCAGGGCGCTGGCGTGATCACCGACATCTCGTCCAACGCGGTGCTAGTCGACTACCCCTACGCGGGCTACCAGACCTCCAAGGCGGGCATCGTGACGTTCACGCCGCACCTGACGATCGCCAATGCGCCTACGGCATCCGCGCCAACGTCATCCTCCTGGTTTTCATGGACACGCCCATGGCGGTCGAACACAAGATCGGCATGGAGGCTCGGGCGCCGGGTAATCCCCAGCGTTGCTGGCGTTGGCGCGGATGCAGGCGTGTTCGGGGCGTTGGGGCCAGAGCCTGAGGTCGGGTAGCGATGCCGGAGACTGTCGCCCCCCTTGACCTGGACGAGGTCGATCACAACACGTTCATCGGCCGGCAGCCGCGGTGGACTCCTCAGTCGCTCGTCTACGGCGCCCGGATCGCGGGCCAAGCCGAACTGGTCGAAGGCGAAGAGCCCAGGCCTCGGCCGACCGTCCCCGCCCCCTGCCCGTGCGCGAGTCCCGCGGTGCCCCGTGGACATCACCAGCCCACCCGCCGCGGGCCGACCAGGCATCCGATGGGTCACGGCACATCCCGCCGGTGGTGGAGACGCGGCTGTCCGTCCACCTCGGCGCCGCGAGGTGAGAGGCGCCCAAAGCCGGGAACTCGCAGCAGTTCGCCGTGTGGACCCGACCGCCAGCGACTCCGTCTGCAACGGGGTCAGTGACAATGCTAGGAGCTGGGATGGGCAGGATCGCGCAGACTGACGGTCTCACGGAGGTTCAGGCCGACATTCTGTCGGCGGTGCGCATCTTTGTGGACAAGGAGATTCTGCCGCACGCGACCGAGCTCGAGCACAAGGACGAGTACCCGCACGAGATCATCGAGCAGATGAAGGAGATGGGCCTGTTCGGGATCACGATCCCGGAACAGTACGGCGGGCTCGGCGAGTCGCTGCTCACCTACGCGCTGGTCGTCGAGGAGGTCGCCCGCGGCTGGATGAGCGTCTCGGGCGTCATCAACACCCATTTCATCCTCGCCTACCTGCTGATCCAGCACGGCACCGAACAGCAGAAGCAGCGGCTCCTGCCGAGGATGGCGACCGGCGAGATCCGCGGCGCCTTCTCGATGAGCGAGCCAGGCTGCGGCTCGGACG
>NZ_MBLO01000039.1 GCF_001854805.1 Pseudofrankia coriaricola
CAAGGCTCCGGCACGTTTGAAGTTTGACCGGCCTGTCGGGGATTGTCCGTTTGTGGTCTGGCTGGCTTGTCATGGGAAGCCGTGGAGGTCGAGTGCGGCGGTGGCGGTCTTGTGAGCGCGGCGGCCGGACGGTATGTAGCGGAAGCCGGCGCGGCGGATCGCGTTGATGACGGCACCTCGGAAGATCGCCAGGGTTGCCGGGGCGCGGCCGGTTCGGCTGGTACTGGCGTCTTCGCCGAAGGTCACGTCCCGGACGTAGTGCTGTTTGACCTCGATGTGCCAATGAGCGCGGGCGAGGTCGGCGAGCACAGCGGGTCCGGCCTGCTCACGGGTGGCGTCGGTGATCGCGTAGATGGTCTCGCGGGTCGGGGCTCTGCCCTTCTCCCTGCGCCGGCGTTGGATCCTGATCGCCTGGTCGGCGTACGGGAAGTCGAGATGGGCGACCGTGGCGACCTTGAGGGTCCGGGTCTCGTCCCGGCCGTGGCCGTGGTCCCGGGTGGTGTCGCTGGTCGGGATGTCGGCCCAGGGCAGGGCGGCCAGGAAGTCCTTCAGCGTCGGCTGGTTGCCCTTGATCACTGCAAGGTAGTGGGCGTTCTTCTCGGTGACCAGCCAGTCGAGATTGGCCCGCACCGTGTGCATCGCGTCGAACGTCAGGATCTTCCCCGCCAGGTCCAGGCCTTCGAGCAGAGGACGGAACGCGGTCGTCTCGTTGCTCTTGTTGTCGACCTCGCGCTGGCCGACGAGCAGGCCGTCGCCGTGGGTGGCGACCCCGAGCAGGTGGACCCGCCCGCCGTCCGCGCGTCTCGCGCCCCGGCTGGTCTTCCCGTCGAGCGCGTACGCCCCGGCCAGCGCCGGGCTGGCCGGGGTGGGCGGACCCACCGGGACGGCCGGCGCGGCCGGCTCCTCGACGACCGCCGCCGGGGCGGCGGGCGGGTCCAGCAGCGCCACGGCCAGGGCCTGGTCGTCGACCCCGGACAGGAACCGGCGGATCGTCGCCTCGTCCGGGAGCAGATGGCCGTCACGCGGGTTCCACGGCAGCCGGAGCCGTTCCCGCTCCTCATAGCTGGTGCCGCGCAGCCACTCGGCCACCGCGGCGATACGGTCATGCCCGGCCGCGGTCAGCGCGCACAACCAGATCGCGGCCAGGGTCGCCAACGGGTAGACCCGCCCTCGGGCGCAGCGATGGTCCGGCACCGCCGCCAGCCGCTCCCAGACTCCCTCGCGCGACACCCGGGCCAGCGCCGACTCCGGCAGGTAGATCTTCCCTGGTCTGGCCGTCCGCGTGCGCCCGGCGCTGCGATGCGGCAGGCGGATGGCGTCTAGGTCGAAGTAGTACCGCCGCGCCCGAACGAAGCAGTAGATCACCTCGTACGTCGTGCCCAGGCGGTCCCGCACGCTCGTCGGTAGCGGGTTGGTCTTGGCCCAGATGACCTTGTTGCGCAGCCGCCAGCCGTCGCCGACCAGGCCGAGCGCCACCCGTTCCGGCCCAAGCAGCAGGCTCTTGGTCGGCGTCCCGTCCCGGGGATGACGGGCGTACCCGTCGCCGAGGTTGAGCCACAGCACGCAGGTGGGCTTGAGTACCCTGGCTAGCTGGTTCATGATCGCGCGTAGTTCGGCGACCCAGCCAAGCACGCTTGACTCCAGGCCCAGCTGGCCTGGCATGCCGTAGTCACGGAGGCCGTAGTACGGCGGGCTGGTGATCACGCAGTCGATCGAGTCGTCCGGCAGCTCGGCGAGCCGCTGGCGTACGTCACCGACCAGGATGGCGCCGCGCCATGGTTCGAGCTGGTTTTGAAGATCCTTTCTGTGGGGGTCTGCGGTGCGGTTCATAGAGCTTGGTTCCTTGCCTATATGTAGTTGTGAGAGCGGCCAGGCGGTCGGAAGATCGGGAGTGCCCGGCTGGGGGAGTGGTGCCGCTAGCGGCTCTGGCCGATCGGTCGCGCTGGCCCCGCCGGGCGCGGCGTGTGCCGCCCGGCACCGGGCGGACGAATCACCCAAAGTGCGCGTTCCCGTACGAACGGATGAACATCATCACCGAGGGGTTCAACTTGTGTCCCCTCTGGGCCACCAGAGTCGTCAAGTTCGAACCGTGAGCTTGACGACTTGTGGATTCGGAAGTCGTTACGCCGCTCGGGTGAAGCCCGGGTGGCGTTTTGCTGTGCCCGTAAAAGCGCCCGGTGGTGTCGTGGGCGAGGTCGGTGATGGTTCTTTTCTGTCTGGTGGCGCTGGTGGCGCTGTCGCGCCGATCAAAATTGTCCCGCGTCTGTTAGGCCGACGCAGGAGGTCCGAGCCCCGCGTTCCGGCCGGAGGGACTCTTCCTGCCTTGGAAGGTCGATCTCGATGGTCCGCCGTCCGCGTTTCGTGTTAGCGATTCGCGAATCCCGGCCCTCTGGAGGTCTGCATCCTGGATCGCGCTGTCCCGCCGGCACGTTTTCGGGCGGGGAAGGGTGGATGGCGCGGTGTGTGGTGGGATGATCGCCGTATGGCCGACGGGGCGGGGAGGCCTTTTCTTTTTCAGGGCTGGGCCGCCGGGTCGCCCGCCGGCAGGCACCCATGGATCAGGCGATGGACTTTAGCCAGGTGTCCACGAGCACGTTGAACTCGGCGGGGCGTTCCTGGTGCAGCCAGTGGCCACATCCTTCCCAGGAGACGGCCTTGGAGCTGGCATCGGCGAACAGCGTCGTCTCCACGGACACACGGGAGGGGTCGGCGTAGAACGACAACACTGGACAGCGTCGCCGTCGCAGGTAGCGCTCCCCACTGGAGCGCATCGACGACACCTCGGACCCGGCAAACATGCCGGTGAATGTGTCGCGGAGAACGTGGCTGGGCATGCCGGCGACCCGGCGAAGGTGCCAGGCGCGAAGCGCGGGAACTGACGCCGGGGTATCGCTGGTACCCAACAGGCCTTGGACGAATGGCACAGGATCGCTGGCATCCATGATGGCCCTGAGGGCGGGGATGCCTTCGACGATTGCGTCAGCGACGAGATAGCCGGGATCGACGGCGACCAGCGCCTGGACCATCTCCGGATGTTCGACGGCGAGGGCGCTGACCACGAGAGCGCCCATCGAGTGGCCCACGGCGACAACCGGCGAGCATCCGAGATGCTTGAGGAGGCGAGCCACATCGTCCGCGAAGACCCGTGGCTCATAGCCGCCCTCGGGTGTGCTGGAGTGCCCATGCCCTCGGAGATCCAGGGCGATCACCCGATGCCTGGCCGCGAAGTGCGGCAGTTGCCAGGTCCAGTCGTGCGAATCACAGGTGTACCCGTGCACGAAGAGCATCGGCGGGCCGCCGGTCCCCTCGTCGGTGAAGAACAGCCGCACATCACCGAGGTCGGCGAATGCCACATCCACTCCTGTCCTCGAAGCTCGCGTCGACGCCGGCTCCCGTGCCGCGCGCCGGCGCGGTTCCTTCCGCACGTCAGCCAGGACGACCTTCACCCCGGGCGCTCCGAAGGTGTCGACCATGCCGAGGCCGTTGCCGCTCGCGGCGCGAGTCATGACCGCGACGCGCCCGCCGAGCTTCTCCATCGGTACCTGCCACCGACGTCAGCGCCGGTTCAGCATCCGCACGAGTCTCCAGTAAACGTATCCAATATGCAATAGTGGGAGGCCTGGAGAGCGGCTCGATCCGGCCATGGGCAGCCAGTCCCGCTCCTGCCCGGCTAACGGCCCAGGGGCTCGGCAGCCTCGTCGTCCCCTCGGGCGTGGGCGAGGTCGCCCAGGTTGTGGTTGATGCTCCGCTATCTCGGGCGTCTCCACCAGAAAGTCTCGCGCGGCGACATGTGGTCTTGAGGCGCAGACTGTGATAGGTGCCGCCAGCGCTGGAGTCTGATCGTGCCGGAGGGAGCGGATGGGCGTCGATGACGGAACGTCACGGACTTCGGCGCAGTCTGTCCAGGTTGTGCGTATTCATGACAGCGCCCGCACACGGGTCAGTCGGTTGTCGGGGCCGGGCGGCGGCTTCATCCTGAAGGAGCCGGTGGGGCCGGGTGCTGGGCAGCGGCTACGGCAGGAGTCAGCGATCCTCGACCGCTTGTCCGGCGTCGACGGTGTCGTGCAGCTGGCGCGGGAGGTGCACTACCCGGGGTCGATCCCGCTGACGGACGTCGGCGGCGTCGCGCTCGCGGACATCCCGACGCCCTTGGACCCCACGGAGCTGATCCGACTCGCGTTGCCGCTGGCCCGCGCGGTGGATGGCATGCACGGCCGCGGCGTCGTGCACCGGGACATCAACCCCGCCAACATCCTGGTCACAGGTTCCGAGCGTGCGCCGTATCTGATCGATTTCGCGTTGGCGACGACGTTCGCGGAGATCCGCACGGAATTCACGCATCACAGGGAAGTCGTCGGGACGCTTCCCTATCTGGCGCCGGAGCAGTCTGGTCGTACCGCCCGCCTGGTCGACCAGCGGGCCGACCTGTACGCGCTAGGCGCCACCCTGTACCACTTGGCCACCGGCGCGCCGCCCTTCGGCTCCGGGGATCCGCTCCGCCTCATCCACGACCACCTGGCCCGGGTACCGGCGGCGCCGGCCGAGGTCAACCCCGCCGTGCCGGCAGCGCTCTCGGCCATCATCATGCACCTGCTGGAGAAGGAGCCCGACGATCGGTACCAGACGGCCGCGGGGCTCAGCTATGACCTGAGGCGGCTGCGGGACGGCACGGTAGAGCCGTTCTCGGTTGGTACCCGCGATTTCCCCCCGCGGCTGCTGGCGCCGTCGCGACTGTTCGGCCGGGACGAGGAGATCGCCGCACTGCACTCCACGTTCACGCTCGCGCTGTCCAGGCGGTGCCGCGGTCTGCTGGTCACCGGGGCGCCCGGGGTGGGCAAGACCTCGCTTGTAGACGAGCTGCGCTCGATCGTGACGGGGAGCGACGGCTGGTTCGTCTCGGGCAAGTTCGACCAGTACCGTCGCGACCCCGACTCCGACGGCGTGTACCGGGCGTTCCGAGCGCTCGGGCGGCTCCTGCTGGCCGAACCCGAGAAGGAACTGGCTGACCTACGGGAGCGGATCCTGCGGGTGATCGGCCCCAATGCTGGCCTGGCGAGCGAGGTCGTGCCGGAGTTGGCGGCGCTGCTCGAACTTCCCCCAGACGTCGGCGACCCGCAGACGGTGCAGGCCCGGGCACAGCGGAACGCGGTGGACATCCTGCGAGTCATTGCGTCCCGCAAACGGCCGGTGGTGTTCGTCGTTGACGACCTGCAGTGGGCCCCCCGCGCACCGCTGGGCTTCGTCGACGAGGTGTTCAGCGACGACGAGCCCGCGGAGGGCCTGCTGTTGGTCGCTGTGTACCGGGAAGGCGACGTGGACACGACCCATCCGCTCGCTCCGATGCTGGCCCGGTGGCGGCGGCAGGAGGGAGTGGACTTCCTGCGACTGGACAATCTGCCCACGACGAGCCTCGCCGGCATGGTCGGCGAGATGCTGCACCTGGATCCGCCCAGGGCGGCCGAGCTGGCCGGACTCATCGCGCCGCGGACGGGGGGCAACGCGTACGAGACCGTCGAGCTGCTCAATGCGCTGCGGGTCGATGGCGCGCTGACTCTGACGGATCACGGGTGGTCGTGGGACGGCGCGGCGCTGCGCCAGCTCGACCAGGCGGATGTCGCCGGGCTTCTCACCGAGCGCGCCGAGGCGATGCCTGCGCCGACCCGGGCTCTTCTGGAGGCGATGGCATGTCTGGGAGGGTGGGTCGAGATCGATCTGCTGCGCGAGGCGACCGGCCGGTCCACGGGCGAGTTGGAGGAACTGTGCCTGCCCGCGCTGGACGGCGGGCTCCTGGTCGCGGAACCGGGTCCGTACGGCCACCACGCGCTGTGTTTCCGTCACGACCGGAACCGTGAGGACCTGCTGCGTCGCGTGAAGCCGGGGCGGCTGGACGAGCTCCGGTTGCGGTTGGCTCGGCGGCTCGCCGCGCGCCCGGAGCTGCGCGTGATCGCCGCCGAGCAGTACCTGCCGGTGATCGACGCGGTACGCGACCCAGTCGAGCGCCGCGGCGTGGTCGACCTGCTCCGCGGCGCCGCCGAGCGGGCGGGGCTGGTGAGCAACCACGCTCTGGTGGAGCGGCTTCTCGGCGCGGCGGTACGGCTGACCGATCCGGACGATACCGACTCGCTGATCGAGCTGTACACCGGCCGGCAGGCGGCGCTCTACAACCTGGGACGGCTGGACGAGGCGGACGAGGTCTACCAGGCCATCGACCGGCTCTGCACGGAACCGGCGCAGCGGATCGCCCCGACGCTCGTCCAGGTGAGCAGTCTGACCAACCAGCCCCGCCCCCGGGAGGCGGTCGCCCTCGGCGTCGGCCTGCTACGGCAGCTGGGCATCGCCGTGCCGACGGCGGAGACGATCGACGCGGACGTCGACCGCCGCCTGGACGAGCTGTGCCGATGGCTCGAGCGGGAATCCATCGCGGAACAGGTAAACCGCCAGGACATCACCGACCCGACGCTGCTGGGCGCCATGAAGCTGATCAACCGGCTGATGCCGGCCGCGTTCACCTGCGATCGTGCCACGATGGCCTGGCTGGTCCTGGAAGCGGTGCGGATGTGGGTCCAGCACGGCCCCGTCCGTAGCCTGCTCGAGCCCATCAGCGACCTCGTCTTCGTCACGGCCACGCTGCGCGGCGACTATGGCACCGGAGCCAGGGTGCTGGGGCAGGTCCTGGCGGCAAGCGCGACGCGCGACCACGAACCGGAGGCGTCACAGGCTGGCTTCGTTTACGCGCTCGCCGCGGGACCCTGGTTCGCACCGCTCGAGGACACGGTGCGCCGCGCCCAGACCGCCCGGGAGGGGCTGATCCGGGGCGGCGACCTACAGCACGCCTGCTACACCTACGTCGCGGTGGTCCAGCAGCTCTTCGAGTTCGCGCCGCAACTGGACACCGTGGTCGAGGAGATCGAGTCCGGCCTTGCGTTCGCCGTGCGCACCGGCAACGAGATCGTCCTCGGGATTCTCTCGGCCTACCGGTGGCTGATCCATCAGCTGCGGGGCGAGGGCGGGACGGACGCCCAGGCAACGCTTCTCGTGGAGGCAACCAGCAACGTCCCGCCGAACGCGGCGCAGACGCACATCATCCGTGCGCTGGCCGCGGCCGTGTTCGATGATCAGCTGGAACTGGAGCGGCGGAGCCAGGCGGCGACCGAGGCGCTTGCCTCCATCGAGGGGATGTATCCGACGGCGCTCGCTCATCTGCTACGCGGTATGGCGCTGGCCGGTCAGGCTCGGGCAGCCGCGCCGGACCAGCGTGGCGGCCCGCTGGCCGCGTTGGACGCGGAGGCCGACTGGTTGCGGCTACGCGCCGCGGACGCCCCGGCGAACTTCCGCCACCTGTTGCGCCTGGTCGAAGCCGAGCGGGCCTGGAGCGCCGGGGACCACCTGACCGCGGCCCGCGCTTTCGACGCGGCCCGGCGTGAGGTGTCCGCACGGCGCCGCCCCTGGCATCAGGCGTTCATCCTCGAACGCGCCGCCCGGTTCCACCTGGCCTACGGCATCGAACAGGCGGGGTGCGAGCTGCTCGTCCAGGCCCGCGACGCCTACCAGGCCTGGGGCGCGACCGCGAAAGTGAGCCAACTCGACTGGGCCTACCCGGCCCGGCGGTCCGCCTCCGCGGCGCCGCCCAACCTTGGGGACGTCCCGGTCGCCGCCGACGCGGGCACCCGCCGATCCAGCATCCCGACCGGCGCCCTCGACCTGCTCGGCATCCTCGCCGCCTCCCAGGCACTCAGCTCCGAGACCAGCATCGACGGCTTACGTACCCGCGTCGCCGACGTGCTGTCCGCCATGACCGGAGCCACCGACGTCCACCTGTTGCTGTGGAATGCGGAGCGGCGGCAGTGGTCGCCTTCCGCGCGCGCGACCCGTTCCGGGGCGGTGGGCGGCGACGAAGAGATGATCGCGCTGGGCGAGCCCTGCCTGCGGCGCCTGGTACCGCTGTCCGTCGTCCGCTACGTCGAACGTACCCACGAATCCCTTGTGGTCACCGACGCCACCCACGACGACCGGTTCGCCCGTGACCCGTACCTCGCCGACCTCAGCTGCTGCTCCCTGCTGGCGGTACCCATCTTCAACCGCGGGGCACTGCGTGCCCTCCTGCTCCTGGAGAACCGGCTCCTGTACGACGCGTTCTCCACCGATCGCCTCGACGGCGTCATGCTCATCGCCGGGCAGCTGGCTGTCTCCCTCGACAACTCACTGGTCTACGCGTCCCTGGAACACAAGGTCGCCGAACGCACCCGCCAACTGGCCATCGCCAACCGGCGCCTGAAGCAACTGTCCGTCACGGACCCGTTGACCGGGCTGGCCAACCGCCGCCAGCTCGAAGAGATCCTCACCAGCGAGTGGCAGCGCGCGCAGCGCTCCGGGCGGCCGCTCGCGATCGCGATGGTCGACGTGGACCACTTCAAGCTCTACAACGACCACTACGGACATGCCGCCGGCGACAAGTGCCTCCGGCGCGTCGCCGGCACGCTCGCTGACCAGACTCGCACCACCGACCTCGCCGCCCGCTACGGAGGGGAAGAGTTCGCGATCGTCATGCCCGACACCGACACGACGACAGCACACCACATCGCCGAACGACTCCGCGCCGCCATCGCCGCGTTCGCCGAACCACACCCGCTGGCGACCAACCACATCGTCACGGTCAGCGTCGGCGTGGCCGCGGCAGTGCCGCCGCCGAACAGCTTCGCCCAAAGCCTCGTCGAGACCGCCGACGCGGAGCTCTACCGCGCGAAACGCGCCGGCCGCAACCGGGTCCAGGCGACCGGTCCCACCTGCCCACCGAGCCGAGCCGGACATCCTTCCGGCGAGTAGCCCGGTCGGACGGGATCGATCGACCGCCGCCCCCGCCCCCACCACGGCCACGCATTGCACGATCATGTCCGACTGGACGCACCAGCCGTGGCCCAGGGCGTCGGTGCCCGACCACCTGTCCTCGGGACGGACTTGTATGTAATATCCGATCTCGCCACGGCCCTGGGTGCACCGGGGCGTCGACTGGAGGGTGGGACGCATATGACCGACCACGCGGCTGACGGGGTGCGGGTTGTCGTCATCACAGGGGCGGGGTCGGGGCTTGGCGCGGCGATGGCTGGTGTGTTCGCCGCGGCCGGAGATGCCGTCGCCTGCCTGGACATCGACGCCGATGGTGCCGAGGCGACCGCCAAGGCGGTCCGGGAGCTGGGTGGCGAGGCCATGTCGGGTCGGGTCGACCTCGCCGACCCGGCATCCCTGCAGGCTGCCGCGGAGGCGGTCCAGCGTCGTTTCGGCGGCTGCGACGTGTTGTGCGCCAACGTCGGCGTCCAGCAGTTCGGCGCGATCGACCATCTCAGCGCGCAGGACTGGCAATGGGTGCTGTCGGTGAACGTGCTGGGCACGGTCGCGACCGTGACCAGTTTCCTGCCGCTGCTGCGCGCCCGCTCCGGGCGTCGCCACATCGTCCTCACCGCTTCCTCCAGCGTGCTCAACCCCGGCGTCCGCCTCGGCGCCTATACCACCAGCAAGTACGCGGTGGTCGGCTTCGGCGAGACGCTGCGGATGGAACTCGAGCAGGAGGGGATCGGGGTGTCGATCCTGTTTCCGGCCGGCATGTCCACCCGTCACCTGGAAAGCAGCAGGCTGGCCCGACCAGCACAGCTGGGACCGTCCCTGCTGCGGAACGAGGACGTCGCGGCGATGCTCGCCAGCCGCGACATGGACGACAAGACGAACGTCGTCACGCCGGAGTTCGCGGTCCGCAACCTGCTGGACGATCTCGCGCGCAACGAGCCGTACATCGTGACACACGGTGGCTACCGGGATGCGTTGGTCCGGCGCCAGGAGGCGTTCGTCGCCGCGTATGACCGGATGGCCGGCTCGAACGATGTGACGGCGCCGGCCCGGTGAGCCAGGAGGAGTTACAGGAGGAGTTAGCTGTGGACGTCGGCACCCTCGTCGAGATCGAGAAGATCAAGCAGCTCAAGGCCCGTTACTTCCGGCTGCTGGACACCAAGAAGTGGGACGACTGGGCCGACGTCTTCACCCCGGACCTCAACCTCTGGGTCCAGGACGTTCCGGATGTCACCTACACCAGCCGGGATGAGTTCCTCGCCGCGATCGTCCCGATGCTCACCGACGCGGTCACCACCCATCACGGCCACATGCCGGAGATCGACGTCACCGGGTCGGACACCGCCCGCGGCATCTGGGCCATGTTCGACTACGTCCAGCTCGGCAGCCCGGACCGGCCGATCCGGCTCAAGGGCTACGGCCACTATCACGAGGAATACCGCAAGGGTTCGGACGGCCAGTGGCGGATCAGTTCGCTGCGGCTGCACCGGCTTCGTGTCGACTACAGCTGACGCGTGCGCCAAGGTCCGCGTGCCCGCGGCTTATCGGTCGCTGCCTTCGACCGACGTGCCAGTAGATGGTCGGGGCGCTCACGACAGCCGTGACGGCCGGGCTTCATCCATCCGCCGCGCTGTGGTCGAAGCGTTGCCGATTGTTGCGCTTGGAGCTGATCCGCCATTGCCCGTCCGGGCATTTCCGGTACGTCTCGATGTAGTGGCCGTAGCCTTTGATGCTCAGTCTGCCCTGAGGTCCGTCCAGCTGGACGTAGTCGAACATTGACCAGACGCCTTCGGCCTCGGTGTCGCCGAGCAACGTGATCTCTGGCATGTGGCCGTGATGGGTCGTCACGCCGTTGTCCAGCATGGGGATAGTGGATTCGAAGTACTCCTCGTTGAGCTGGAAGCGCTTCTCCCCTTCGATCGGGAGGTAGTGCTTGCAGTCCGCGG
This sequence comes from Pseudofrankia coriaricola, assembly GCF_001854805.1. Lineage (GTDB taxonomy): Bacteria > Actinomycetota > Actinomycetes > Frankiales > Frankiaceae > Pseudofrankia. The sequence goes on from NZ_MBLO01000039.1 coordinate 10,785, forward strand.
TGAACAGGTCGCGGAACGCGTCCCAGTCCTTCAGGTCAAGGTAGCGGAAGTACCGTGCCTTGAGCTGCTTGATCTGTTCGATGTCCCACAGCGCCTGCACGGAGGGTGGAACAGGCCGCTGGCCGACATCCGCGGCGGTCGCCAGAAGCCCGAGCTGCGTGCCCGCGGCGGCGGCGAGGGCCTTGGCGGTCGCGACGTCCTTGGTGATGTAACGGCCGGCCGCTTCCTGGAGGCGAGCCGACGAGCCGAGGGCGCGCACCGTGCCGAGGGCGTAGCTGTTTCCGCTGCAGTGGCTGATCGCGTCGAGAGCTCTGGCCGGGTCGAGCCCGAGTTCCCGAGCCACCCGTTCCGCCTCCGCCACCAGGCCGACGTTCGCCCCGAACAGCGCGTTGTTGACCAGCTTCACCCGTTGGCCGTCACCGAGTCCTCCGATGTGCAGGATCGGGCTGGCATAGGCGGCCAACACCGGCCGGACCGCCTCCAGAACGCGGGGCTCACCGCCGACCAGCAGCGTCACCCTGCTCGCCGCGGCGTCCGCCGGACCGCCGCTGAAGGCCGCGTCGAGGATCCGGATATCACGGGATCGCCCGGCTTCCGCGAGCGCGGGCGCGGTGTCGGGGCTACAGGTCGTGTGGATCACTATGACGGAGCCGGGACGCATCGAGGTGAGCAGCCCCTCGTCGCCGCCGCACACCTCACGTACCTGCTGGTCGGAGAAGACGCACACAACGACCACGTCGCTGGTGGCCGCCAGCGCGGCAATCGTCGGTACGCTGATCACCCCCGACGTCTCGATCTCGCGCGCCACCTCGGGCCGGCGGGCGTAGAACGACGCCTGGAAGCCTGCCTTGACAACTTGCTCCAGCATGGGCCGGCCCATGCTTCCGACGCCTAAGAATCCGATCTTCATGCGGTGCTCCCGGGTCCGTCACCGGCGGCCGCCCATGCGTTCCGGTCGAGACCGAAACCGCCGTCAGTGGCTGCTGTGATCGTCCGTGCCAGTTCTGCTGTCATATCCAACCAATCGTCGGGCGACTGTCCTGTCGAACAAGAGCGCACTCAATGGGAGGCGCCGGCGGGTCCACGGTGGTCGCCGCGGACGATCTGGCGCGCGGCCGTCGTCGGCCGAACCTCCCAGGACATTCTGCGGCGCGGCCCTGCGGTGATACGGACGCGGGCACGCCCTCTTGGTCAGAGCCGGGTAATCCAGCCGCCGTCGACCAGGACGGTCTGGCCGGTGATCCAGTCGCCGGCCTTCGAGCACAGCAGGAGAAGGGTGCCGATCAGGTCCTCGGGCGGGCCGGACTTCTTGCCGGGGATGCCCGAGTAGAGAGCCTTCCGGAGGGGTGAGTCCTTCGGAAGGCTGACGTACCCGCTCTCGTTGTCGACGAGCCCGGGCGCGATCGCGTTGACGTTGATCCCACGCGAGCCGAGCTCGGAGGCGAGGTTCACGGTGAGGCCGTGCAGCGCGTACTTCGTGACGCTGTAGATCCCGCCGGCTATGAAGGCACCGGCGGACAGGCCGTTGACGATCCGGCCCCCGCCGCGGACTGTCATCGATTCGAGCACCGCCTGGGTACACAGAAGCGGTCCTCGCAGGTTGACGTCCACGACGCGGTCCCACTCGGGGACCGGCATGTTCGACAGGCCGTACGGGGGCAGGTCGGTCATGATCGCGGCGTTGTTGATGAGGATGTCGATCCCGCCGAAGGCCTCGACCGCGGCTGTCGCCATCGCCTGAGCCGACTGCGCCGAGGTGACGTCGACGTGCGCGGCGGCGACGCGGAATCCGCTGTCGGTCAGGGCCTTCGCGGTCGACGTGGCCGCGTCGAGGTCGAGGTCCGCGACGACGACGGACGCGCCGGCCTCACAGAGCGCGCGGGCATAGACGACGCCGATGCCGCCGGCGCCCCCGGTGATGATCGCGACCTTGCCCGTCAGGTCGAACAGCTCGGTGGGAGTCATGCCATCGACTAACGCATGCGCATCAGGGTTAAGTCAACTAGTGTCATCTCAAATGCACATGCGTTAGACAGGCAGGAGGAGGTCGGCATGACGATCGATCGCGCGGTCCCAGCGGTGCACCTGCACATCGGAGAGGAAGCGCGCCCGCACGGCACGGGTGGGGTGCATGATCACGTCTTCCCGGCGACGGGCGAGGTCCAGGGGCCGGTCCCGCTCGCGGGGCGCGACGACGTCGAGGCCGCGGTCGGCGCCGCGCGGGACGCGCTCGGCGCGTGGCGGGCCTGGAAGCCCGCGGACCGGGCAGCCGTCCTGCTGCGGCTCGCGGAGCTGATGAGGCGCGATGGTGACGAGCTGGCCCGGCTCGCGGTGCTCGACAACGCCATGACGCTCGGATCCGGCCAGCTCGCCGCCAGTGTCATGGCGCAGTACACCGCCTACTACGCGGGCTGGGCGGACAAGATCGAGGGTCGGGTGACCTCGGTCCCTGGACAGTCGCGTGAGCTCGCGTACACCGTCCCCGAGCCTTATGGCGTGGTTGCGATCATCATGACGTGGAACAGTCCGCTGTTCTCGGTCGGCATGAAGCTTGCGCCCGCGCTGGCCGCCGGGAACACGGTGGTCCTCAAGCCGTCGGAGCTCACGCCGTACGCATGCGAGCGGCTCATGGCACTGATCCGGGAGGCGGGCATCCCCGCGGGTGTCGTCAACCTGGTGCTCGGTGGCGCCGAGACAGGCGACGCGCTGGTCCGCCACCCGCTCGTGCAGAAGGTCAGTTTCACCGGCGGTCCGGCCACGGCCCGGAAGATCCTCGCGGCCTGCGCGGAATCGCTCAAGCCGGCCGTCCTTGAGCTCGGCGGCAAGTCCGCCAACATCGTCTTCCCGGACGCCGACCTCGACGCCGCCGCGATGATCAACAGCTACAGCGTCCACGGCACGCTCGCCGGCCAGGGCTGCGCGATCGCAACCCGCATGCTCGTGCACGAGGACATCTACGACCAGGTCGTCGACAAGGTCGTCGCGCTGGTGAGCGGGATGCGGTGCGGCGACCCGTTCGACCCAACGACGACGATCAGCCCCGTGATCACGAAGGCCGCGCAGGAACGCATCGTGGGGATGATCGAGCGCGCCCGGTCGGGGGGCGCGGGCAAGCTCCTGCTCGGCGGGGGTGTCCCGGGAGGCGACCTTGCTGGCGGCTTCTTCGTCGAGCCGACCGTCTTCGGTGAGGTGGATCCGGCCAGCGAGCTCGGTCAGGTCGAGGTCTTCGGTCCTGTGCTCTCCCTGATGCGCTTCGCCACGGAGGACCAGGCGGTCGCGATCGCGAACGCGACCGACTACGGACTCGCCTCCTACGTGTACACCCAGGACGTCGGCCGGATCAGCCGCCTGACGACGCAACTGCGTGCCGGGGGCGTCTACGTCAACGGTGCGCAGCCAGTCCTGGGATGCGAGCTGCCGTTCGGTGGGGTGGGCATCTCCGGCTACGGCCGCGAGGGTGGCATCGAGGGCCTGCTCGAGTTCGTCCGCACCAAAGCGGTGGCCATCGCATGACGATTCCGCTGAAGTTGGCCGGCGCAACCGCCGTCCTCACCGGAGCCGGCAGCGGCATCGGCCGCGCGAGTGCGCTGGAGTTCGCCCGCCGTGGTGCCCGTGTCGCCATCAGCGACCTCGATGCCGACCGCGCGGAGGCCGTCGCCGCCGAGGTCGAGGGCGCCGGCGGCGAGGCCGTCGCCATCCGTGCCGACGTCACCAGCGAGGACGATCTCGTCAGACTGCGCGAGACCGCGCTGACGTGGTTCGGGCGGGTCGACCTCGTCATGAACAACGCCGGGGTGCTCTCCATGGGCGCGCCGGAGTCCCTACCCGACGAGGCCTGGGAGCGTGTGCTCGACGTCAACCTGATGAGCATCGCCCGCGGTAACCGGGTGTTCCTGCCCCTGCTGATCGAGCAGGGCCGCGGCCACGTGGTGAACACCGCGTCGGCGTCGGGCCTGCTCGCCTATGGCTTCGACCGGCTGCCGTACGTCGCGAGCAAGCACGCGGTCGTCGGCGTGTCGGAGGCTCTCGCGTTGTATCTCGGTCCGCGGGGGGTGGGTGTCACCTGCCTCTGCCCATCAGGGGTGATCACCAACATGCCCGAGCAGTTCCGGGTCTACGGGGAGACCTCCACCAGGCCCCGCGCTCCTGAGCACGAGATCGTGACGGCGGAGCGGGTCGCCGGGCTGACCGCGGACGCGGTCACGCTGGGCCGGTTCCTCGTCACCACCGTGCCGGACGTCGAGGCCGAGCTCGTCGAGCGGGCGGGGGACATCGAGGCCTACCTGCGGGCGCGCATCACCGAGCAGACCGCATGACAGTCTCGACACGTGGCGGCCTCGTCGGCCCCGCCCGGCTTCTCACGAACGACGCCACCGTTCCCACCCGCCTGGTCACCCCCACCACGCCTGGTCTGTTCCAGGTGGCCGACGCCGCTCGCGCCGGCGCGAACGTCGTTCGTACCGACCGAGAGGACCGACCATGAGTCCCGACGAGCTCTACCGCACCGTCATGACCGTCGAGCCGCCGGCGGTCGAGACGCCGTTCGAGGCCGCGAGCCGGGAGTTCCTCTTCGGGCGCGTCTGGAACCGTCCCGGCCTGAGCATCCGCGACCGCAGGCTGGTGTCCCTTGCCTGCGTCGCGGCGGCGGACGCGCCCAAGCCGATCGACGACCATGTCTACGCGGCACTTCGCAGCGGCGACCTCACGATCGAGCAGATGAACGAGGTGACCCTGCACTTCGCGGTCTACTGCGGATGGCCGAAGGCCTCGCACCTGGAGATGACGGTCCGCACGCAGTGGCACCGGATCCACGCGGAGCGCGGCGAGCAGACGCCGCCGTGGCCGACGCGAACGCCGGAAGATCTCGGTCCCGCCGATCCCGGGCAACGGATTCTGGACGGTCAACAGGAGTTCGCCGACGTCAACGTCGTGCCGGCACCCCCGTCGGACTCCCCGTACTTCTATGCCGGCATCCTCAACTTCGTCTTCGGGCACGTGTGGCGCCGGCCCGATCTGTCACGCAGAGACCGGCGGCTTGTGACGATCCCGTGTGTCGGGCTGTCCGACTCGCCCGCGCCGATCCTCTCGCACGTGGGCTCCGCTCTAGAGTCTGGCGACGTGACCTACGACGAGATGCAGGAGATCTGCCTGCAGTTCAGCGCGTACTACGGCTTCGCCAAGGGCGAGGCGCTCCAGGACGCCGCTGAACGCTGGCGCATGGGCAAGGCGTGACCGGCCCATCCACCACCCCGCTCAGCGCGACGGCGCTGCAGCTCCTGACCACCGCCGAGCGGCTGTTCGCCGAGAACGGCATCGCCGGCGTGTCCCTGCGACAGATCGGCACCGCGGCGGGGTCGGCGAACAGCTCCGCCGTCAACTACCACTTCGGCACCAAGGACCGGCTGATAGAGGCAATCTTCGCCTACCGCCTCCCGCACCTTCTCGAACGACGCGCGCTGTTGAAGGAACGCGTCGACCCGGATGACCTGCGCGCCCGCCTCGAAGCCCACCTGCTGCCCGTCCTCGAACTCGCGGAATCACCAGGCAACTCCTACGTCTCCTTCGTCGAACAGCTACAGCGAGGCGCGGACTCCTGGCAGCTCTTCGCCACTCAGCCCGACATCCGCCAATCGCGGGAAGAGTTCCTCGCCGACGTCCGGCGGCTACTACCGGATGTCGGCGAACCAGCGCTGACAATCCGAGTCGGACAGGTGCAGAATCTCAGCCTCAACGCCGCGGCCGAACGGGAACGCGCCATCGACAGACGACAGAAAGTGATCCCGTTCGGCCTGTTCGTCACCACAACTCTCGACGGTTTCACCGGCTTCCTGACCGCACCGGTTTCCACCGAAACTCGACGATTCCTCGCCCGGCCACCCACAACGGTTGCTCCGGAACCCGCGCAGCAGACGACGCCTCACTAGACGACGTCAGGGTCGCGCCGCCCCGGTGTTCCCAGCTCCGCCGGAGCTGAGCGCGGTGCCCGCGCGTACAGCAGGATCACGGCGGAGCAAGGGGAATCCTGCTCACCTGACATCCCGGCAATCCGTTCTGGCCGATCTCGCCACGCAGTGGAACCGCCGGCGGCCCGGCCGCGTCCAAGCGCGCATGACACGAGCGTTTCGTTACGGCCGCCGTCCGTGCGGTCCACGACGGTCGATTTTCGCCACGATCACGCTGGTGGCGGTGGTGTCGGGAGTGGCGAGCTGCGGTGACAGTCCCAGCGGCGCGATTCGGTATCCCATGGGGCGGTCGGACCTCGTGCTCACCTGGGAGGAGGCCAATGGGCTCGCACCGGCCGGTTACAGCGGCGCCGGGGTGACGTCCACCTCGTTCCTCCAGTTGCCGTTGCTGCTCGTTTACGGGGACGGGACGGTCATTGGCTTCCGGAACGCACCGGCGGCCGGAACGCCGCCCATGTTGCCCCCTCTCTTCGTCCGCCAGCTGGATGCCGCGGGTATGCGGGAGCTGTTGGTCACGGCCGACCAGGATCGGCTGTTGCGGCGGCGGTCCTACCGGTCTGCGACCGCCGAGCAGACACCCGACGCGGGGCTGACCACCCTGACAATCTCGGCGAACGGACAGACGTACGTGCACCGGGCGTACGGCCGCACCATCGACTCGTCCGGCGCCCGCCGACAGCTCAACCGCTTCATCGAGCGGCTCACCGACCTCGATGCCCTGGCCAGCCCGGGTCACGTCACTCCGGCTGAGCTGTACCGGCCCAACTCCTACGCCGTCCGCGCGCAGCCAGTGGACGAGCGGGTGGGTGCCGACGACGGCACGGGGGAGGCCGCTGGGGGCGAATCCACGAATGTCGTCGTCTGGCCGACCGGCGCGGGTTCGCTCGCCGACGCCCAGCGGTGCCTTGTGGTTCGCGGCCCGGAGGTGGATCGGGTCCTCGCCGCCGCGACCTCCCGCACCCGGTTCCGGGATGGCGCGACCGTGTACCAGGCGACCGTCCGAGTCCTGCTGCCGGGCCTGAGCGGCTGCTGACCCGAACCGCCAGCACGCTGCGCGTCGTGGTCCAGCCAGTCAGCCCTCGGGCGCCGGCGCACCGTCGTCGGGCGCGCCGTCACTAGTCGGAATCTTCCTGCCCGGACGATGAATACGGCCAACATGACCAGGCAGCGAAGATCATAACGACGCTCGAGTGGCAAGGGTCGGCGCTAGCCTGCCCACGTTCCGGTCCTTTTCGATCAGGCCCGTCGCGGGGTTTGGTGTGGGACGGTGGCCAGCCGGTTCGTCTCGCCGGCGAGGATGTCGGCGAGCGCGGGCACCGCCGTCACGAACGGGGAGTGCGCGGTGTCCAGGGTGTGGACGGCATCGACCCGCGCGGCCTGGTGCATCCGGCGCTGGCATGCAATCGGGAGCGCGAGATCCCGCGTGGTCTCGACGTAGACCTTGCGGATCTGTCCCCATCGCTCGTCGGTGAGTGCTACGGGCTCGGCGGCCACGAGGGGCGATTCGGGTACCAGCAGTGCGCCGAGGCGGCCGTAGTCGGTCTCCGGGACGTCGGTGTAGAACGTCTCGCGGCCGAGCTCGACCGGTACATAACTGACGCGTCTTTCCTCGTCGAACCGCTGGCTGGTGATGACCAGCGAGTCGGCGAAGTCCTGGTGGCCGCCGATGTCGATCAGCGACTGGCCGTCTGCCGGGACGAACGCGGCCAGGTACACCAGGCAGCCGACCAGGTCGGGCACGATCTCGGCCGCCTGGGTGATGGTGACGCCGCCCATGCTGTGCCCGACCAGGATGACCGGCCCGCGGGCGGCGTGGATCCGTTCGACGACGGTCTCGACGAAGTCGGCGAGGGTCGCGGTGGCGGCCACGGCGGGATCGTCGCGGCCGGGGAGGTCGACGGCGTCCACCGCGTATCCACGTCGCCGTAGTTCCGCTGTCAGCGGCTGCCAGCTGGCGCCTCGGTGAAATGCGCCGTGTACCAGGAGTAAGCGGCCATCCGTGGCCTCTGAGCTCATCGTCGGCCTTTCGTCGTTCTCGCTGGTTCTTGCCGCTGCTGTTCGGCGTTGAGCGGTGTTCGGATGACGCCCGGCGGTCGATCAACGCCCCGTGCCCTGCCCGGCGCCGGTCACGGTCGGACGTCTTCTTCGTGGCGCCGCTGCCCGCGGGCGGCGGCGCCACGAACATTCGATATGACCCAGCGCCGGTGGGGCCTACGGCGCCTTTGCGATGACGCCGCAGGTCTCGGGAGGCGCGGTCCAGGTCTTGTCCACCAGGTGGGCGAGGGTTCCGCAGGGCGAGGACGCGATGTGGTTGAGCGGCCAGCGCGTTTCGGGCAGCGCTCCTGGGACGTAGTTGGTGTAGTTGTCGTTGAGTACTTTCAGGAAGCTGTCGACGGTGAGGTTACGCCCGACCTTCCGCAGCGCGCTGATGACCAGGTCCGCTGACCAGTAGCCGGCCATGACGGGCGTGCTGAGCGCGACCCCGGGGGCGTAGGTGGCGAAGTCCTTGACCATCTGCGCGATGGCGGGGACGTCGGTGGAGATACCGGGCTGCCACCCCACGATGGCGTAGGTGCCGTCAAGCTCGGCCACGCCGGCGAGGCGGGGGTCGTAGATCGGGGTGATGAGAAGGCCCTTGTAACCGGCCGCCTTGAGCGCGGAGACCATTTTGACGGAGTCGGCGAACTGGAGGACGGTGAACACGGCGGCCGGCGGCTTTCCCCCGTCCGCCGTCATGATCGCACTGACGATGGGGGTCGGATCGGTGAGGCCGGACAGGGGTATCGGTGTCTTCTGGTAGACGACCCTGAATCCGGCGGACTCGAAGCCCTGGCCGATGGTGATGTTGCCCTGGCGGGCGGCCTCGATGTCATTCCCGACCACGGCGATGGTCTTCGCGGCGCCGGCGGGCAGCAGCTTCGCGACGCCGACGGGTGAGCCGGTGTTGACCGTGCGCTGGGCTTTCGGCGCCGGTGTCTGGCAGCCAGTGATGCCGAAGCCGATGACGTTGCCGCAGAAGGCGGTGTTCGTTCCCCAGCCGAAGAACGGGACGACCTGCTTGCAGAACGTGTCCAGGAAGTTCGGCGCCGAGACGGCTACCGGGGCCACGGCGAACACCTGCTCCTGCTCGACGAGGGCACGCGCCTGTTCGCCGTCCCGAGCCGCGTCGGAGCCGTCGTCGCGGACTCCGACGAAGTCGATCTGGCGGCCCGCGACACCGCCTTCCGCGTTCGCCCGCGCGAAACGCGCCTTCGCGCCCGCGTCAATGTCGCCGAACGCCGCGCCAGCCGGGCTGGTCAAGGACGCCAGTCCGCCGATCTTGATTGAGGTGTCCGTGACACCACGGCTCGGGTTCGGCGCCGCCCCCTGGCAGGCGAGCGTCTTCGGATCGAGCGCCACGTTCGTCTGGCTCCAGCCGTGGTCGGGCCCCTCCTTGCTGAAAGCGGGGTCCGCCGAGACCACCCCGGAGCCACCAGATCCTCCGTCCACCCCACCACCACCGCCGCCACAGCCGGCGATCCCGACCAAGGAGACGATGGATAAGACAAGGGCCGTTCGAATTCCACGCTGCATGAGCTTCTCCTTCGAGACTTGATCCGCTCCATCCGGACGCGGCCGGAAAACCCGCGACTGGGCCGGGCGGAGACAGTTGTTGGTCGATCCGCCCTGGTCTCGGCCGTCCTCGTGACCAGGACGGCTCAGGAGACCTCCTTCAGGTACTCGTCACGCAGCTGGCCCTTGGCCAGCTTGCCGGTCGCCATCCGGGGCAGCTCGTCGCGGAAGCTGAACACCCGCGGGACCTTGTAGTGGGCGAGGTTGTCGCGCGCGTAGCGGTGCAGCTCGTCCGCGAGTTCCTCGTTCGCCTCGACGCCGGGCGCCGGCGCGACGACGGCCTGCACGAACTCGCCCATCTCGGCGTCGGGTAGGCCGAAGACGGCTACGTCGGCGACCTTCGGGTGCATCACGAGGCAGGCCTCGACCTCGGCCGGGTAGATGTTGACGCCACCGGAGATGATCATGAAGCTCTTGCGGTCGGTGAGATAGAGGTAGCCCTCGTCGTCGAGGCGGCCGATGTCGCCGACCGCCGTCCAGTTCGGGTGGTCGGGATGCCTGCTCGCCGCGGTCTTCTCGGGATCGCCGTGGTAGCTGAACGGGGCGTCGGGCTGCTCGAAGTAGAGCAGGCCGGGCTGGCCGGCGGGCAGCTCGGCGCCCTCGTCGTCGCAGACGTGGGCGATGCCGTTCAGCATTTGCCCGACCGAGCCGGGGTGCTTCAACCAGTCCGCCGCGCTGATGTAGGAGATTCCCGCGCCCTCGGTGCTGGCGTAGTACTCGTCGACGATGGGTCCGAGCCAGTCGATCACCTGGCGCTTGACGTCGGGCGGGCACGGCCCCGCCGAATGGATCAGTCGCCGCAGGCTCGACAGGTCGTGGCGCAGCCGTCGTTCCCCAGGCAGCTTGAGGACCCGGACCAGCATCGTGGGCACGACCTGCGTGTGGGTCACCCTTTCCCGCTCGATGACCTCGAGCAGACCCTCGGCGTCGAATTTCTCCATGAGCACGAGGGTGGCGCCGAGCTCGTGGACACCGGTCGACCACTGGATGCCTGCCGAGTGGTAAAGCGGCGTGGGACACAGGTAGATCGAGGTCTCGTCCATCCCGAACAGGTGCCGGGCCAGGATCGACGTGCCGACGTCCTTCGGGTCGTCGACGGTCCGGCCGCTCAGGGGCCGACGCACCCCCTTGGGCCGACCCGTCGTACCGGACGAGTAGAGCATCAGGCCGCCGCGCGGCTGCTCGTCGAGTGGCGTCGCGGGCTGGGCCGCCACCGCGTCGTCGTAGGGCTCGAAGCCGTCGGCGGCGCCGTCGACCACGAACCGGTGGACGCAGCCGGGCGCGGCGGCCACCGCGGCGACGGCCGTGGGCGCCAGGGCCCCGGTGGTAACGATCGCCTTGGCGCCGGCGTCGTTGAGGATGTATGCCGCCTCGGCCGGTGACAGGTGTCGGTTGATCGCCGTCAGGTACAGTCCGGACCGCCTCGCCGCCCAGACCACCTCCATGAAGCGCAGGTGGTTCTCCGCCAGCAGAGCCACGGCGTCGCCGGGCCGCAGACCGCGTTCCCGTAACAGCCGTGCCAGCCGGGTCGACCCGGCGTCGAGTTCGGCGTAGGTCATCCGGGCTCCAGAGCCCGCCATGATGACGGCCGGCTTGTCCGGTGAGGTGCGCGCGTGCGCACCGGGATAAACCATGTCAGCCCTCCAGCAGAGGCAAGTGGCGTTCCTTCGCGGTCGCGCCGCGCAGGACGGTGTGCGTTCGGCGGCGAGCCCGCGGCCGGCACCGCGCGAGCGCCGCCGGCCTCGGTGAGGCGGTCAGCGACACCGAGGCCGACCAGGCTGAGCCCGGTTACGCCCGCGTGGACAGGCCGCCGGCGCCGACGTCCGCGAGTGCTCAGCCAAGGTGCGTGACGCCGTGGTGACTGTGCCCGCCCGAGGCGGCGGACATGAACGCTTCGAGTTCGTCGATGACGTCCGGGGCCGCGGGGGCGTAGACGATCTCGGTGATGCCTGATTCGCCCGCTTCGTGGATGCGGGTGGCTACCGTCGCGGCGTCGCCGGTCCAACCGGTGCTGAGGATGGCGGGGCCGGCCGCGGCGACGGCGGGGTGGTCCCGCTCGGTGATGACCGTGATGTGGCCCTCGTGGACGGCGAGGTGGCGCTGCTCCGGCGGGCGTGCGGCCAGCATCGCGTCACGCCAGACCGTGCCCCCCGGAACCTGCTCGATCAGATCAGGAGACATGTCCCAGAGCCCGTGGAACGAGAGCGTCGCGAACCACGGGCCCGCGGCGCCGACCAGGCGTGGGGTGGTGTGGTCCTCGCCCGGGCGGACGATCGTCCCATGGGTCAGCAGTGCCGTCGGTCTCCCGGCGCGCTGATGTGGCTCCGGCACCATGGGGACGATGACGCCGGCGACGTCCAGCTCCTGGGCTGTCACGTGGCCTTTGGGCCCGCTGGGGGCCAGCCACAGGGGGGTGGTGATGGGGCGCGGCGGCGCCCAGCCGGCCGCGTGCATCATCTGGCAGGGCACGTCCTCGATCTCGACGACCTCGCCGGCCAGCAGGCCGCGCAGCTGGCGGACGTACGTTGCCACGTCCGCCCACTTCATCGCGGGCTTGCCCATCGCCTTGCGGCCGGTGAAGCCGGTGCCGAAGGCGGCGACCAGCCGGCCGGGCGCAAGGTCCTCGACGGATGCGATCGCCGACGCGGTCACCAGGGGATGACGCAGGCTCGGGATCGCGACACCTGTGCCGACGCCGATGCGCTGGGTGGCTTCGGCGATGCGCGCGAGCGCGATCCAGATGTCGCCGTAGAGCGCCGGCGAGTCATACACCCACACGCGGTGGTATCCCAGTTGTTCCGCCGCCCGCGCGTACTCGACGATTCTCGTGCTCGGAGGTAAGGCGAGGGAGATTTCCGGTCGAACCATGGCTGTCTCGACGTGCCTTTCTCGTTGGCTGGACCGGCCGGCGTGGACCGCTCGGTGATCCTGAGAACAACGGCCGCCGGGCATGCGAAGGAAGATCATTTTTGCATGCCCTTTGGCCCGTTAGGGCCGGCCCGCTCCTGGCACTTCCACCCGCAGTTGGACGATCGATCCGGTCGGCTCGGCCCGTCGGTCGCGCTTGAAGGTCACCGTGTTCATGCAGACGAACAGAGTCCGCCGGTCGTCGCCGCCGAGCACGCAGGCGAGCGGAATGTCCTCGAAGGGAATCTGCTGGTCGACGCCGCCCGGGCCGACGCGCAGGACGCGCCGGCCCCAGGGGTCGGCGACCCACACGTCGCCCCGCTCGTCCAGGCAGATCCCGTCGGGGGCCACCAGTGCGTCGCCGCTTTTCGGCGTCAAGGGGACGTGGGTCCGGTCGACGAGCTCGCCGTTTTTGACCGAGAACCGGGACAGCCGGCGGCCGGCGGACTCGGCCACGACCAGGGTGTCGCCGGTCGCGGTGACGGCCGCCCCGTTGGGGCACAGCATCTGGTCGGCGGCGACCGACACCTCGCCGTCCGGGGAGACACGGACCAGGACCGTGGGCTGCCCGGTCGGGGTGCCGCCTATCGGGAATCCCATCTGGGTGACGTAGGCCGTCCCGTCCGTGGCGACGATCATGTCGTTGATCCCGTGCGGGGCGAGGTGGGAGACGTCCGCGTGCGGGTGGGCGGTGCCGTCCTCGATCCGGTAGACGACGCTGTGTTCCATTCCGGCGACCAGCATGCGGCCGTCGGGCAGCCAGCCGATGCCGCCAGGGTCCTCGTCGTCGGGGAAACGGTGCACGGCGGTACGGCCGCCGGCGTTGTCGAACCGATAGACGGTGTGTGCCCACATGTCGGATAACCACAGCGCGCCGTCGTGCCAGCGAGGGCACTCGACAAACTCGAGGTCACGGGCAAAGAGCTCCATCTGGGACTCCCATTCAGGCTCCGGGCGCGGTGGGCGCGCGCTATGACAGCGGCACTAGGACAGACAGCGGCACTAGGACAGCAGGGGGTCTCGGGGCAGGCCGAGAATCCGTTCCGCGATCTGGTTCCGGGCGATCTCGGACGTGCCGCCAGCGATGGTGAGCGCACGGGTCGCCAACAGCGACCTTCCGGCGGTCCCACCGAAGCCGTCGTCGAGGGCGACGTCCTGGCCGGCGAACTCGGTCAGCAGGGTCGCGGCGCGCTGCCCGTTCTCGGCCGTGACGAGCTTGGTGACGTTGCCCTCGGGGCTGGGTCCGCTCCCGTCCAGGGCGCGGACCACTCGCCGCAGGTCAAGCAGCCGCGCGGCGATCGCCTCGGCGACGTGTTCACCCAACCGGGTCTCGGCTCCTGGCACCCGGTGCCCGTGCTGCCGGTACAGGGCGAACATCTGGTCGGCGGTGGTGCCACCGAGGTTACCGCTGAGGGTGATCCGTTCGTTGCCGAGCGTGGCGCGGGCGACGTTCCAGCCCTTGCCCGGTTCCCCCACCACGTCCGCGTCGGGGACGAACACGTCGGTGAGGACCACCTCGTTGAAGTAGTGGTCGCCGGTGAGATGGCGCAGCGGGCGCACCTGCACACCCTCGGCGGCCATGTCGACGGCCATCGTGGTGATACCGGCGTGCTTGCTCGCCGACGGGTCGGTACGCACGGTGGCAAGGCCGTACCGGCACCGGTGGGCGTCACTGGTCCAGACCTTCTGGCCGCTCAGCACCCAGCCGCCCTGGACCTGCTCGGCTCTGGTCCGCACGGCCGCGGCGTCGGACCCGGCGCCGGGCTCGCTGAACAACTGGCACCATTGCTCCTCGCCGTAGAGCGCGGGCCGGACCCAGCGCGCGACCTGGTCCTGGGTGCCGTGCTGAACAAGGGTCAGAACCACCCAACCGGTGATCATCAGGTTGGGGACCTTGAGGCCCGCGGCCCGGAACTCCTGCTCGATGACGAGCTGGAGGCCCGCGGAGGCGCCGAGCCCCCACGGACGCGGCCAGTGCGGCTGCAGGTAGCCGGTGTCGGCCAGCCGGCGGCGCCGCTCGTCATCGGGGAGCGCCGCCAGCTCGGCGGCGAGCGCCCGGATCTCGGGCCGCGCCGCCTCGGCCTGCGCGGGCAGGTCGAACGCGGGTGCCGTCCGGGAGACGCCCGCGCCGCCCAGACGGGTCACGTCCGCGGCGGCGGTCCCCGGCGGCACGATGGCCTTGCTGGTGATCGCCCGCCGGTAGAGCAGGTGGGCGTCGTGCTCCCAGGTGTAGCCAATTCCGCCGTGTACCTGGATGTTGAGTTCCGCGTTCCTGACGAAGGCCGGTACCGCGAGGGTGGCCGCCACGGCCGCGGACAGCTCGAACTCCTCGGCTGGTCCCGCCGCGGCGCGTGCCGCGTCCCACACCGCCGCGGTCGCGAGCTCGGCGGCGACCAGCATGTTCGCGAGGTGGTGCTTCACGGCCTGGAACGACCCGATGGTCCTGCCGAACTGTTCGCGCACCTTCGCGTAAGCCGCGGCGACCTCGACGCATTCGTGCGCGCCGCCGCTCGCCTCGGCCGCGACGAGTGTCCGCATGATCGCCTGGGCGTAGGCCAGTGCTCCCGGCAGCACGTCGCCTGGCGCCACCCGCGCCTCGGTGAGGCGGAGCCGGGCGGAGCGCCGCGACCGGTCCAACGATCCGAGGGCCTCGTCCGTCACGCCGGGGTCGGCCGTCGACACCACCACGAGGTCCTCGCCGACCGCGAGGAGCACGACGTCGGCGAGCGCGCCACCCGGGACGACACCGGACCGACCCGACATCCGTCCGTCGCCGTCCAGGCGCAGGTCCCCGCCGAGACCGACGGCGCCGACGGCCGTGCCCGCGGCGAGTCCTGGCAGCAGGCGGGCACGCGCCTCCGGTCCTCCCCTGGCCGCGATCACCGCCGACGCCAGGACCGTCGGGAGAATGGGCCCAGGCGCGACCGCCCTACCGGTCTCCTCGAGGATCACCACAAGCTCCGGCAGCCCGAAACCGCCGCCCCCGAACTCCTCCGGCAGATGCACCCCGAGCAGACCGAGATCGGCGAACTCCTTCCAGAAGCCCGGCAGATGTTCCTCGTCGGCGTCCAACAGGGCCCGGCCGGCCGCGCGTGCCTCGCGCGAGGACAGCAGTGATCGGGTAGTCCGGGCGAGCGCCCGGTGTTCCTCGCCGATTGCTATCCCCATGTCTCCTCCATCCGCTGACGGGCCAGTTCCGTGGGCAGGGGGGTCGGTCAGGCACGCGGCGGGCAACGCCGCCTGAGGTCGGCCCGCCGGCAAGGGTCCTGGGAGCTGCGCGCCCCGGCGCCAGGGAGCGGGATGGCCGGCCGCGTCGTCAACCTGTCGCCAGAGCCTGCGGCCGATGTTGACAGATCTCACCAAATGGCACAAGGTCCCAATTGGTACGTCGGTCCGGCAGGTGGGAGATGGTGGTGCTGGCCAACAGCGATCTGTACCTTCGGAGCACGCCGGAGGCGGGGCGGACCGTCCTGGCCGACACCCCTGCCCCGGGCGTCCGGTTGCTGACGCTCAACCGGCCGGAACGCCTCAACGCGATGTCCGGTGAGCTGGTCCGGGACCTGCACGCGGCGCTCGACGAGGTGGCGGCGGACGACGAGTGCCGCGTCGTCGTGCTGACCGGTGCTGGCCGGGGATTTTGCGCGGGGCTCGACCTGCACGAGCCGCCGAAGCCGAGCAAGGCAGGTTCCGGCCCGCAGACGGGGATGCGGGTCCAGCAGGCCATAGCGTCCCTGGTTCCCAAGCTGCGCAACCTGCGCCAGCCCGTGATCGCGGCGATCAACGGCCCGGCGTCCGGCGGTGGCTTCGCGCTGGCCCTCGCCAGCGACGTGCGGGTCGCCGCCACGTCGGCGAGGTTCAACGCCGCCTTTGTGCGCGTCGGGCTGTCGGGCTGCGACATCGGCGTCAGCTGGCTGCTCCCCCGGCTGATTGGGGCCAGCCGTTCCCACGAGCTGCTGCTCACCGGCCGTCTCGTCGACGCCGACGAGGCGCTCCGTATCGGTCTGGTCAACCGCGTCGTCGACGACGGCAAGGTGGTGGACGCGGCGCTGGAGACGGCCGCGCTGATCTGCGCCAACAGCCCCATGGGCGTATGGATGACCAAGGAGGTCAGCTGGAGCCAGCTGGAGGTCGGCAGCCTGCAGGCCGGCATTGACCTGGAGAACCGCACCCAGGTCCTCACGTCCTACACCCAGGACCGGCAGGAACAGGTCAGCGCGTTCCTGGGGCGACGTTCCCCGAACTACACCGATTCATGACGGCCGGGCCGACGTGACGCCCGATGTGAGAGTCTCCGGACCGATGGACGCGCCAAAAAGATCGCTTCGCGATCGGAAGAAGGAACGCACCTTCGAGCAGGTCGCCCGGACCGCGGTCAGGCTCGCCATGGAGCACGGTCTCGCGGCGGTCCGGGTCGAGGACATCTGCGAGCGAGCCGAGATCGGCCGGTCGACCTTCTTCCGCTATTTCGACTCGAAGGAGAGCTGCTTCGTCGCCGGCGTGCATCAGGGGCACCTCGAGACGGTCCTGGCCGCCATCGAGGCCCGCCCGGCGGACGAGGGACCGCTCACGGCGTTGTGCAACGCCTTCCTGGCGATCCAGGAGGACTGGCGCAGGCAGCGCGACGTCCTGATCCTCGACGCGCGGCTGCGGGCCGAGGTCCCGGCGGTGCGGGCGCACGCCAGCGCCAAACACCTGGACTGGGAAACCTCGATCGCGGCGGCGATCGCGCCGCGGTTCGCCACCCCGGACGTCGATCTCTTCCAGGCGCGCGTCATGGCCGGAAGCGTGCTGTGCGCCGTTCGGCTGGGGACGGAGAAGTGGCTCGCCGGGGAGGCGAACTATTCCCCGGCCGTGGAAATCGCGGCGGCCTTCACCGTTCTCCGCTCGTACGTGGCCGTCGAGGCCCCAGAGGCGGGCGAAACCGGAGAGGCGGGCGAGGCCGGCGGCGGTGAGCCGGGGAGTTCCGGCCACCGTTAGCTCTCTCGCCACGCTGGCCAGGAAAGCCTGACGCCTGAAGGAAGACAACATGAAGGTTGACGCGATCGTTCATGACGATCTGGCGTTGGTGGGGGAGCGGGCCCGGTTGGCGGAGGAGCTCGGGTTCGACGGGATGAACGTCGCCGAGGTCGCGCACGACCCATTCCCGCCACTGACGCTGGCCGCCGTGGCGACAGAGCGGATCAGGCTGGGTACCGGGATCGCCGTGGCGTTCGCGCGCAGCCCGATGACGCTCGCCGTGCTTGCCTCCGATCTGCAGCGGCTCTCGCGCGGCAGGTTCGTGCTGGGCATCGGCAGCCAGATCAAGCCGCACATCACCCGACGGTTCTCGATGCCATGGTCGCGTCCGGCGGCACGGATGCGGGAGTATGTCGCGGCCATGCGGGCGATCTGGGCGTCCTGGGCCATCGGCGAACCGCTGCGTTTCGAAGGCGAGTTCTACCAGCACACCCTGATGACGCCGATGTTCAGTCATGGCCCGTCCGAGTACGGGGACCCGGCGGTGTTCGTCGCCGCGGTCGGGCCGGCGATGACCGCGGTGGCCGGCGAGGTGGCCGACGGCCTGCTGGCGCATGCCTTCACCACCTCCGACTATCTGCGGGAGGTGACCCTGCGCCACCTGGAGCGGGGGCTGGCGGCCGCCGGCCGGACCCGGGCCGACCTCCAGGTCTCCGTCCCGGTTTTCGCGGTCACGGGCCGGGACGAGGCGGAGCTGGCGGCGAACCTGGGCGCGGTGCGCCATCAGCTCGCCTTCTACGGGTCCACCCCGGCCTACCGGCCCGTGCTGGAACACCACGGCTGGGGCGAGCTCGGCGACGAGCTGCATCTGCTGTCCAAACGGGGCGAGTGGGCGCGGATGGCGCAGGCAGTGCCCCGCGAGGTGGTGGAGGCGTTCGCGGTCGTCGCCGAGCCCGCCGCGCTCGCCGGCGAGATCGCCCGCCGCTGGAGCGGCCTGGTCGACCGGGTACAGATCGGTCTGCCAGACAACGACCCGGAGCGGATGGTGGCCAGCGCGGCCATGATCAAGGAGCTGGCCCAGAGGTAGCTCGTGCCCCTCGTGCCACCGACATTGCCCACGGGAGGACCATCATGACCACCGTCGAAGGCCGGCCATCAGTGCACCTGCCAGCGCGCGACATTCCCATCCCGTCGTCGGTCAGCCCCGAGGCGCGGGCAATCCTCGCCGCGCCACGGCAGGCGGAGGCCGGCTACCCGCCGCTCGGTGACGTGGCTGCCTGGAAGAAGATGATCGCCGGCCGGGATGAATCGCTGGCCGCGATGGTGGGCAGTCGGCCGGTCGACGCCGCGGTGACCGTCGAAGATGCCGACGTCGACGGCGTGCCGGTCTATGTGGTCACGCCTTCCGGCGCGCCCGACGGCCGGGTCTACCTGGACGTCCACGGCGGCGCGCTGATCGTCGGCGGTGGGGCGGTCTGCCGGGAGATGGCCGTGCGCACCGCGGCCCGGCTGGGCACGCGGGTCTGGGCGGTCGACTACCGGATGCCGCCCGACCACCCGTACCCGAGGCCGCTGGACGACTGCGTTTCCGTTTACCGGGCGCTGCTGGGGGACTACCGTCCCGAGCAGATCATCGTCGGTGGCGCGTCCGCCGGCGGCAACCTGGCGGCGGCGCTGCTGCTGCGGGCACGCGACGAGGGGCTGCCGCTGCCGGCCGCCGCGGTGCTGAACACCCCGGAGGTCGACCTCACCGAATCCGGCGACTCCTTCCAGACGAACCTGGGCCTCGACCCAGTGCTGCCGGGGAGCCTCATGCCGGTGAACCAGCTCTACGCCGCTGGCCACGACCTGGCCGCCCCCTACCTCTCCCCGCTGTTCGGCGACTTCGCCAAGGGCTTCCCGCCCACCCTGCTCACGACCGGCACCAGGGACCTGTTCCTGTCGAACACGGTGCGGATGCACCGCGCGCTGCGCGCCGCCGGTATCTCCGCCGAGTTGCACGTCATGGAGGCGGCCGGCCACGCCGGCTTCCTCGGCATGGCCCCGGAGGATGCCGATCTAAACCGTGAGGTCCGCCGCTTCGTCGACGCCCACTGGCCCGGCTGACGGCTCCCGGCCTCGGCTGAGCTGGCGCCGCGCGGTCGCACGGCGAGGTCAGCAGTACCCACCACGCCGACGCCGGACTTGCCGGCGAGACCGGTCCGCGCGGGATCGGGTAGCGGTTCGCATTGTGGTCACCCAAGTCCACAAGATTAAGTATATTCAAACCCCGCTACGGGAGCGGCGGGGGTTGTCGTCAGGGCGAGGTCGTACGCCGCCTTCCGACATTTCATGACTGGTCGCTCCGTCCGGAGCCGGTAATTGGGCAGGGTCGGCGTAAGCTCAGGTCGCTGGGAAGCAGCCGGCCTGCCGCGCGTCAGCGTCGTGGCTCTACGAGCCTCAGGCTCAGCCCGGGCACGTCGGTGATCTCCCTTGGAGAGGCACCCTATGTCCGCTGAGAATGGTTCCGCCTCCACGCCGTCCACGTCCGCGGGCGTGCTAGGTAGCCGGTACGGCACGTGCGATGGCAAGTCCGCGTTCGCCAGGGAGACCAGCCCTGGTAGCTGGCAGGTCAAGGTGCACGATCCCACCAGTCCGCGCGCGGGCCACGACGGTTGGGTGATGATCGGCTCCGGCTGGCCGACGTTGGCCGAGGCGGCCGCCGCTACCGGCCTGTCCTGAGCCCGCGCCGTGCCGCCCAACGACGGTGGCGGCGCGACGGTAGTGGGCGTGGCGGTCGGCCTATGACGCGTCTGGCTGTTCTGTCGGATATCCACGTCTGTCGGATATCCACGGCAACACCCGGGCGTTGGAGACCGTGCTGGCCGAGGTTGCCGACGTCGATCTGGTCCTCAATCTCGGGGACATTCTGTCCGGCGCGGTCGATCCTCGCGGGACGCTCGACCTGCTCGCGGACCGGCCGGACATTCTGACTATCCGCGGCAACCACGAACGTCAGATCCTCACGTTCTCGGCGGAGCGGATGAGTACCTCTGACCGTCATGCGGCGGATGTGCTCACCACGGCGGACCGGGCCTGGCTGGCGGGCTTGCCGGAGACGGTCGAGCCGGCGCCCGGGGTGTTCGCCTTCCACGCGAGCCCCGGTGAAGATCTGCGCTATCTCAACGAGACGGTCACCGCGGCTGGCCTGCGCCCGGCGACCGTCGCGGAGATCGTGGAACGTCTCGGCGACGCCTGACGATGACCCGCCTCGCCCGGCGTCGGTCATCCGGATCCGGATGACCGACCCTCCCGTTGGTCAACCAGATCCCCCGACGCTGACCGTCCAGCCCGCGGGCCTGATCGGGGCCGGGACCGTTGCCCGGCGGCTCGGTTGGAGCCCTCGGTACGAGATCCCGATACCGGCCGCGCGCCCAGACCTCGACGCCACTAGTTGCGAAGATATCGCAACAACGACATAGTGGCATGGTGACTGTGCTGGCAGGGCTTCGAAGTCCTCCCGCTAGTGATCCTGGGGACAACGGCCGCCGGGTGTGCGAAGGAAGATCATTTTCGCACACCCTTTGGCCCGCTAGCCGGAGGTATCCCGCCCGGCCCGCTCGGTGACCGCGGGTGCCTGGCCGCCAACAAGCTCCAGCAAGATCAGAAGACCGTCTCGCGGACAGGTCCCAGCGGGGCCGGGTTCTTCGCCGGTCCGCTCCTGAGAGCCGCGCACCCGCGCCTGCTCCCCGTAGCAAGGAGACACCACGTGGCTCAAGCAGCTCCCAGCGCCAGCGAGCCCTCCCTGTCGGCACGGCTGACACAGTTCCGGCAGAGCCTCAGCAGTGCGGACAAACGGTCCCTGGCCGGGATGACCGCCTTCATCGTCCTGCTCCACGTGCTGGGCTTCGTCGTGCTGCTCACCCTGGTCACCCCGCGCGACTACCACCTCGGTGGCGATCACCCGATCTTCACCGCCGGCGTCGGCGTCCTCGCCTACACCTTCGGGCTGCGGCACGCCTTCGACGCCGACCACATCGCCGCCGTCGACAACGCCACCCGCAAGCTCATCGCCGACAACGTCGCCAAGGAAGCCGCCGGCGCCGGCCGCCAGCGCAGGCCCCTCTCCGTCGGGTTCTGGTTCTCCCTCGGCCACTCGACCATCGTCTTCGTGCTCGCCTTCCTGCTCTCCGTCGGCGTCAAGTCCCTCGTCGGCCCCGTCGAGGACGACTCCTCAAGGCTGCACACCATCACAAGCGTCATCGGCCCGTCCGTCTCAGGCGTCTTCCTCTGGGTCCTCGGAATCCTCAACCTCGCCGCCCTGATCGGCATCATCAAGGTCTTCCGCGAGATGCGGAACGGGCGGTACGACGAACAGGAACTTGAGCGCCGCCTCGACTCTCGCGGCTTCATGAACCGTTTCCTCGGCGGGCTGACCAAGGCCGTCACCAAGCCCTGGAAAATCTACCCGATCGGCGTCCTGTTCGGACTCGGCTTCGACACCGCCACCGAGGTCGGCCTCCTCGTCCTCGCCGGCGGCTCCGCCGCGTTCAACCTGCCCTTCTACTCGATCCTGGTCCTGCCGATCCTGTTCGCCGCCGGCATGTGCCTCATGGACACCATCGACGGCGTCTTCATGAACGCCGCCTACGGCTGGGCGTTCGCCCGCCCCGTCCGCAAGGTCTTCTACAACCTGACGATCACCACGATCTCCGTGATCGTCGCCCTCGTCATCGGCACCATCGAACTCGTCGGCGTCCTCGCCGACCGGTTCACGATCGAGTCCGGACCGCTCGCCTGGATCGCCGGCATCAATCTCGACTACACCGGCTACGCCATCGTCGGGCTCTTCTTCGTCGCCTGGGGCGTAGCCCTGGCCATCTGGTATTTCGGCCGCGTCGAGGAACGCTGGTCCGCCAACCTGACCTCCGAGCCCGCCCCCTCGACCGAATCGGTCTGACCGCACCGCCGGGCCGTCGTGAGGAGGATCTCGCCTGCTCGCCTGACGGACGGCCTCGCCTGGCCAGGCCTGGCCGCCTGACGAACGGGCTGGCCTGGTCCGGCCCGCGAACACGTGGATGGCGGCCGGCCGCGGCGGGGCTCCGGGCTCCGGCGTGTCGGGGATCTGACCAGTTGATGCTGTCGGTGTCGCAGTTCATGATCTGGTGGGATTTTGGGAGCTATTGCTCCGGGGATTCCACCAGATCATGAGCGGTTCGCGCGTTTGAGTCCAAGGTGCGCGGCGCGGCGCAGACATCCGGCCGGTCGTACCGCATCAGGTGTGTGCTGACAGACTCCAGGTATGGAGTGGTCCTGGCTCACGGGCTCGTACCATGATCAGTTTGTCAGGACTGGCCGTCAGCCGTTGCTGCTTCTTCTCGTGGGTCTGGTCGGCGGGTTCCTGTTCATCAGAACCTCCGCCCGCCTCATCCGGGCGAATGTACGATGGTGGCCGGGAAACATCTCGGCCGGCGGAGTGCACGTGCACCATGAGTTCTTCGGTGTTCTCATGATGCTCACGGCCGGCACGATCAGCTTCGCTACCGGGGACGTCGACCCGTGGCGCGACATCCTTGCTCTCATCTTCGGGATCGGTGCCGGCCTCGTTCTCGATGAATTCGCTCTCCTGCTTCATCTGAAGGACGTCTACTGGACCAAGGAGGGCAGGTCCTCCGTTGATGCCGTGATCGTGGCCACGGCTCTGACCGGACTCCTCCTGGTACGTGCCGCACCCTTCGGCCTGGATGACATCAGTGACGACGAACGCTCCGCCCGCTGGACACTTGTGGCGGTTGTGCTGTTCAACCTCTCCCTTACCGTGCTGACCGCGATCAAGGGTAAACCCTGGGTGGCGATGGTCAGCGTCTTCGTGACCGTCGTCGGGATCTGGGGCGTCCTGCGGCTCGGCGCCCCCGGCAGCCCATGGGCGCGGCGCCGCTACGACCAGCGGAAGATGGCGCGAGCCAGGGAACGGGCCGCGCTCTGGGGCAGACGACGCGAGCGCGCGTTCTCGCTCATCGCCGGCGCCGACACCCGTGACTCCTCCTCGTAGCCAGGAACAGTCGCCGTAGCCAGGAACAGTCGCCCGGGCCCGGCGTCGACATCCGCCCGCGCTCGGCGGTGTGCCTCCCCCGCGGAGCCATGGCGGGCTAGTTTGGTCGTATGTCCACGAACCAGGGCATTCGGCCGGCTCGCAGCGGAGAACAGGCAACGACGCCGCCGGCCGGGAGGCGTCCGCGGCTGCCGGGCCGGGTGCGCGACGACGCCCGGTCGACCGTGTACTGGGGCGCGGCCCATGGGCTTCCCCGTGTCGCCGTGCGGACCGCGGCGCGGCGGGGGGACCTGCAGGGCAGACTGATCGTCGCGGGTGCCGGTGGGGGAGAGGTCTGGGACGCGGTCGAGCAGGTGCGCGCCGCCGGGCCGCTCTACCGCGGCCGGTTCGCGTTCCTGACCGTGGACCATGCCGTCACGCGGGAGGTTCTCGCCAGCGGTGACTTCCGGGCCGGCAGCCCGGTCAGGACCGGTGGCCTGCTCGGTGGCCTGATGGCCCGGACCGCGCCCGACCTGCTGCACCCCATGGAGCCGCCGTCGCTGCTGGTCACGGAACCACCCATGCATACCCGGCACCGCCAGCTGGTCAGCCGGGTGTTCACCGCGCGGGCGGTCCAGAACCTGCGGGCGCGCACCGAACAGATAGCGTCCGAGCTCCTCGACGGCCTCGTCACCGCCGAGCCCGTGGACCTTGTCGCCGCGTACTGCGCCCTGTTGCCGGTCACCGTGATTTCCGAGATTCTCGGGGTCCCGCCCGGTGAGCGGCCTCGAGTGCTGGCGCTGGGATCCGCCGTCGCGCCGAGCCTCGACTTCGGGCTGGGCTTCCGGCAGTTCCGGTCCGTCACCGCCGCCCTGCGTGACTTCGAGTCGTGGCTGACCGGGCACCTTGCCCGGCTGCGGCGTGAGCCGGGCGATGACCTGCTCAGCCAGCTCATCGTGGCCCGCGACCAGGACGGCGGGCTCGACGAGGGCGAGCTGAAGTCGATCGCCGGCCTGGTGCTCGCGGCCGGCTTCGAGACCACGGTGAACCTGCTCGGCAACGGCATCGCCCTGCTGAGCCGGTTCCCGGAGCAGCTCGGGCGGCTGCGCGGCCAGCCGGAGCTGTGGCCGGGCGCGGTCGAGGAGATCCTCCGGATCGATCCTCCGGTGCTCCTCACAGGGCGCATCAGCATCCGCGACCTCGACGTTCGCGGCGTCGCCGTTCCGGCGGGGTCCTACGTCGTGACCGTCCTCGCCGGCGCGAACCGGGACCCGAAGGTGTTCGCCGAGCCGGAGACGTTCGACGTCGCCCGCGCCAACGCCCGTGACCACGTCTCCTTCTCCGCCGGCCGGCACTTCTGCCTGGGAGCCTCGCTCGCCCGGATGGAGGGCGAGGTCGGTCTGCGCGCGTTTTTCGACCGGTACCCGGACGTGACGATGCTCCCGGGCGCCCGTCGCCGCGCCAACCGCGTCCTGCGCGGCTGGAGCCGCCTGCCCGCCCGCCTGTCCTGATCTCTCGCCCCCGGCGACCACCGCACTGGTCGAACGGTTCCTGGCCAGCTCCGCAGCCCATCTCGACGACGCGCAGGCAGGTGCCCTGGCAGCGCCGGTCACCCCCGCCGGCAACGACTTCGGACTAGCGGCGTCGGGCCGGGCTGGCCATGCCGGTGACCAGGTCCTGGCCGGGGATCCGGCCGCGGGCCCGGCGGTCCCGCCGGAAACACCGTCTACGGAACAGTCCGGCCTATGCCGACCCGGCGATCGCCACCCGCCGCGGTTTCGTGACCCGTCAGGCCGGCGGCCATTGGTCGACCGGGTTCGTCCGACTTGACACAATGTCGGTCCGTGTGCCCGATTCGGTCTGGGTGCTCGACTCGGTACGCCCGGTGCGGCATGGAGGTCCACGCATGAAGGTGCTGGCCAGCGGCCTACGGTTCCCCGAAGGGCCGATCGCGCTTGACGACGGCTCGGTGCTCGTGGTCGAGATCGAAGGCGGTGCGCTGACCCGCGTCGAGGCGGACGGCACGGTGTCGCCCATCCACTGCGGCGGCGGTCCCAACGGCGCGGCGCTCGGGCCCGACGGAGCCGTCTACGTCTGCAACAACGGCGGGCTGGCGTTCAAGACGGAGGACGGGATCCGGTTTCCCTACTGGATGGCCGAGGGCAACGAGGGCGGATACGTCCAGCGGGTCGACCTGTCCACGGGAGGCGTCGACGTCGTGTTCACGCACGTCGACGGCACGCCCATCGGCAATCTCAACGACGTCGTGTTCGACGAGCAGGGCTCGTGCTACATCGTCGACACCACCCGTGGCGTGCTGTACTACGCCGACCCCGTGGCGGGAACGATCGGGATCGCTGAAGAAGGGCTTGAGTATCCCAACGGGATGGGACTGTCGCCGGACGGCACGAAGCTCTACGCCTCGGAGACCTACTCGGGGCGGGTGCTCGCCTGGGATGTGAAGGCGCCCGGCACCCTCGGCGCCAGGACCGAGCTGTACTCCACCGGCGGCGAGCATCACTGGGACGGCTTGGCGGTCGACGGGGCCGGCAACGTCTGCGTCGCGAACCTGGAGAAGTCGGGGATCACGGCGATCAGCCCGAATGGAGAGGTTCTCCAGGAGTTTGTGACGTCTGAGCACGACCCGTACGTCACCAACATCTGCTTCGGCGGCCCGGATGGCGACACCGCGTTCATCTGCTCGGCAGGACGCGGCATTCTCTACTCGCTTCAGTGGCCCTGGCCAGGCCTTCGGCTCAACTTCGCGCGCTAGAGGGCCAAAGGGTGTGCGAAAATGATCTTCCTTCGCACACCCGGCGGCCGTTGTCCCCAGGATCACTGAGCGGCCGAACGACTGAGTGGCTGAGCGGCTGGGCGATGGAGCCCGGCGAGGCGGTCAGACGACGCCGTGCTCGCGGAGGCTGCGGGCACAGTCGAGGACGGCGTCGGCCGCCGGGCGCGGCTGCCAGCCCAGGAGCTCGTGAGCCTTGGCGGTGCTGTGCCGGCCGCGGCGGCCGAGCGCCGGGGCGATCTCGCGCAGCGCCGGGTCGCTGCGGGCCGCCAGCCGGACGGCGAAGTCGGGAACACCCTTGGTCGACACCCGCGCGGCCACGGGGCCGAGGTTGGAACGCAACAGCTCCGCCATCTCGCGCATCCAGATGAACTCTCCGGTTCCGAGGAAGCGCTGCCCGGCCGCCGCCGGGCGCTCCAGGGCGCGCAGGTGCAGGTCGACGAGGTCGCGGACGTCGACGACCTCGAGACCGATCCTGGGGACGCGGGGCATCGCGCCGCTGAGCATGCGGGCGATGATCCCGACCGAGCCGATCGTCGCGGGGGACAGGATCGGGCCGAAGACGGCGCCGGGCAGGACCGTGACGAGCTCCGGAGCCGTGGCCCGCGAGGCGGTGAAGCCCCAGGCCGCCTTCTCCGCGAGCGTCTTGGCGCGCCGGTAGGGGATCAGGGTGGGGTCGTCGGGGTCGGTCCACAGCGTCTCGTCGGTGACGCCCTCGGTCGTGTAGGACGACGGGCTGGCCGCGTTCGCCGCCGAGGTCATCACCACTCGGCGCACGCCGGCGTCCGCGGCGGCGCGCAGGACCCGCAGGGTGCCGCCGACCGCCGGGCGGATGAGCGACTCGGGGCCCGCGTCCGAGCTGATCCCCATCGGGGACGCGACGTGCAGGACGCGCTCGGCCCCGGCCATCGCCTCGGCCCAGCCGGCGTCCGCGGACAGATCGGCCGTGGCGAAGGTGAGGCGGCCGGCCGAGCCGGTGGCGGGGGCCGTGGCCTTGGCGACCTCGGCCGCCCGGCCGGGGTCACGCAGGGTCGCGCGGACGTCGTGGCCGCGGCGCAGAAGCTCGGCGATGACCCAGCCGCCGATGTAGCCGCTGCCGCCGGTGACGAGGACAGGTCCAGTCATGTTCGGTTCCTTCGAAGTGATCTGGCGAGGTGGTGTGACAAGATAAGTGGAGGGGTCTCCGCTGACAGCTCGACTGTAGTGGAGGGCACTCCACTTTGTCAGGTCTGGAATTCGCCCTGCCTCGAAGGACCTCGCATGAGCTCGCAGCCGACCCGCGCCGACGCCCGCCACAACCGGGAGCTGATCCTGACCGCCGCGCGGGCGGCGCTCAGCGAGGACGGCTCGGCCTCGCTGAGCGCGATCGCCCGGCGCGCGGGCGTGGGGATCGCGACCCTGTACCGGCGCTTCCCGACCCGGGAGGCGCTGGTGATGGAGCTCTACCGCAACGACATCGGCGAGCTCATCGACCTGGCGCCCGCGCTGCTGGCGGAGCATCCGCCGCTGGAGGCGCTCGGGCGCTGGTTCGACGAGGTCGCCCGCTATGCCCGGCTCAAGTTCGGCGTCTCCGAGGTCGTCCACGCCGCCACGAACGGCGGGCTCGACGACCCGGCGTACGAGCCGTTCGTCGCCGCCATCGCGACCCTGCTGACGGCGGGCGAGAAGGCCGGCGCCCTCAAGCCCGGCCTCGACCCCGAGGATGTGCTCCTGCAGCTCAGCGTGCTGTGGCGGATCGACCCGAAGAGCGGTGACGCGCGCATCGACCGGATCCTGGCGCTCATCCTCGACGGTCTCCGCGCGCGATGACGACCGCCTGAGGAGCGACAAACCTGACGGACGACACCCCGAGGGGGCGATACCCGAGGCCGGCCCGCCCGCTTCGGTGACCAGGGCTCGGGCCGGCCTTCCACCGGTGCCCTCGTGGGTGTGTATATGCACGGTCATTTGGCCGGTAAGCGGCCTCCTGGCCGGCTCCGCCTATTGGTTGTCCGGGACGAGACACCGGTCGTATTCTTCCGGCACGGGTCGTCGACCAGCTTCAGGAAATGGGGGAACTCCTGGTCGCCACGCTCGTCGAGATCCCGTCGGTGGGTGGCCTGGGGGGTTGTTGAGGAGAGCAACAATGGCATCTGAGCCGTCTGACTGTGCCGAGGCTGACGAGTTTCTCGCCAAGGTGACGTCCCGGTTGAGGGAGCGTTTCGACGCCGATATCGCCCTTGCCGGGCGCGTCCATCCCCGCACCAGGATGCTGACCATACGATGCGCCGACGGTGCACGAACGGACCAATATCTGGGGGCGACCGCGGCGCCGGATCAGGGTATTGGCGGTCGGGTCGTCGCCCTGGGCCGGCACGTGGTGACCGCGAGCAGAGACGGGCGCGCACATGCCGATGCCGCCGGTCAGAGCCTGGCGGACTGCCACGAGGGCATCCGTTCCGTGCTCGCTGTTCCGCTGCGGTTGGACGGCCGCTTGATGTTTGTCTTCTACCTGGCCTGGCGCGCAGGCAGGCCAATGGAAGCTGTGGCGACGAACGCCGCTTTGTCGTTCGCGCGGCAGGTGGAGTCCTTCGCCGCCCAGGCCGCCAGGACGCACGGGATCGACGTCCCGCAGCGGTGGAACGTGGACTCGCGGGTGCTGCTCCAGATCGACAGCGAGCTGGAACGACTGACCCTCGAGGTCTCAGCCCCGCCCGCCCGAGCAAGGATCGCCGCTATCCGGAACCTGCTCGAGGACAGCGTCCTGGAGTCGATGGCTGGGGCGGAGGAGGCGACGGTCGCGCTTACCCGGCGCGAGCTGGACGTCCTGGGGCTGGTGGCCGAAGGGCTGTCCAACGCCGAGACCGCGGAGCGGCTGGTGGTGAGCCCGGAGACGGTCAAGGCCTACCTGCGCACCATCCGGAGCAAGCTCGGAGTGCGTAACCGGACCGCGGCCGTGGCCGTGGCCCGAAGGTCCGGCCTGTTGCAGTGACACGGCGCCGCCGCGCCGCCGCGCCGTCGTCGCCGTTCCCGCGCCCCGGTCGCCTGTTTGCCTGGCGTCTGGGCGGCGGTGGCCTTATGAAGGTGGAAAGGGCATCGTCCCCGCCCCGGGGGCTCATCAAGACCGGACGGGCGGCGAGCCGTCCTGGGCGACCTGATGGCGGTGAGCTGACATGACTGCGCGGCCCGATCCCGATCCCGATCTCTTAGCAACGGCCGAGGCGCCGGCTGGCCGTCCACTGGCCGGCCTTCGCGTGGCCGAATGGTCCCGCTCCATCGCCGGCGGTTATGCCGGCCGGACGCTCCACGATGCCGGCGCGCACGTGACCCGCCTCGGTGACCCGGGCGCGTCGTCGCTCAGGCCGGCGCTCAGCGGCTACCTGCATCTCGGCAAGGTCGACCAGCCCGGCACCCTGGCCGACGTCGCCGCGCTCGCCGCCGACATCGTCATCCTGGAGCTTCCCGACGCGCCCGACGAGGAGTTCCTCGCGGGATTCGGCGACGCGGCCGTCGTAGTGATCACCCCCTGGGGCCTGCGCGGGCCGTGGGCCGGTACCGGCCGGCCGTGGAGCGAACTGACGATCCAGGCCGAGTCCGGCTCGCTGTCCATGCGCGGGCTGCCGGGCCGGCCCCCGCTCATGACCGGCAGCTCCGAGGGCCTCTGGGTCACGGGCACGATGGCCGCGGCGGCCGCCGTCGCCGCCGTCCAGGGCGGCCGCGCCCACCGGCTGGTCGACGCCCCGCTGCTGGAGGTCACCGCATACGCCACCAACCTCTTCCAGGACGTCGGCGCCGCTATCACGGGTGCCTCGCCGGCGGCACCGCCGTACCGCAACCGGCTGAACCCCTCGGTGGAGCCGGCCTCGGACGGCTGGGTCGGCTTCAACCTGGCCTCCGCCCAGAACCACGAGGACTTCGTCGTCCTGATCGAGCGCGCCGACTGGCTCGGCGACCCGCAGATGACGACGCACTTCGGCCGTTACGAGCGGTATGAGGAGTTCACCGCCGCGGTGCGGGCCTGGACCACGCGGCACACCGTCGCCGAGGTGGTCGAGCAGGCATCCGCCTTCCGGATCCCGTGCGCGCCGGTGCACAACGGCCGGACGATCCTGGCGGACCCGCACGTCATCGACCGCGGCTTCTACCAGCCGAACGCGCACGACCCCGGCTTCCTGGAGCCGGCACCGCCGTTCCTGTTCGACGGCGTCCGGCCGCGGCGCGACAAGGAGTCACCGCCCGAGGCGCGGGTGGCGACGAAGACGGGGGCGGGGGCCGGCGTGCCGGACGACGCCCTCCCGTTCGCCGGCCTGCGCGTGCTCGACCTCGGCACCTGGTGGGTCGGTGGCTTCGTCGGTACCGCGCTCGGCGCGCTCGGCGCGGACGTGCTCAAGGTGGAGAGCACGCGGCGCGTCGACGGCGCCCGCCTGGTCGGCCCCGCCCCCGCGACCCAGGACCACTGGTGGGAGCAGGGCGCCTTCTACCTGGGCGGGAACAGCGACAAGCGCGGCATCACCGTCGACTTCTCCGTGCCCGCCGGCCGGGAGCTGCTGGCGCGGCTGATCGCCGGGGCCGACGTGCTGATCGAGAACTACTCGCCGCGGGTGCTCGAGTCGGCTGGGCTCGGCTGGGACGCCGTCCACGAGCTCAACCCGCGGCTGGTCATGCTCCGGATGCCCGCGTTCGGGCTGACGGGGCCGCGCCGGTCGATGATCGGCTACGCGCAGACCGTCGAACAGTTCTCCGGTCTGTGCTGGCGGACCGGCTACCCGGACGCCGCCCCGCACAACCCCAGCGGCCCCGCCGACCCGATGGCCGCGGCCAACTCGCTTCTCGCGCTCTCGTCGGCGCTGTTCACCGCCCGTCGGACGGGCAGGGGAACGCTCGTCGAGTCACCGTTGGCCGAGGCCGCGCTGGTGATGGCCAGCGAGCAGGTCCTCGCGTGGACCTCCGAGGGCGTTCTGCTGGAACGGCTCGGCAACCGGGACGCCGTCGCGGCCCCGCAGGGCGTGTTCCCGACGGCCGAACCCGACCGGTGGGTTGCCCTCACTGTCGCGGATGACGAGCAGTGGCAGGCGCTCGCCGGGCTGATGGACCCCGGCCGCCGGGCCACCGGGGACCCGGAGCTCGCGACCGCCGACGGGCGGCGGGCGCGGGCCGACGAGCTCGAGAAGCGGATCGCCGCGTGGACTGCCGGGCAGGAACGCGGGGCACTCGTCGAGCGGCTGCTCGCGGCGGGCATCCCGGCGGGCGAGGTCCGGGACGGCCGGTTCGTCCACGACCACCCGCACCTGGCGGCACGCGGCTTCTACCGGTTGGTCGAGCTGCCGTGGGCGGGAAGCATCCCGCTGCCGCTGCTGCCGGTCCGCGCCTTCTCCGGCGGCTGGGCGCACCGCCGCAGGCCGCCGACGCTCGGCGAGCACAACGCCGAGGTGCTCGGCACCGAGCTGGGCCTCGACGAGGCGCGGCTCGCTGAACTCGCGGCGGACGGCATCATCGGAACGGTGCCTCTAGGCGTCTGAGGCGGTCCGGTGACGGACGCTTCGCGCCCGCCACCGGGCACCGCCTGTCGGGCGCTGAGCCTAACCTCCCAGATCGCTTCGCGATCCGGCAGGAACCCTGCTCCTCGCGTGGTTCCGGGCTGAGGCATATGACGGTGGCCCAACCGGTGTCGGGCCGACGAAGTGGTTGCGTCGACACTGCGCCGAAGCGCCGTCACTATCGGTGGTCGGGTTGCGAGGATAGCTCGCGCAGCTCGCCGCCAGTGAGCGCAGGACGGTGGTCAGTGCTGTGGCGCCGGCTTCGCAGTCGGTTGGCTCGGCGTACTCCACCGGTGAGTGGGAGACACCGGTCGGGTTGCGCACGAACAGCATCCGCTCATCGGACCTGGCCTATCGCATCTCGCCGGCGCCCACGTACGGGTACTGGCTCGTCAGCGGGTTCCCTTCGGCGAAGCGCTCGAGGCGGAAGTCGGCCGCCGGGATGTCCCGGTCGTGGCTGTCACCGTCGAGGACCAGGTCGGCCATCAGGGTGCCGACCGCCGGGCTGATCTTGAAGCCGTGGCCGGAGAAGCCGGCCGCGAGGAACAGCCCGTCCGCGCCGGCCGGCGCGATGACCGGGTTCCAGTCGGGTGTGACGTCGTAGCAGCCGGCGTACGTATGGGCCACGGCCGGCTCTGGGAACTTGTCGAAGCGGTGCAGCACCTTCTCGGCCGCCCGCTCCAGCCCGGCCTCGCCGGCCTGGTTGGAGTAGTCGTCCGGGTCGGCGAACGTCGGCTGGCTGTGGTCGCTGTTGCCGACCAGCAGCTCGCCCGAGCCCTCGATGCGCGCGTACTGCAGGCTGACCAGGTCGGAGAGCACCGGCAGGTCCCGCAGCGGCTCGCCGGCGTCGACGACCAGCAGCTCCGAGCGCAGCGACTGGACGGGCAGGTCGACACCGACGCCGGCCATCAGCGTTCTCGACCACCAGCCCGCGGCCACGACGACGACGTCGGCGTCGACCACCTCGCCGACGGCGAGCTCGACGCCGGTCACCCTGTCCCTGCGGGTCAGGATGCGCGTCACGGGCGTGCCCTGCCGGATGCGGGCGCCGCCGTCGCGGGCCTCGAGGCCGAAATGGTTCGCGAGCTGCGAGGCGTCGGCGTACCCGCCGCGGGGCTCGTAGGCGAAGGCCGCGAGGTCGTCGAGGCGCAGGTACGGCCACAGCCCGGCCGCCCGGTCGTGGGAGATCATCTCCGCGTTGATCCCGAGCCCCTGGTGGGTCTCGGTGTTGGCGCGTAGCGGTTCCACGTTCTCGGTGCCCACGGCGACCAGGTAGCCGACCTGCCGGAACCCGACGGCCTCGCCGAGCTCCTCGAACACCGGCAGGCTGCGCCAGGCCATCGCGGCGATGGACGGCACGCCGTAGTGGCACCGCACGATGCCGCTGGACTTGCCGGTCCCGCCGCTGGCCAGCGTCGCCCGTTCGAGTACGAGCACGTCGCGCACCCCGCGCGCGATCAGGGCACGGGCGATCGCGAGACCGATCAGCCCCCCACCGACGATCACGATACGCCCGCCGGCCACGACACCCTCCGATCCACCGGGCCGCGAGGCCCGCCACGTCGACGCTAGCCAGTGGCATCCGGAGAGCCTGTGGCCGGTAGCGGAAGAGGGCCGAGGATCACGGGGCCGGTGCCCATTGCCGGCGTCGATGCGGTCCGCGCCGGCCGCCAGGTCCGCTGATCGGCACCGGCGGTGTCCACCGTCGTCCCGCCTGGTCCGCCGGCCCGGCCCACGCCCGGACACGTCACCGTGAGTGCCATCGGATTGCGGTGTCCGGATGGGCGGGGCTGGTGGTGAGGCGTTCCCGGCGTCACTATGTGAAATCCTGACCGCCCGGATCTGGATGACCTTGATGGTGCGGCGGCCCGGCGGGGCGGAGGGCGACTGTGCCGAAGCGGTTCTCGCCCACGCGTTCTGCGCCCCAGGCCGCTCGCCGCGCGACTCGTCAGCTGCCGGCCGATTCCGGCGGGGGCGGAGCGCATCGCGGTGACCGGCGGTTTCCAGGCGACGCTGACCGGCCTTCTCGCCCGCCGGGGCCGAGGCCGGGGGAGAGGAACGAGAATGCTGCTGCGGAACAAGACCACTGTTGTCACCGGGGTAGGGAGTGGTCTGGGCCGGGAGATGGCCACGGCCATGCTCGCCGCCGGCGCGAACGTGGTCGTCGCCGCCCGGTCGGCCGACGGCTTACGCCAGACCGCGAAGGAGCTCGACCCGACGGGTGAGCGGATTCTCGCGCACCCGGCGGATATCTGCGACGAGGAGAGCTGCCAGTCGCTCGTCGCCGCGGCCGTGGACCGCTTCGGCTCGGTCGACGGCGTGGTCCAGGTCGCCGCCTTCGAGGACGCGTTCGGCGGGCTGTTCGACGCGGACCTCACCAAATGGAGCAGGGCCTTCGACACGAATGTCCTCGGCAGTCTCCGGCTGCTGCGAGCCGCCGTCCCGGTCATGAAGGAGCGGGGCGGCGGCTCGGTCGTCCTGGTCGGCAGCCAGTCGGCGTTCAAGGTGGCGATGCCCCAGGCGGGCTATGCGGCGTCGAAGGGCGCCCTGCTGTCGGCGATGTACTACCTCGCCGACGAGCTCGGCCCCGACGGGATCCGCGTGAACACCGTCGTGCCCAGCTGGATGTGGGGGCCCAACGTCCAGCTGTACGTCGACTTCCGTGCCCAGACGGAGGGGAAGACGACCGAGGAGATCCTCGCGGAGATCACCGGCCGTTTCCCCCTGCGCCGCATGACGGAGGACCGCGAGGTGGCCGACACCGCGGTGTTCTTCTGCTCGGACCTCTCCAGGGCTGTCACCGGCCAGTACCTCCTGGTCAACAGCGGCGAGCTGATGCGTTAGTGCCGTCTCCGGCCACGTTTACCCGCCCGGGGCACGGAAGATCGCCGGGACTGTATCCGGATCCGAACTCCAGGCCCTCGCCGGTTCGGATCCGGCTACAGAACCGCTGATCAGGCTCACGGCGTGGGCGATGCCGCGGGCCAGGAGGAGCTGGACAGCACCGCCGGACAGAGCCGCCGAACCGGCCGGGTGAGAGGCGGGCTGGGACGTGCCGGCGACGGCGGTCGGGTGGTGAGAGTGCGTAGGGTGGTGGCCAGGGCCGGTTCGGAGGGGTTCTGTAAGGTCTTGGCTACCTTGCGAGTAGGAGTGCCCCATGCGCCGGTTATTCGCGATGACGACATGTGCCCTGGTGGTGGCGAACGGGGTTCGGCTGCGAGGACGGCTGAAGGAGCTTGCCAGGGCCGCCGAGAGCAACGACCCGGTCGACGCGGCGCACGCCTTTCTCGTCGTGGACGGCGTCGGGCTGCCGGAGGACGCTCGCCGGGCCGCGAGCGCGCACGCGCGGCGCCACGGGCTCGACGTGCTTGACCTCGTGCCGGAGGACCTGGTGTCAGAGCGGGTGCTCGACCTTGCCCGGCTGGTGGACACGTCCCGGTACCGCGCGAACCGCTTCGCGCCCGGCAGGGGAGCAGGCCAGGCGCTTCTCGTCGACCGGGAGGTTCTCGCCCGCGCGAACGTCGAGGAGCGAGACGACTACTCCGCGCTCGAGCTGGCGAAGCTGACGCGCCGGCTCAAGCAGTACGCGCCGTCGACGACCGATCTGGCGGTCGTGCCGGGCCTGACGGCCGCCCCTGACGGTGGCGCGGCGGAACGGGTCCAGCTGCGCGTAGCTGCCTGCCACCACCCCTACCAGGCGATGGCGGTCCTGCCAGCGGCACGCACCGCCGCGGTGGCGGCCTCGTGCCTGGCGAGCCCGGCGTGGGGCCTCGCGGCGCTGGTGGCGACCACCGCGCAGCCGGCCGCGGTCGCCGCCGGGCGGTTCTCCCCGGCGGCTGGCGACATGGTCGCCGTCTCGGCCCGCAGGCTCGCCGGATGGCCGGTGTTCGCCGTCCACACTGCGCGCGCGGCGGCCCAGAAGGCGGCCCTCGCGCGTCGGGAAGGAACGGTGCCCGACTCCGAGGAGCGCCGCCGCCGGGCGCTCTACCAGGAGGAGATCGCCACCGGAGTGGCGACGATGCTCGAGGAACGGCGCGAGTCCTGCCCGTGGTGCGGATCGGTGGCGCTCGTGTCGCGTGCCGAGACCGCCGATATCACCCTGCGCAAGCCCGGCCGCTTCCGGTACGACCAGTGCCGCGACTGCCAGCACGTCTTCCTGAACCCGCGGCTCGCGCCGGCCGGTCTCGACTTCTACTACCGGGACTTCTACGACGGGCTGCAGACGGAACAGATCGAGGGCATGTTCGCCGCGTCCGACCTCGGCTACCGGGCGCGGGCCAAGCTGCTGCCGCCGGAGGCCAAACCGGCCAGCTGGCTCGACGTGGGCGCCGGGTACGGGCACTTCTGCCTCGTCGCGGCCGGGCTGCTGCCCGGCGTCACGTTCGACGCGGTCGACATGGGCCACGGGATCGACGAGGCGGAACGGCGCGGCTGGGTGGGCCGCGCGTACCGGAAGATGTTTCCCGACCTCCTCGACGAGATCGCCGACCGCTACGACGTGATCAGCATGTTCCACTACCTGGAGCACACGCCCGACCCGCGCGCCGAGCTCGACACGGCGGCCGCGGCCCTGCCCGCCGGCGGGCACCTGATCATCGAGGTCCCGCACGCGCAGGGGCCGTCGTTCCGCCTTTTCCGCGGTTTCTGGGTCGGCCTGTGCCCGCCCCAGCACCTGCACCTCATCCCGCCCGACGAGCTCGTCAGGGCGCTCGCCGAACGCGGCCTGCGGACGGTGAAGGTCGATTTCGGCCCGGCGCACATGTTCGGCGACGCCGTCGGAGCGGTCTTCTACCTGGCCCAGAAGCTGCAGCCGGACCCCACCCTGCCCTGGCTGCCCTACGAGGCCACCGCCTGGCGGCGTGCCCGCCGGCTCGCCGCCCAGACGGTCACCGTGCCGCTCTTTCCCCTCGCCGCCGTCGTGGACGCGGTGATGCTGCCGTTCCTGCTGACCGGCCGGCGATCGAACGTCTACCGCGTCGTCGCCCGCAAGGAGCCCGCCGCCCAGCCAGCCGCGCGCGACAAGGCCGCCTGACCGACGCGAACCCGTCAACGCCGGCCTGCGCTGTAACGTCTGGCCGGTAGCGGCTGGCGGGCGGCACCCTTCACGGGTGGGTCGGCGCGGGTCGTGGGCGGCGGTAGTCACCCGGAGGGCCGTATGGCTGACCACGTAGTGATCGGCAAGTCGGGACGGGTGACGGGGAAAATCGCGCCGGGCATAGTCGGTGAGGTCATGCTGCCGGTGCGGGGCGGCTCGGAGGCCTTCCACGCCTATGCCGAGAACGGCGAGGCCACGATCACGGTCGGTTCGCGGGTGCTCGTCGTCGAGTATTTCCCGCCGAGGACCGTGGTGGTCGTACGGCTGTGACAGCCCGCCCCCGGTCTCGGGTTGGCGGCTGAAGACCCTTGTTTTCCGGCGGACATATGTAACAATTCCGCTCCGGAAGCGCCCGCGCGGCTCCTGGTCGGAAACGTCGGTAAGGCTCCGCCCAGTCAGTCCAGAAAGCACTTCCGTGTAGAAGAGGAAACCGGGCGGGCAGGCCGGCCGGCGAGCCCGGACTCGGCCGGCACGCGG
Source organism: Pseudofrankia coriaricola (assembly GCF_001854805.1). Classification (GTDB taxonomy): domain Bacteria; phylum Actinomycetota; class Actinomycetes; order Frankiales; family Frankiaceae; genus Pseudofrankia. The sequence continues at coordinate 48,112 of NZ_MBLO01000039.1, forward strand.
GAAACCTGGAGGGGTCGTGCTGCTCATCACCATCGTTGCGGTCGCGGTTGGCGTCCTGTTGGCGGTGGGACTGTTCAAACTGATGTGGCGGGTCGCCGAGCCGAACGAGGCGCTGATTATCTCCGGCCTGCGTGCGCGCAGAGGCCCGGCCGACGCCGTGGCCGAAAGTCTCGGATTCAAGATCGTGACTGGTAAGGGTGTGCTCGTCCTGCCCGGGGTCCAGACGGTCCGCAAGATGTCCCTCGACCTGCGGGCCGCCCAGCTCGGCATCGACTGCGTCACCCAGCAGGGCATTCCGGTCGGCATCCGGGGCGTCGTCATCTTCAAGGTCGGCGACGACTACGTCTCGATCGCGAACGCGGCCCGTCGTTTCCTAGACCAGCAGGACAAGATGGACACCCGGGTGCACAACGTTTTCGCCGGCCACCTGCGGGCCATCGTCGGCCAGCTCACCATCGAGGACCTCATCCGCGACCGCGAGAAGCTGACCCAGCTGACCCGGGCGAGCTCAGGCACCGAGATGGAGAAGCTGGGACTGATCGTCGACTCGCTGCAGATCCAGGAGATCGACGACCCGACGGGCTACATCCACAACCTCGGCCGCCCGCATGTCGCGGCCGTGGCCGCCCAGGCCAGGATCGCCGAGGCCGAGGCCGACCGGCAGGCCGCCGAGCAGGAGCAGATCGCCCTCGCGCTCAAGGCGGAGGCGAGCCGGAACAGCTCGATCAAGCGGTCCGGCTTCCAGGCCGAGGTCGACGAGGCCGCCGCCCGGGCCACCCAGGCCGGCCCGCTGGCCGAAGCCGTCGCCAACCAGCAGGTTGTCGTCGAGCAGACCAAGGTCGCCGAGCTGGAGGCGAACAGGGAGGAGCAGCGGCTGCAGGCCATCGTCCGCAAGCCGGCCGACGCCCGCGCGTACGAGAAGGCCACCCTGGCCCGCGCCGACCGCGACGCCAAGATCAGCTCGGCCGAGGGGGACGCCCGCCAGATCCAGCTGGCCGCCGAGGCCAACGCGACGAGGGTCCGCGCCGAAGCGGGCGCGAAGGCGCAGCAGATCCAGGTTCTGGCGACGGCCGAGGCCGAGTCGACCCGTAAGGCCGGCGAGGCGAGTGCCCACGCCAAGCGGTCAGTCGGCGTGGCCGAGGCGGACGCGCTGCGCGCCCATGGCCTGGCCGAGGCGGAGGCGATCAAGGCGCGCGCCGACGCGCTCGCCGTCAACCAGGACGCCGTCATCGGCCAGGAGCTCGCCCAGCAGTGGCCGGCCATCGTGGAGGCCGCGGCCAAGCCGTTCGGCGCGATCGACCAGCTGATCGTGCTGAACGGGGCGACCGGCCTCTCCGACGCCCTGGCCCAGGCGCTCTCCCAGGGCACGAGTGCCTTCCAGATGGCCCGCACCATGCTCGGCGGCGGCGGCACGCCAGGCCACGCCAGGCCCACCCCGCCGGACAGCGCCGCCCCGCCCCCGCCCGGCAAGCTGAACGGCACACCCGCCACCGGCGAACGCGACCAGTGACCCTACGCCGCTCCGGGTGAGCTTCCCGGGACCGGTGGCCGTCCGGGTTCCTTTGAAGCGTTCCCGATTTAGTAGACAGACGAATTATGCTGCTTCTGTGGCCTTCGTGTCAAATTGCGCCTCGAACTCGGTGGGGGTCAGATAGCCGATGGTCGAATGTAGCCTCCTGCGGTTGTAGTACGTCTCTATGTAGTCGAATACGCCGGCGCGGAGCT
>NZ_MBLO01000040.1 GCF_001854805.1 Pseudofrankia coriaricola
TTTTCGCACACCCTTTGGCCCTCTAGTGATCCTGGGGACAACGGCCGCCGGGTGTGCGAAGGAAGATCATTTTCGCACACCCTTTGGCCCTCTAGCGTGCGGCTGGCGGATCACCACCACCGTGTCGTCGTAGTCGTGAATCGGGCCAGATCGCGACCGCGACAACACGTCCGCGGCGATCATGAAGCAGACCGTTGCGGGCGCGGCGCTAGTCGGGCGGTTGCGACGTCGCCCCCGCTCCCGCCGGGCGGCCGGTCATCAGGTTTGCCTCGAGCAGGTAGGCCGGGTCGGTACGCTCGACCTGGGAGTGGGCGCGGGCGAGGATCTTCGCGTTCTGCGCGTCGCCCGGCACCGTGATCCAGAAGATCTCATCGCGGATGCCTGCCAGGCACAGGTCGGCGACCTCGGACAACGGCGCGAACGTGACCGGCAGGCCGGCCGCCTCCATGCGTTGCAGGAAGGCGCCCAGCGAGTCACGGCCGTCCTTCGGCGGGGCGCCCGGCCGGTCATAGCGGTCGGGCCGGTTCGCGCCGGGGCGCCAGATCCCGGTGTTGAGCAGGCCGGGGGTTGCGGTCGACGGGTACAGCAACGAAGCGCCGACCAGGGCGCCCGCCTCGCGCAGCTGCCCCCACAGGCATTCGGTGATGGTCGTGACCGCGGCCTTCGTCGCCGCGTAGACCGCGCTGTTGATGAGCGGGGTGAAGCCCCCGTTGCCCGAGGTGGTGTTGACGATGTGCCCCTCGACTCCCTGGTCGATCATCAGCTGGGTGAAGGCGCGGATGCCGTTGACGACACCCAGCACGTTGACGTCGAACGACCACCGCCAGTCGTTGACGTGGTGCTCCCAGATCCGTCCCTCCGAGCCCGAGCCGATGCCCGCGTTGTTGCACAGGACGTGCACGGCGCCGTAGGCGCCCAGAGCCGCGTCGCGTAACGCCTCGACGGACTCGAGCGAGGTCACGTCCGTGACGACGCCGGTCACCTCGCAGCCGGCGGCGCGCAGTTCAGCCGTGGTCTTCTCGACGAGGTCGGGCACGACGTCGGCGACGACCGCCTTCATGCCCTCGGCGCAGAACCGTTCGACAAGCGCGCGGCCGATCCCCTGACCAGCGCCCGTCACCACCGCGACCCTGCCGGCGAAGTCCTTCACAGCGCACCCCTCTGCCGTCGCGTTCGCCCGTCATGCCCTACCACCGGTACGCACCACCCAGCTTGGGTAGAACGCGTTCTACCCAACCGTCAGACCGGGCGCAACGCAAGACCCGGCCGACGGTGGCCCGCGCCGGGCTGACACGCCCCTGCCTCGAGGCCTACACCAGCATCGACGCCATCGAGCCAGCACTTGTGACCTGCGCCACGTTTGGATAACATATTCTGTATCAAATAGACGGACAACGACGACGTTAGGTGACACCGCCGGCTCCCCACCCCCTGAACAACCCGGGAGGGTCACGGTTCGAGCACGGCCGGTACGTCGCAACCGCCCCGGACCCGGCAGATCCGCCACAGCAGCCACGCAATCCAGGCCCAGCCCTCGTCGGCGTCATGCCGGCGCACCGTCAGCGCAAGAAAGGTGTTCGCCCATGCGGGCCTCACGATTAGTCACGGCCGTCGCGTTCACGGCCGCGCTCGCGACCAGCCTGGTCGCCTGCGGGAGTGGCGACGACGGCACTTCGCAACCCGGCGCGCCGACCGTCGCCGCCAACGACGTCACCCCAGGCCCGCCGACCGGCTGGAGCGACGGCGGCTGGAAACCCCCGGTGTCCCTGAAGTGCTCGCAGACGGCCTCGAACCCGACCCGCGGCGTCACCGCCACCTCGATCAAGGTGGGCGGGCTCGGCTACCTGACCAGCCCGAACGGCAGCACGCAGGCCGGCAGCGACGTCGGCGCGAAGGTGCGCTTCCAGCGAGCCAACGATTCCGGCGGCATCAACGGCCGGAAGATCGACTTCATCGGCATGCTCGACGACGGCAACGACCCGGCCCGCAACGGATCCCAGGCCAAGGTCCTCGCCCAGCAGGACCAGGTCTTCGCCGCCCTCCCGATCATGGCCTCCCGCGCCACCTACCTCGACACGTTCTGCGCCGAGACGGTGCCGTTCTTCGGCTGGGGCTTCAACCTCGGCTTCTGCGGCACGTCGATCGGCTTCGGCATCACCGGCTGCCTGCTGCCCACGCAGAAGGACGTCACGACGAACACCTACGGCCTGATGATCAAGGGCATGTTCAACGGTGACGTCAGCGGGAAGACGACCGCGCTCATCGGCCAGGACAACGACTCGGCGCGCACCGGCGTCGTCAGCCTGGCCCAGCAGGTCAAGGTGGTCGGCATCGGCGTGCCGTACGCGGAGAACCCGATCCCGGACTCCGGGCTTTCCGACACGACCGCGATCGTGTCGGCCGTGATGCAGTCCAACAAGGGCGCCCCGCCGGACGTCATCCTCGCCGTCACCGACTTCGCGACCACGGTGAAGCTCACCCAGGCGTTCGTCGCCGCCGGCTTCAAGGGCAAGTTCCTCAACGCGGTCGGCTACGACCCGCGGCTGGCCGGTTTCGACGGCCTCGCCGGCTCCTACACGCTGCTGCAGTGGTCGCCGGCGGAGGACACCTCGTCGTCGGCCGTCCAGCAGCTCGTCGCCGACTTCAAGAAGTACGCGCCCGACCAGGCGATCAGCCTGCCGGCGATGGCCGGCTACTGGTCGGCGGACATGTTCGTCACCGCCGCCACCAAGGTCGGCCCGAACCTGACGGTCGACTCGCTGCTCAAGCTGCTCAACAACAACTACTCGAACTACGTCGAGGGGGCGCTGCCCGAGACGCGTTACCCGCTGAGCCATTTCATCGGCACGCCGTGCGCCTCGATCGTCCAGCTGACCGGCAAGGCCTACACCGTCCCGACCAAGCTGTCCTGCGGCTCCCTCCTCAAGCAGTGACCTGATCGCCAGGCCGGCCCGGGTAGCGCGGTCCCCCAGACCCGCCGCCCCGGCCGGTCACGGGCCGGTGGGCGTTACAGCTCGTGGCGGCGCCTGTCCCACCGCGTCGCGCGCGAGGTCGGCCCGGGTGGGGAGGGCGTCGTAGGCGCCGGGGCGGGTGATGGTCAGCGCGGCGGCGGACTGTGCCTGGTCAACGGCGTCAGCCTGGTCCGCCTTCGCGAGGTGGCAGGCGGAGAAGACGGCGGTGAAGGCGTCGCTGGCGCCAGTCGTGTCGATGGCCTCGGTGGCATGCGCCGGGTAGGCACGGGTCGTCGCGCCGTCGTAGACCGCGCAGCCGCGCTCGGCGAGGGTGACGCAGACCAGCGGGATGGCGAGCGTCCTTCCGACGGCCTCGGCCAGGCGCTCGGCGGGGCCGTCGCGAGCCGGGTGGTCGTCGGGCAGGAGGGCACGCGCCTCGGCCTCGTTCGGGATGAGGACGTCGACGAGATCCCACCGCACGGCGTCAAGCTCGCGGCGGTCGGCGGGGCGCGGCGCCGGGTTGACGATGACCTGGGTGCCCGCGGCGCGGGCGATCTCGCTGATGCGGGAGATCGCCTCAGGAACCTCGAAGGTGAGCAGGACGGCGTCGGCGCCGCGAACTGCCTTCTCCGCCTGGGTGATGACCTCGGGCGTGATGGCGTACTCGTCGGGGACACGCCAGACGAAGGCGTTCCGACCGTCGGGGGCGGTGAACACGAGACAGACCGGGGTCGGCACGGTCGGGTGCCGGGCGATCGTGGTCACGTCGATGCCCTCGGCGGCCAGCGTCGCGAGCAACGACGACCCGACAGGGTCGGCGCCGAGCACACCGACGGCCCAGACGTGGGCACCGGCGCGCGCGAGGGTGACGGCCTGGTTCAGGCCCTTGCCACCAGGAACCGTCCGGACCGAATCGGGGCGCAGATCGTCACCCCAGTTCGGCAGAACCGGGGTGTTGATCAGACAGTCGGCGTGGTACGAACCGACCACGACGATCCTCAGATCGGAGATCGGTCGCGGCGGCGCCGTGCCCGGCTCGGCCCGGCTCACCGTTGGTGTGTCCAAGCCATCTAGCTCGGCGGTGTCTCTGAAATCGGCGGTGTCTCTGAAAAAAGAGGTGCCTTCTCAGAAAGAAAGGCCCGCGCGTCCGGCAGCGCCTCCTCGATCGGCACCCGTTTGAACACGCCGAGCGCGTCCCGGTAGATCAGGAGCGCGCCCGTCCGGGCGAACTCGGAGATGACCTGCCGGCAGCCCCCGCAGGGCGCGCACGGCCCGCCGTTGCTTTCGGCGACGGCGACGGCGACGATCTCGAGGTCCTCCCTGCTGTCAGTGACCGCCTTGACGATCGCCGCCCGCTCGGCGCAGATCGACATCGGATACGACCGGTTCTCCACGTTGGCACCCGAGCAGAACCGGCCGTCCCCCGTCAGGAGCGCCGCGCCGACCTGAAAGTTGGAATACGGCGCATAGGCGAACTCCGTGGCCTCGGTCGCCATTCTCACGAGCTCGTTCACGATCTGGTCGGTGACGCGCGCATTGCTCACCATGGCCCCCTTGGACCTGGAGATGGGACGAGGACGATCCTGCCGGGCCAGCCGCCCCGCTCGAACCCAGACCTGATCCTGGCGGCTACTCCTCGCCGCGCCGGTAGACGAGGCCGTCCGCCTTCGGGGGCCGCAGCCGCTGCGAGGAGAACGCGAGTACCAGCAGCGTGGTCACGTACGGGGTGGCGGTGACGACCTGGCCGGGCAGCGAGTCGGTTCCGGCGTACCAGGCGGCCAGTCCGCCGGCAGCCACGAAGCAGGCGATGGCCGCGACGATCCGCCGTCGCCCACCGCGGCTGGCGGCCCTCCCGGCCACCGTGCCCTCGCCGCCGGAGTCACCGTTGTCGCCACCCGCGCCACCCGCGCCGCCGAGGCCACCGCCGGTTCCAAGGCCACCGCCAGCTCCGCGGATCCGCGACCGCCGCAGCAGCATGACCAGCCCGGCCGCGGCCAGCAGCACCGCCGCGACCAACAGCAGTGCGTGCACGGCCGGCGCGTTCCGCAACTGCAGTGCGTCGGCGTAGCCGAAGAGCGCGGCGCCGGCGGCGAGCCCGCCCGGCCGCCAGTTGCCGAAGATCATCGATGCCAGGCCGATATACCCTCGGCCGCCGGTCTGGCCCTCGCGGTAGAGGTTGGCGGCGACCTCGGCGAGATACGCCCCACCGAAGCCGGCCAGCGCGCCGGAGATCGTGACCGCCACGTACTTGTAGGCGTACACGTTGACGCCGAGCGTCTCCGCGGCGTGCGGCTCCTCGCCGCATGAGCGCAGCCGCAGCCCGAACGGGGTCCGCCACAGGATGACCGCGCTGAGCACCACCAGAGCGACCGCGATCAGCGTGAACAGCGAGATGTTCGTGAGCAGGCCGCGCAGCAGCCCGGCAAGGTCGGAGATGAGGAACCAGTGCCGGCTCTCGACCGGCCGCAGCGCCGACTCGACGCCGGGCACCGAGAACCGCCCGACCGGCCCGATCGGCGGTGACTGCGACTGGCCGCCACCGGGGGTGCCTTCGAGCAGCTCGGCGGCCAGGTACTTGGTGACGCCCAGGCCGAGGATGTTGATGGCGACACCGCTGACGATGTGGTCGACGCCGAAGGTGACGGTGGCGACCGCGTGCACCAGCCCGCCGATCGCGCCGAACAGCATGGCCGCGACCAGCCCGGCCCACGGCCCGTGCTCCCAGCCGATGCAGCCGGCCCCGAACGTGCCGAGGATCATCATGCCCTCGAGGCCGATGTTGACCACACCAGCCCGTTCGGCCCACATGCCGCCGAGCGCGGCCATCGCGATCGGGACCGTGGCGCCGAGCGCCGCCCGTACGGTGCCCGACGAGGTGAGCTGGTCAGCCCCGGACACCACCCGTGCGAACGCCATGACCAGCAGGACGCCCGCCACGGCCCACAGCCAGCGCGGCCCCGCGGCGCGGCGCCACCTCGGCGCCGGGGCGGAGCCCTTGCCCGCCGTGGACGGCGCTCCGGACCCGGACGCGGGCGGCGGTGGTGGGCTTGGGGTCAGGACCGTCGTCACGCTCCCACCTCCTGAGGCGTCGACGGGGCGGGCGGGGCAGGGGTCGTCGCGGCGAGCCTGCGCGCGACGTCCCGCTGCTCGGCCCGGGTGCGCACCCGCCGGACCAGCTCATAGGCGACGACGACCGACAGCACGATGACGCCCTGGGTGACGAGCACGATGTCCCTCGAGACGCCCCGCAGCTCCAGCGAGGTCGCCGCGTTGTCGAGGAAGCCGAACAGCAGCGCGCCGATCGCGATGCCGACCGGATGGTTGCGGCCGAGCAGCGCGATCGCGATCCCGGTGAAGCCGAGCCCGGCGGGGAAGTCCAGGGAGAAGGTGTGCGCCGCGCCGAGCAGCTGCGGCATGCCGACCAGGCCGGCGACCGCGCCGGACAGGAGCATGCTGATGATGATCATCCGGCTGACCCGCACGCCGCTGGCCTTCGCCGCGTCCTCGCTGGCGCCGGCGGCCCGCAGGTCGAAGCCGAACCGGGTGCGCGACAGCAGGAACCAGTAGCCGGCTCCGACCGCGACCGCCAGGATCGCCAGGCCGTAGACCTGCAGCCGCGAGTCCGGGATGAGCGAGATCCCGGGGACCTGCCCGGAGGCCGGGATGGTCGGGGTACCGATGTTGTTCGAGCCGACGGTGCGCACGGCAAGCCGCTCCGGCGTCAGCAGATAGGCGATCAGCGCCGTACCGATGAAGTTCAGCATGATGGTCGAGATGACCTCGCTGACGCCGCGGTAGACCTTCAGCAGCGCCGCGAGGCCCGCCCACGACGCGCCCACGCCCATCGCGATCAGCAGCACGACGGTGACGTGCAGGACAGGCGGCAGGCTGATCTCGGCCGCCGCCGCGGCGGCGAGCAGCGCGGCCAGCCGGTACTGCCCGTCCACGCCGATGTTGAACAGGTTCATCCGGAACCCGATCGCGACCGCGACCGCCGAGAAGTAGTACGTCACCGCCGAGTTGACCATCAACGCCTGCGACCGCGGCCGCTGGGCGTACGTGACCATCGTGTCGAGAACGTCGAGCGGGCTGCTGCCGGAGCCCACCAGTACCAGCACCGTCACCGTGACCGCGGTGACCAGTGCCAGCAGCGGCGCCGCGAGCGCGGCGCCGGCGGAGGCGAGCAGTCTCGTGGGGTTCGGCACCGTCACCTGTCCTCCCCGGGCTCCGCGGCGGCACCGGTATCGCCGCTGTCGCCGGTATCACCGACATCGCCGGCACCCGGTCCGGCCCCGTCCGTGGCGGCCGCGGCCGCGGCGGGTGTGGTGACCGCGCCCGGCGCGGTGTCCACGGCGGGCGTGCTGGGCACGGCCGGCGCGCGGCTCATGCCGGACATCGCCGATCCCAGATCCTCCGGGGTCACGCCGCGGGGGTCGGCCTCGGCGACCAGCCGGCCGCGCAGGATGACCCGCAGCGTGTCGGACAGGCCGATCAGCTCATCCAGGTCGGCGCTGACCAGCAGCACCGCCAGGCCCTCCCGGCGGGCGGCCCGCAGCTGGTCCCAGATCGCGGCCTGGGCGCCGACGTCCACCCCGCGGGTCGGATGCGCCGCGACGAGCAGCGTCGGGCCGTCGCGCATCTCCCGGCCGACGATCAGCTTCTGCTGGTTGCCGCCCGACAGCGCACCGGCGGCGACGGCCACCGACGGGGTGCGCACGTCGTACTCGGCCACGATCTGGCGGGTGTCGGACCGGGCCGCGGACGGCGTCAGCAGGCCGCCACGGGAGTTCGGCGGCCGGGTCTGATGGCCGAGCATGCGGTTCTCCCACAGCGGCGAGTCGAAGAGGAGGCCGGAGCGGATCCGGTCCTCGGGCACGTACGCCACGCCGGCCTCCCGGCGGCGTCGCGTCGGCCACGCGGTGACGTCGGTCCCGCCGAGCAGCACCCTGCCGGTGGCGGCGGGCCGGATGCCCATCACCGCCTCGATCAGCTCGGCCTGGCCGTTGCCCTCGACACCGGCGATGCCGAGAATCTCGCCGCGCCGCACGGTGAAGCCGACGTCCGTCACGGCCCGGCGGCCATCCTCGGTGTCGACGGACAGTCCCTCGACCGTCAGCGCCACCTCGTCGGTGACGGATTCCTCCGAGATCTCCGGAGAGGGCAGCTCGCTGCCGACCATCAGCTCGGCCAGCTGCCGCGCGGTGACCTCGGCCGGACGGACGGTGCCCACCGTCGTCCCTCGTCGGATCACGGTGATGTCGTCGGCGACGGTGAGCACCTCGTCGAGCTTGTGCGAGATGAAGATGATGGACAGGCCCTCGTTGACCAGGTCACGCAGCGCTCCGAAGAGCTCGTCGACCTCCTGCGGGACGAGAACCGCGGTCGGCTCGTCGAGAATGAGGGTGCGCGCCCCGCGGTAGAGCACCTTGAGGATCTCGACCCGTTGCCGTTCGCCGATCCCCAGGTCGCGGACGTAGGCGCCAGGCCGGATGTCCAGGCCGTAGCGGGTGGCGATCTCGTTGATGCGGGTCCGCGCCTGGCGGGAGTCAAGCAGGAGCCGGCGCCACCCCGGCTTGCGCGGCTCGGCGCCGAGCACCACGTTCTCCAGCACGGTCAGGTTCTCGGCGAGCTTGAAATGCTGGTGCACCATGCCGATGCCACGGGCGATCGCGTCGGCCGGGCTGCGCAGGGTGACGTCCTCGCCGTCGACGAGGATCGTCCCCGAATCCGGCCGGTGCATCCCGTACAGCGTCTTCATCAGCGTCGACTTGCCGGCGCCGTTCTCGCCGACCACCGCGTGCACGGAGCCGCGCCGGACGCGGATGGAGACGTCCCGGTTGGCGACCACACCGGGGAACGTCTTGGTGATGTCGCGGAGCTCGACGGCGAAGGCGGCTGATTCCGTGCCAGCGGCCTCGGTGGTCTCGGCCGCCGCGGCCGCCGCGGTCTCGGCCGCCGCCTCACGGTCGCCGGTGGCTGGCCCGGCGACCGGTGTTTCGGGGTCGTCGGCGGCTGACGCCTGTGTGCCCTCGGTGCCGATGCGAGACGCTCCTCGTGGGATGGACGGAAAGGTGGGCGGGCTCCGGGCCGTGCCGGCGCCGGCGCCGCGCCCTGGTAGGCCCGGGCCTCTGCCGCATGACGTTCCCGCGGCCGGGCCCCGCTCCGCTCTGACCGGCCAGGCGGGCCGGCGTAGCCAGAGCCGGCCGCGGTCAGTGACCTGACCGCGGCCGGCGTGGTTGGCGGGCAAGGCCCGCCAGGTGTCCGGCCTGGCTGGGTCAGATCAGCTGGTCGGTGTGGTCGGCACCTTGATCTCCCCAGAAATGATCTTCTTCTGGTAGTCCTCGGCCATGGCCGTGTACGGCGACACGGCACTGTTCGACGTCGAGAAGGCCACGCCGCCGACCTTCAGGTCGTACACCTTCGCCCCGGTCAGCGGCTTGCCGTCGACCGCCGACTTGACCATGTCGTAGACGGCGACATCCACATGCTTGATCATCGAGGTGAGAATGACCGGCTGGACGTCCGCGGCGGCGCCCAGGTACTGGTCCGCGTCGACGCCGATGGCGAGCTTGCCGGCGGACTTCGCGGCGGTGAAGACACCGCCACCGGAACCGCCCGCCGCGTGGTACACGACGTCGGCGCCGCTGTCGTACATGCCGGCGGCCGCGGTCTGGCCCTTGGCCGGGTCGTTGAAGCCGGTGAAGTCCGGCGGCTGGGTCAGGTAGGTCACCTGGATCTTGATGTCCGGCTTGACCGCCTTCGCGCCCGCCTCGTAGCCGGCCTGGAACTTCTGGATCAGCGGGGTGTTGACGCCGCCCACGAAGCCGATGTTGCCGACCTTTGTCGCCTGCGCCGCGATCGCGCCAACGAGGAAGGAGCCCTGCTCCTCGGCGAAGGTCAGGCTGGCGACGTTCGGCACATCGACGAGCGTGGCGTCGTCGATGATCGCGAAGTTGATGTCCGGGTACTCGGGGGCCACCTTGCCGAGCGCCGTCGCGTACGCGAAGCCGACCGCGATGATCGGGTTGTTGCCGGCGTCGGCGAGCTGCCGCAGCCGCTCCTCCTTCTGGGCGTCGGTCTCGCCCTCGGCGGCCTCCAGCTCGGTCTTCGTGACGCCGAGCCCCGTGGCGGCCTTGTCGAGGCCGGCCGCCGCCGAGTCGTTGAAGGACTTGTCGCCCCGGCCACCGATGTCGTACGCGAGGCCGACCTTGATGGACTTGGCGGCGGCGGTGCCGCTGGCGGCGGGCGCCGTGCCGTCGTCCCCGTCGTCACTCCCGCAGGCACCGAGGGCGAGCACCACCACGCTGGCGGCGGCGACGAGCCCCGTTATCTTCCCAAAGCGGCCGAATCTCCGCATACGCCTGTCTGCGTGCAAGGAACCTGTCTCCCCTTCGTATGCCTCGGGCACTCCACCCGTCGGCGCCGTCAGCGTCGGCCCCTGCCGGGAAAGATCCCCCCAATCCCCCCGATCTGGGCGTAACCGTAGGGAGGCTAGAACTAGCAGGTTTCACCGCCAGATGCCGGCAGTTTCCAGGCTCAACGCACTTGTAACACTTGTGTTACCTAATTCACAAAGGTCGAGTCAAGGTTGACGGTCACGTGACGCCGCGGACCGCGGGCGTGCGGGTACCGCGCTCCGTTATCGGTTGTTCATCCGGTTGGAACGCGTCGTTGGACGGCCGCCGGTCCCCCGCGGATCCGTGGCCTCGCCCGCTCAGGCCGGGGCCGGGGCGGAAACCGGCACGCAACAGCGTTGTCGGCGGATCACGGGTCGAGGCATCGCGGCGCAGCGGTCCGGTGAAGCCGAGACGTTGCGAGCCGCGGCCGGCCACCCGGGCCTGACCGCCCGAAAGTGACGCCGGCGAGGCGGCCCGGGCGGGTGCTGGGCGGTCAGATGATCTGGGTCAGATGATCTGAAGGACGACCGGCCTGGCGGCCGGCGCGGACTCGGACACCCGAAACGCGTCTCGGACGAGGTCGACGGGCGGCTGGACACCGTGGCGATGGTGAATGACCGCCAGCGGCTCACCCACCGAGACCCGATCCCCCACCTGGTGACGCAGCACGACCCCCGCCGCGTGGTCCAGCGGTCCGCCCTTGACAAGCCGGCCCGCGCCGACCCTCATCGCGGCCGTGCCGATGGCGCGTGGGTCGATCTCGTGCACGTAGCCACCGCGATCGGCGAGGACCTGCTCGCGGCAGTCGGCGGTCGGCAACCCGCCCGGTTCCGCCAGCGCGTCGGGCTCGGCTCCCTGCGCCACCGCCCAGCGGAGAAACTGCTCGTAGCCCTCGCCGCCGGCCAGGATCCCGCTCACCTTCCGCTCGGCCGCCTCCGGCGCGAGGCCCGGCTCCGCGCTGCGCAGCATCAGGGCGGCGATCGTGCGGCAGAGCTCCGTCAGTCCCGGCACCTCCTGGCCCCTGAGCACGTCCAACGCCTCACGTACCTCGAGGGCGTTCCCGACCGCATACCCGAGCGGCTGGCTCATGTCCGTGAGCACGGCCCGGCAGCGTAGTCCGGCCCCGGTGGCGACCTCGACCATCAGCCGCGCCAGGTCGAGAGCCCGGTCCCGGTCCGGGATCAGCGCCCCCGCGCCCGTCTTCACGTCGAACAGCACACCGTGCGCACCCACCGCTATCTTCTTGCTGACGATGCTGGCCGCGATCAGCGGAAGGCTGTCGACCGTTCCGGTGACGTCTCGCAGCGCGTACGTCGCCTTGTCGCCGGGGGTCAGGCGCGCGCTCTGCCCGGTGATGACCATCCCGACCTGGTCGACCATCCGGTAGACCTCGTCGGTGTCGAGCTCCAGCCGCAGTCCACGGATGGACTCCATCTTGTCGATCGTGCCCCCGGTAAGGCCCAGGCCGCGTCCGCTCATCTTGGCCACCGCCACCCCGCATGCCGCGACCAACGGCACAACGATGAGACTCACCGTGTCGCCCACGCCGCCCGTGCTGTGCTTGTCGAGCACCACCCGTCCGGTCGCGGCGAAGTCGAGCGTCTCACCGCCGGTCACATAGGCCCGGGTGAGGGCCACCGTCTCCGCCCGCGACAAGCCCTGACAGGCCACCGTCGCCAGCCAGGCGGACATCTGATAGTCGGGAATCCGGCCGGCGACGAAGTCCGCCACAAGCCGCTCGATCTCTTCCACGGCCAACGCGGTCCCCGCCCTGGTGCGGGCGACAGCGTCGATGGCGCGCGCGGAGGCTTCAGCGTTCATGCGCTCAGTCTCCACGCTGGTCAAGGGGCGCAGGACGAGGTGTGACGCGCCCGCCCGCTGGCTGAGGGTCAGGTTTCTCGAAGCGCCGCCCGCGGTTAGACGAGCTCCGCGAGACCGAGCGATCTTGATGGCACGCCGCCAGGAAGGGCCTCGTCGCGAGGACCGGCTCAGTGCGCCAGGCGGCCGTCGGCCGGATGGCGGAAGGTTCGAGGGAGGACGGCCGCGGCCGCGACGGCGCTGGCGGCCGCCGCCACCGCTCCGGCGATGAAAGCGTGCTGGAACGCGTCGGCGGACGGGCGGGCGGCGGTCAGCGCCGATCCCGCGACGCTCGAGAGAACAGACACGCCGACGGCGCCGCCGAGCTCGTGGAAGGTGTTGACGAGCGCGGAGCACAGGCCCCACGGCCGCGCGGTCTTGGGCGTGGCCTCGGGCACGGCCCGCTCGATGGTGGTCACGGAGACCTCCGATAACTTGAACACGACTGTACGAGTTTTCGGTACGCTACCATCAACTCGAATCAACGGGTACGAGTTATCGGTGATCGTTAGGAGAGGCCGGATGGCGGTGAGCGAAAGCACCCCGACCGGGCAGCGGGCCCGGCGAGCCGACGCGCGCCGCAACGTGGAGGCCATCCTGGACGCGGCCACGCGCAGCCTGCGGCGCAACCCGGACGTGAGCATCGCGGACATCGCGGCCGAGGCCGGCGTCGGCCGCATCACGCTCTACGGCCACTTCAAGACCCGGGCCGACCTGGTGGAAGCCGTCCTCGCCCGCACGATCAGTCACGCAAACGCGGCGTTCGACGGCCTCGACCTCTCCGGCGACCCGGTCAGGGCGCTGGCGACGCTCGTGACCTCGTCGTGGCGGATCGTCGAGCAGCACCGTGGCGTGCTGGGCGCCGCGTCCCGCGAGCTAGGGCACGAGCGCATCCGCGACGCGCACGACGACATCCTCGCCCGCGTCGGCCAGCTAGTGGAGCGCGGCCAGGCGGAGGGCGTCTTCCGCGGCGACCTGCCCGGCTCGTGGCTCGTCACTGTGATGCTCACGCTCATGCACGCCGCCGCGGAGGATGTCGACGCCGACCGGCTGGACGCTTTCGATGCCGGCCCCTACCTGGTCCGCACCCTCGTCGCCGCTCTCACGCCCCCCGGCTCGACCGTCCCGGTCCGGTAGCGGCCTAGAACGTGGGCACGTCCAGGCCGCTGGACGCCTACAACTCGCTGCCCCGGCCGGGCCCAGGCGGAGGAGGACCGTTGCCGGATGTGCGCTCGCTTCGTCTTTCTTCGCCACGGGCGAGACGCCCTCCTTGCCGTGGTTGGCGCCAGCCGGGTCAGGGTCGCCGCGGAAGTGCTCCTGCCGGTGTCTGTGACCGTATCCGGCCGGATCCGGCGAGCAGAGCGTCGAGGGACCAGCGTCCCGGTCCGACGATCAGGAGGAAGACAAGGCCGAGGAGCATGGACCAGTCGGTACGGGCGTCGTGGGCCATGCCCCAGAAGCCGGAGACGCCGAGGAAGCCGCCGGCCTGTAGTTCGCGCAGCTTGGTCAGGATGATCGCGAGGCTGATGTCGACGAGCAGCGGGATGCAGGCCAGCCGAGTGAGCAGCCCTGCCAGCAGGAGACTGCCGCAGATGATCTCGATGGTGCCGTCCAGGTAGGCGAAGAAGCTGGGCGCGGGTATGCCGATCTTGTCGAAGCGGCCCGGACCGAGCTTCTCCGGGAACAGGAACTTCTGGATGCCCTCGGACAGGAAGACCGCGCCGACGAGCAGCCGGACCAGGATCAGTGCGGCCGGCCCGTCGGACTTGAGCATCTTGGCGAGGTCCGGCATGCGTCCTTCCCCTTCCGTCCTGGTGAGCTGACCTGGGTGGTGGGATCGCCCGCCTGGCACGGCCGGTTCGCGGGGTCGCTGGTGGACGCCCCGCCGGCCAACAAGGCCGCCGCCCCGAACAGGCGACGCCGAGGCAGTTCCCAAGGACCCGACACCACTCACCCCCTGCATGCGTAGCCGCACTGACACACAGCGTAGGAACCGGTGGCCCGGATCGCTTCCGGGCCCGGCGAGGCCGCGCAGGAAGACCGAACAATCTGGGTTGTTCGATCAAACTTGCTTGATGTAGCGTCTCCGGCGTGGCGGTGGATGGTCGGGATGTGCGCTTCCGCTGCTTGCGGGCCATCCGGTGCGGCGGCTGTTGAGCGCATCGGTCCGAGTTCGCCGGCCGGCGACTCGACGACATAGCCAGCGTGCGTGACTGGTGCGGACGGCCCGCCCGACGTTCCCGGGACTGCCGGGGACGATCCGCCGGAGCCTGCTCGACCCGGCCCGGATGGGCGGCAAGGGCGAAGCAAGCTGCCCGGCGGTCGAGCGGCTCGCCGCCGACGTCGAGGCCCGGGACCGCGTTCCGCTCGCGAATCGAGGCACCGTCGCACCTGGACGCGGCGGCGCCCGCCTGACGGCCTCTCCGTTTCGAGTACATGGCCGACGGCGTCGGCGCGACACGCCTGGAGTGACCTGTGGACCTGAACGCGGACGCGGCGGCGACGCCCACCCACCCCAGCGTCGGCACCATGCTGCGCGAGTGGGGCCGGATCGGCTGCCTCGGGTTCGGCGGCCCGCCGACGCACATCGCGATGTTTCGCCAGCTGTGCGTCGAGGACCGGGGATGGATCACGGCGCACGAGTTCGAGGACGCGATCGCCGCCTGCAACCTGCTACCCGGCCCGGCCTCCACCCAGCTGTCGATCTACTGCGCCTGGCGGCTGCGCGGCCGGGCCGGCGCGCTCGTCGGCGGTCTCGCGTTCATCCTCCCCGGGCTGGTGGCCATCCTGGCGCTGTCCGCACTGTTCCTGGCCGGATCCCCACCCCGGTGGGTGCGCGCGGCCGGCGCCGGCGCGGGAGCGGCGGTCGCGGCCGTCGCCGTGCACGCCGCGATAGGACTGCTACCCGCCAGTTGGCGGCGCGCCAGGACCGTCAGTCGCCGTCGCTGGCCGTTCTACCTGGCCGCCGGCCTCGCCGGCGCCGCGACGCTCGGCCCCTGGCTGGTCCTCCTCCTTCTCGGCTGCGGCCTGGTCGAGCTCGCGGCCCGCACCACCAGCCTCGGCCGCGGCGGCCGGACTCACCTGCCGGCGGTCGCCCCGATGCCCGTGCTGGCAGCCGGCGCCGTGGCCGGCGGCGGGCTGCTCGCGCTGGCCTGGGTCGCGATCAAGGTCGGCCTGCTGTCCTACGGCGGCGGCTTCGTCATCATCCCGCTCATGCAGGCCGACGCCGTCGACCACTACCACTGGATGAGCGCCAGCCAGTTCCTGGGCGCCGTCGCCCTCGGCCAGGTCACCCCTGGCCCCGTCGTGCACACCGTCGCCGCCGTCGGCTACGCCGCAGCCGGCATCGGCGGCGGACTGCTCGCCGCCGCGATCGCCTTCGCCCCCTCCTTCGCGTTCATCCTCGTCGGCGGACCCCATTTCGACCGGCTGCGGACCGACCCTCGCGTGCGCTCCTTCCTCGACGGCGCCGGGCCCGCAGCGCTCGGCGCCATCCTCGGCTCCGCCATCCCACTCGCGCTCGCCCTGCACGAGCCCTGGCAGTTCGCCGTCCTCGCCGGCGCCGCCGTCTTTCTCCTCGTCGCGCGCCGCGGCGTGGTCCTCACCCTGCTCGCCGCCGCCGTTGCCGGTGTGGTCGTCGTGGCCGCCGGAGGACCGCTGACCTACTGACCCGACGACGGCCGGCGTCGAGGGCATGGCCCGGTGACTGCGGGGAGGCGCCATCACGTCGAGCCCGGCCTTCATCCGCCTCCGATAGCCCGCGGATAAGCCAGCCCAGAAAAGGTTGACTGATCCGCGGGCGCAGGTCGAGGCAGCTGTCATAGTCAGCGGACGTGCACTAAACCGTCCTCAGGCACCGCCGTCACCTCTCGTTGGGACGGTGCCGTCGTCGTCCCGGTCATCGATCACATGGAGCAAGAACCGGATACGGGTCTCCAAGTCGACGGCGAGACGCTCGAAGGACGGATAGGTTTCGTCGTCGGTATCGCCGTCCAACGCAGGGTCTGGAATGCTCCAGTGGATGAGGTTGGGGTGCCCGGGGAAATCCGGGCAGACCTCCCGCACACGGTCACACAGACTGATCACATGGTCGAACCGCTGACCGATGAACGCGTTCAGGTGCTTGGCGCGCCGGCCGCTCAGATCGATTCCTCGGACCGACATCACCCGCACAGCGTTCGGATGCAACCTCTTGGGATGACTGCCAGCGCTACATGCCACCGCCCGGCCACCGGCCTGCGCCTGGAGGAGTCCTTCGGCGATCTGCGAACGGGCGCTGTTCCCGGTACACAGAAACAGGACCCGCGCTGGCGTCCTCGCCGGCTCCACGGGACAGGCGGGCGGTGGCGCCAGCCGTAGAGCAGGATGCAGCCCCCCACCCGCGGCGGCAAGCAGCTCTCCGCAACGCATCAGATCAAGCTTGTAGTAGGCGTCCCGACCGTCCGCCGAACTACGCCGCATCGACACCAACCGCGCGGACCGCAGCTGGCCAAGGTGGTAGGAGACCAGGCTCTGCTTCTGACCCAACAGCTCAGTCAGCTCCCGGACCTGCCGATCGCTGCGAGCCAGCTCGCTCAACAACCGCCAACGCACCGGGTGGCCGGCCAGCCGCAGGAACATCGGCGGGGACACCTCACGTCCGACAGCTATCACGCCCCAGACGATACATCAGTCTAATTCGACCCATCAATCCAGACTGATCGATCGTTCCTCGACGGGCAACGACCACCCCGGCACCCCGCTTTGCCAGCGCCGCCGCAGTGGTCATTGAGAAGATCTACAAGGACTTCTACGACAAGCGGCAGGTCTCCATGTCCCGCACAGAAAGGAACTACCGGCTCGGCACGAACGTCAAAGCGCCCAGGGGTGGCGTCGTCATAGCAGATCCGGGTCCGGCCTACCGAGTTCCGAATCTTTTTCTTCTTGCAGAACCTGACGAACTGGCGGCTGACTTCCGCGGTCGGCGTGGAACACGACGCCGGCGAGCGGCACCTCGGCGTGCGCACCCGCCTTCGCGACCTCCGCCGCCAACGTCTCCGGATCGTTGGCGATCCGGACGGTCGACAGCGGCCGGACGGTCGACAGCGGAACGCCTTCCGGCGTCATCCGCACCACCACACTCCGGCGACGGTGCAGATCAATACCGACTACCTGCGTGCCCTTGAGTCACAGGGGCCTCCTCGTCCAGTGACGATGGCAACAACCCCCGGCCTACCCGGGGGCCGTCACCAAAGAGCGGAGGCCCCGCCCTTCATCGCATCAGCGCGGGGATGTGGTGAGTATCGTCGGCCGGGATGGACATGGATATCTGCCTGTTCGGCGGGCTGCGGGTGTTCAGGGCGGGACATGCCGTCGACCTTGGACGACCCAAGCAGCGGTTTCTGCTGGGTGTGCTGGTCCTCGATGCGGGCCGGACGGTGCCCGCGCAACGACTCGCCGAACTGCTCTGGGGACGGGACGGCGACCGCGAGCGGGCCTCGCTGCAGGCATATGTCTCCCACCTCCGCCGCGCGCTGGAGCCGCCGCGCGCCGTTGGGGCGGGGCCGTCGGTAGTCGTTCGCCAGCCGCCCGGATACCGGCTTGCGGCCGATCGGGCGCAGGTGGACGTCCTGCGGTTCGAGGATCTACTGAGTACCGGCCGCCGGTGCGCAGGGGCGGGCCGGGACGCCGAGGCGCTGGACGCGTTTGAGTCGGCGGCCGCGCTGTGGACCGCACCCCCGCTCCCGGAGTTCGCCGACCGACCGGTCGTCCTCGACGCCGCTACCCGGCTGCGCGGTCTGTTGGGAGTCGCGCTTGAGGGCGCGGCGGAGATTCACCTGCGGACCGGACGCGCCGACGCGGCGGCGTCGCTTCTGGAACCTGCCGTTGCGGAGTTCCCGCTGCGTGAGCGGCTGCACAGCCTGCTCGCGCTCGCGTTGTACCGCACGGCCCGGCAGGCTGATGCGCTCCGCGTGATCGACAGCTCTCGCCGTGCGCTGATCGACGCCGTCGGGTTGGCGCCGAGCGCGGAACTGCGGGAGCTCCAGCGACGCATCCTCGCCCAGGCAGCCGATCTGGACTGGCAGCCGGCGGTGGCGACGCCACCTGAGCTGACAGGGGGCACGGCGATCGAAGCCGGCCCGCCGTCCTCACTGCGATGGGAGCCGCTCCTGGGCCGGGACGGCGAACTCGAACTGTTGCGGCGTGCGGCGGCCGGCGCCGTCCGGGGGCGCGGCGGCGCGGTCACCGTGAGCGGGCCGTCTGGCATCGGCAAGACCGCTCTCGTCGAGCAGATGACCGACCTCGTCGCCACCAGTGGCTTTGCCACCGCCTGGGCACGGTGCCCCGAGAACGGCGGTTCGCCGCCGTTCTGGGCACTGGCGCACCTCGGCCGGCAACTCCGCGACGTCGGTGCGCTCCCCGTCGACCTGCTGGCGGCCGACCCGGCCGGTGCTGGCGACCCCTTCGTCCTGGCCCAGGCCGCCGTCGGCGCCCTTCGCGGGGCAAACCGGCCGGTCCTGCTCGTCATAGATGACCTGCAGTGGGCCGATCGGGACACCCTGCGTGTGCTCGCTCATCTCATCAAAGAGCTGCGCACCACCCGAACCCTCCTGCTGGTCACTACTCGCCCGCCGGAGTCGGCTGCCGGCGACGAACTGGGCCGCTGCCTCGCCGAACTCGCCCGGCAGCAGATTGCCGAGGTAACGCTCCACGAGCTCAGCCTCACCACGGTCACCGAATGGCTCGCCATCCGGGCCGGATCCCCGGTACCACCGACGATTGCTGYCCATGTGCAGTCGCGGACCGGGGGTCTTCCGCTGTTCATCCGAGAGCTCGTCGAGCTTCTCGCCGCCGAGGGCCGCCTCGCCGACCCCGCGTTGCCCGCGGGGTGGGCTACCGTGCCGTTCGGCGTGAAGTCGATCGTCCGCAGACGCGTTGCGAGGTTGCCGACGGCTCGGGCGCAACGACTGCTGTCCATCGCGTCGGTGCTCGGGTCGCCGTTCGACCTCGCCGTCGTGGCGGACGTGGCCGAGAGCCCACTCGGGGAAGCGCTGGTCGACCTCGCCGACATCCTGGACGCCGGGCTGGTGGTGCCCGACGGTGCCGCCGGCATGTTCAGGTTCTCCCACGTCCTCGTCGCGGAGGCACTCGCGGACGAGGTGAACGCCGCCCGCCGGGCCGGGCTGCACGCCGCGGCCGCCCGGTCGGTGGCCCGACGTCACCCGGGCGACGAGCACGCCGCGCGGGTCGCTCAGCATGCGGTGGCCGGCGCCGCCGCAGGCACCGCTCTGCTTGCCGCGACGGCGGCGCGCCGGGCAGCCCGACTGGCCCAGGCACGCGCGGCACATGCCGAGGCGGCCCGGCACTGGGCGAGCGTGGTGGAGATGCTCGAACGCAGCCAGCCCGAGGACGGGACGGCCCGGCTGCGGGCGCTGGTCGAACTGGCCCGCGCCCACCAGCGGGCCGGCGAGGTCCGTGCCGCCCAGCAGGCCGTGGTCGCCGCCGTCGAGGTGGCCGGCTCGCTCGGGGATGTCGCGGCGATGGGTAACGCCGTGGCCGTGCTCAACCATCCGAGCATCTACCCCAACCAGCCCTACGGGGTTGTCGACCTCCGGCTCGTCGCGGTGCTGGACGGCGTCCTCGCGGCGCTCCCGGCGGACGACAGCGCAGCGCGGGTACTCGTTCTCGCCGCTTTGGCGACCGAACTGTTCCACAGCAGCGACACCGAACGCAGAGACCACGCTACGAACGAGGCGATCGACATCGCGCGGCGGCTCGGCGATCCCGCGGTGCTGGCTGGCGCGTTGCACGCCCGTACCTTCGCGCTGAAGCGGCCCGCCGCGGTACCGGTCCGCCGGCGGGTCGCACTCGAACTGCTCGCCCTCGCCGAGCAGGCCGCGCTGGGTGACGACCTCGTCCTCGTCGCCCAGTTGCAGGTGACCCAGGCAGACTTCGCGCTCGGTGACTTCGACGCCGTCCAGGCCGGATTGCCGCGGTGTCTCGGATTGGGCGACCGGCCCGTCGGCCAGGCGCTGCGCGGCCAGCTCGGCTTCTTCCGAGCCCTCTTCGAGCTCGCACGGGGACGTTACAGCGAGGCAGTGCGGCACGCCGAGGAGGCATTCGAGGTGTTCCGCCGCGGCCGCGGCGACGAGGCCGGGTTCTATCGCCTCGCCCAACGCCTGACGATCGGCCATGACCTCGGCGGGCTGGATGATGGTCTCATCGACGCGGTACTGGCTGACGCCGAGGTCACCGGCTTCGCGCTCGCCGTCCGGCTCTACGTCGCGGTGATCCTGTTCGACCTCGGACGGCCCGACGATGCTGTCCGGCAGCTGCCATACCCGCGGGGGACGGTGCCGGATCGGCCTCTCGACTACGTCACCGTGTTCATCGACGTCGCCGCCGCCATCGTGGCTGCCGAGACCGGCGACGCCGTCGCCGCCGCTGTCCTGCTCGACCGGATCACGCCGTGGGCCGGCCGGTGGGCGTCGGCCGGCACAGCCGCCGCCTCGCTCGGTCTCGTGGATCTGGCCATCGCCCGGCTGCATGCGGCGGTGGGCGACACGGCTCGGGCTCGCCCCGCCTTCGCGGCGGCTGTCGCCGGACACGAGAGGGTGGGCTCACCTGCCTGGCTGGCCCGCTCGCTGCTGCACCAGGGCCGGTTTCTTCGCGCGGCCGGGGACGGAGCCGCGGCCTCGGCCGCATTCACCCGAGCCGCGGCGCTCGCCGACGCGTTCGCGCTGCCGATTGTGGCCGGCCAGATCGTCACCGCGCAGAGCTGAGTAGTCCCGCCTGTCCTCGGGCCGCAGGCAGTCTCCGCCCGTTGTCGGCCGCGGGCAGTCCCCGCCCGTCGTCAGGCCGCAGGCGGTCGCGGTGGACGTCAAGGTTCCGTCAAGGTTTCGTC
>NZ_MBLO01000041.1 GCF_001854805.1 Pseudofrankia coriaricola
TTTCGTCCCAGCCCGGGCTCACATCCTTGCACCATGCGAACGAACACCCGTCCAGCCGCCTCCACTCCCAACCTCAGCAGCTATCTCCGGGTCCACCAGGCGCTACGGGCGAGCGCCGCCCGGCTGGCCGCAGCCGCGTCCTCACCACCGGCGGACGCCCACACCGCCAGGGCGCTCGCCCGCTGGTTCCACGGCTTCGCCGAGGAGATCCAACTCCACCACCGCATCGAGGACACACTGCTGTTCCCGGCGCTGGCCGCCCGTGTCGCAACCTACGGCGACTACGCGCCTGCGCTGGAATCCGACCACGCGGAACTCGACGCGATCCTGAACCAGCTCCGCGCGGCCCTCGTCAGCGGCGACCACGGACGCTCCGCAGCCCTCGCCGAGGACCTGTCAGACCACCTCGACCGTCACCTGGGGTTCGAGGATGACGAGATCGTCCCGCTGTTCGCCCGCCATTTTACTGGCGCCGAGTTCGACGAGCTGAACGCGAAAGCCGTACGGATGACGCCCGTGAGCCAGCTTCCGTTCACCGCCCCCTGGCTGTTGTCGCACCTCGACGAGGTGGAACAAGCCGAGCTGCTCGCGTCGGTCCCGCGGGCCATGCACCTGTTGTGGATCCTCACCCGTCGTCGCTACGCCCGGCTCGCCGCGACCGCGTTCACACCGCGCTGATCCTTTCGCGCTGATCCTCGGCAGAACACGACATCGTAGCGAAGAAACCACCGGAGGAAATGCAATGACCGCGACCACGACAACCCCGTCTCCGACCCAGCTGGCCGCTGCCCGTGAGCGCAACGAGGCGGTCTGGAGGACGTCGAGCGCGTTGCTCTACGCCGGGCGTATCGACGAGTTCATCGCCTGCTGGCACGACGACGCCCGCTATGAGGTGGCCTACCCCGTCGGGAGCTTCCCGGCGCTCGTCGAGGGCCGAGCGGCGCTGGCGCAGCTATTCAAGGGCTTCGGCGCCGCCACCACACGAATCGACGTGCATGACGTCCGTTTCTACCAGACCGACGACCCCGAGGTGGCCTTCGTCGAGGAGCGCATGGTCGCGGAACTGGTTGGCGGCGGGCAGTACGAGAACAAGCTCGCCATCCGGGTAACCTTCCGCGACGGCCTGCTCGCCCAGATGTTCGAATACTACGGTCAGAGGGCGCACGAGGAACTCCTGCGCCACCTGGGCCTGACGGCCTGACTGTCGCCCCTTGTGGGCGATCGCCCGTCGGGTGACCCTGTAGTAGCGGTGGTTTGTCGTGATCGTTTGATCATGTATGGGTGGCCGAGGAATTCCGTGGCTGTGCCGGGTAGGGAAGGAGTGGTTCGGTCGCGGAGGTGATCGCGATGGCAGAGCGGCTGCCGTGCTCGAACGTGATGTCAGGTCGGACTGGGAACAGCGTGAGCGGCACCGGACCGGATTTCGACGGGCTGGTCGTGGCGAGGCAACCGCAGTCCGGACCGCAGCCCCCCGCCGCAGGTGCTGTCTCCGCGAGTTCGGTGCTGAACGTGGCGGTTAGCCCGGCGGGGTGTAGGCGGCGCGGTTGGGTTCGACGAACATCTCCAATGTGCGAGGCGCCGCGCCGGTGAGCGCGCGAATCTCGTCGGTTACCTGGGAGTGTCGGCCGTCCTGCATCGCCAGGTCGATTCCGACGGCGACGTCGGCCAGCCAGCCCGGTACGCCCCGGGCAGCCATGGCTGCGCGCACATGGGCTTCGTCGGCGGCGTCGTAGCTGATTCGCCGGCCCAGCACCCGGCTGAAGCGTTCGGCGATCTCGGTGAATGTCAGCGCCTCCGGCCCGGTCAGCTGGTAGGCCGCTCCGCGGCCAGCGGGGTCCCGCAGCACGACCGCGGCGGCCTCGGCGACGTCGCGGGTGTCGACCAGGGCGACCCTGCCGTCGGGTACCAGCCCGGCCCACCTGCTGGTCGCCGCGATCGAGGGCGCGGCGACCAGCAGGTTGCTACTGAAATAGGTGGGGCGGAGCAGGGTGTGCGGCACCCCGGAGGCGGCCAGGTAGGCGTCGAGTTCGCCGTGGCGTCGGCCGATCTCGTAGCCGGCGTCGAGGTCCGCGTCGAACACGGACAGCCGGACCAGGTGGGGCAGTTCCGCCCGGGCGGCGGCGTCGACGACGTTCCGCTCCAGCGCGATCTGCCGCGGGCTGGTGGACAGCGCGAGGAAGGCTGCGTCTAACCCCGTCGTCGCGGACAGGAGCAGCGCTGGGTCGTCGAAGGGACCGCTGATGATTTCGAGGTGCCCGGTGGCAGGACGCCGGGTGGCGCGGAACACGGTCTCGGCCTTGTCCCGGTCCCGCACCAGCGCCCGCACCGGCACGCCGTCCCGCAGCAGGCACCTGACGAGGTGCGACGCGGTTCGGCCGGTAGCGCCGACGACGAGGACGGTCACCGCCGGTCGTCCCCGTCCTTGCCCTGGTAGTCGCCGCTGACCACGCCGCCCCGGGTGAGATATTCCGCTGTCACCCGACGGTTCTGTTCGTCGAGTTCGGCCTTGTCCATGACTGGTCTGAGTTCCTTCGGCTAAGTGGGTGAGATCGACCGGAACCGGTGCCGCCACGGGTCTTAGACGCTGGCCATCATCCCGCCGTCGACGACGACGTCGGCGCCGGTGAGGTAACTGGCCGCGTCCGAAACCAGGAAAGCGACGGTCCGGGCCACTTCTTCGTCCGACGCTATTCGGCCGAGCGGAACCTTGGCCGTCAGCGTCGCGCGAAGACTGGTCAGTTCCGCGGCGGACAGCCCTTGTTTCGCCAGCGCCGGGGTGTCGACCGGGCCAGGGCTGACGACGTTGACCCGAATCCGCCGGGGGGCAAGTTCCACGGCGAGCGCCCTGGCCATCGACGCCAGCGCTCCTTTGGTGGCGACGTACAGCGACATCCCGGGAAACGACCGGGCCACCAGCCGCGAGCTGTTGAACACGACGGCACCGCCGTCGCGGAGCAGCGGCAGCACTCGCTGCAACGTGAAGAACTGCCCTTTCACGTTCACTCCGAAATGTTCCTCGTACGATTCTTCGGTGACGGAGCCGAACGGCGAGGGCTGGGCGACGGCGGCGTTCAGGAACACCGCGTCGAGGTGCCCGAACCGGTCACGGAGTTCGGCGGCGAGCACGTCGGCGTCCGCCAGGACCCGGGCGTCGGCGCGCTGGACGAGAACGTCGTCGGGCAATGCGTGTCGCGCCGCCGCCAGCGTCTCGGGGTTCTGGCAAGTGATCGCGACGGCGAACCCGCCCCGGTGCAGCAACCGAGCCGTGGCCAGGCCGATTCCGGTGGTTCCGCCGGTGACAAGCGCGACCCGCGGCTGGTTCTGGTCCTGGGCGGTGGCGTTGGTCGTGGTCATGTGCGTGTCCTTGTCCTTGTCGTTCTCGTGAAGCTGTCGTGGGACCTGGACGTCCGACTCAGACCGCCGCGCCGAGGCCGCCGTCGACCGCGATCGTCGTGCCGGTGACGAAACCGGCCGCTGGGGAGCCAAGGAACGCCACGACGCGGGCGACGTCCTGGGCGACGCCCAGGCGGCCCAGTGGGATCGCGGCGGCCAGGTCTTTCCGCATCGTGGCCAGCGCCGCGCCCGGCAGGCCGAGCTTGGAGAGCGCGGGCGTGTCCGCCGGGCCGGCACTGACCGCGTTAACCCGGATTCCTCGCGGCGCGAGTTCCACGGCCAAGGCGTGGACCAGGGCGGTCAGCGCGCCCTTCGTCGCGCTGTAAACCGACCAGTTGGCCAGACCGAGCGTGGCGCCCAGGGCCGTACTGAACACGACGGAGCCGCCGTCTCGCACCAGTGACAGGACCCGTTGCAGCGTGAACAACTGACTCCTGACGTTCACGTCGAACATTTCGTCGTACGTCGCCTCGTCGACTGCTCCGATCGGGACGAGCTGGCCGACACCTGCGTTGAGGAATACTACGTCGAGCCGGCCGAAACGATCCCGAACGGCAGCCGCCACCCGATCCGGCTCTGCCGGTGCGCGGGCGTCGGAACGTAGCACGACCACATCGGCGGGCAACTGTTCGGCGGCGGCGGCAAGTGTTTCTGGATTTTGGCCGGTGACGAGCACGTCGAACCCGTCGGCATGCAGCAGCTGCGCCGTCGCGAGACCTATTCCGGTGGTACCGCCGGTCACCAGCGCGGCGGGCCTTCCAGTGAGCGATGACACGAAAAACGCTCCGTTCGACGGCAGGCGCCAGGCGGCCCTCGGAAGGTGGGACGACTGGCGGGGCGAACGCTCTGTGCGGCTTACGCTAGCCACGACTGGACCGATCTGTCCAGTCCAAGCTAGAGTGAGGTCGTGAAGAACCAACCGACGACTGGCCGGGGCCGGCACAGCCGCCAGAAAATCGTCGATGCGGCGTCGGCCCTGATCGACGACCGCGGCGTGGCCGGGGCCGGGCTGGACCAGATCCTCACGGCGGCGGGGGCCAGCAAGAGCCAGCTCTACCACTACTTCGGCGACAAGGGCGGACTCGTCAGGGCGGTCGTCGCCGACCGGTTCGACTGCCTGGTCGAAGCGCAGCAGCCTCGGCTCTCGCAGCTCGACAGCTGGACGGCGATCCGCGCCTGGATGGACGAGTTCGCCACCCAGACCGCGGCGAGCGACTTCCCCGGCTGCCCGCTCGGCAACCTGGCCGGCGAGCTGGCCGGTCGCGACGAAGCCACCCGCGCCGACCTGTCGGCCTGCTTCGAGCGCTGGCAGGCCTACCTGACGCAAGGCCTGGAACGCATGCGGACCCGAGGCGAACTCGTGCCCGACGCGGAGCCGGAGTTCCTGGCGCTCGCGGTCTTCACCAGTTTGCAGGGCGGCGTCCTCCTCGCCCGGACCCACCGGGACGTCCTGCCGTTGCGCGTCGCGCTCGACGCCGCCTACGCCCACCTGCGCTCGTTCGCCGCGCCCCAGGCCGACGTCGGGCGATGAAACCCCGCGCCGCCGCGGGGGCGCGGCCGAGGTGCGCCAGGAAATCGCGCGGCCGCCGGTGGTTCGGTCGACAGTCGGCGGCAGGCCCGCCAAGGGGCTAAGGGGCGAGCGAAAGACACAGACAGCCTGGTAGTAGCCATGATCCAGGATTCGCCCAGGCCGCTGGCTCCTACAGCTCGTTGCCCCAGAAGTAACGGGCGACCATCTCCACGCGCTGCAGCTTGTCGCGCTGGGTGGCCTCGTCGAGGCCGCCCGGGACCGAGCGGAAGCCGCCGTTCGTCGAGATCGCGATGTCGTCGATGTCGACGACCTCGGCCGCGGCGTCGATCCGCCCGACCAGCTCGTCGACGTTCTCCAGCGCCGGATCGCTCACGTCCACGATACCGAGGGAGATCACCAGGCCCGACGGCAGCTCGCCGAGCGGGAACCGCGCGGCGGCATCGCGGGGGAACTCGACGCACAGCCGGCCGAACGGCGACCGGCCGAGGAAGCCCGCCACAGCGGCGGCGTCATAGGGGCCGCCGGCCGTGCCCGCGGTCGTGATGTCCAGGCCGACGCGGAACTCCGCGGGCGTTTCCAGGCCGGCGAGCACCTGCGCGTCGGCGGCGAGCATCCGCTCGATCGCCGCGTCCGGGTCGAGGCCAAGCTCGGCGGCCCGGGCGCGGCCCCGCTCGGCGAGCAGGAAGCCGTACGCCGGGTTGGTGAGCAGCACGTAGCGGACGCCGTCGGCGGCGGCGGCGGCGATCTCGTCCCGCAGGATCCGCGCGAGCCGCTCCCCCGCGTCCGCGGACGCGGCCGGGTCCGCCCCGCCCGCCTCGGCCGCCAGTTCGGCGACGTAGCCCGGCGACGGGAGGGCGACCAGGACGGGCCGCCGCACCGCCGAGAGCACGAAGTCGGTCTCATGCTTGACCAGTCGGCCGCGCTCGGCCGGCGGTTCGACGAGCGCCCGGACCTCCGGGGCGTGCCGCTCGTCGACGAGCCGGGCGAGCGGGCCAGCGGCCGCACCGGCGGGGCCGAAGCCCGCGATGCCGTCGTAGACGACGGACAGGTGGTTGCGCCGTCGGTACTCGCCGTCGGACGAGGCCGCGAGCCCCAGGCGGCGCTGGGTGAGCAGCGTCCGGCTGACGGCCGTGTCCTCGGCGGCGCGCAGATCGACGTCGGTCCCCGCGGCACGCGCCTCGACGATCTCCGGCGGCGTGAGCAGGCTCGCGTGGTGGTCGATGTGGTACTTGAAATCGTCAGCCACGGCTGCGCTCCTTCTTCGCGCCGGCCCACGCGGCAAAGTCGAGCTCAAAGCCGGCCGACTTGACGATCCGCTCGCAGATCCGCTGGTCCTCGTCGGGGCTGCCGCCGGAGATCCCGACGCCGCCGAGAATCTCGCCGTCGCGTTTGAGGGTGATGCCGCCCTTGGTGGCGATGATCGGGTGGTGGCCCATCCGGCCGACCTGGGCGAAGAACACCGGGTCGGAGTCGCGCCAGCCTTCCAGCATCTCGGTCGGCCGCTGCATGACGGCCGCCGAGTACGCCTTCGAGACGGCGATGCTCGGCGTCATCGGCCGGGCGCCGTCCATCCGCTCGACGAGCACGACGAAACCGCCGTAGTCGACGACGGCGACGCTGATCGCCTTGCCGAGGTCGAGGGCGAGCGCCCGGGCCTCGTCGACGAGGGCGCGCGCCTCGGTGAGGGTCGGGGAAGAGGTCATGCGGACGCTCCAGAGCTCGACAGCGCGCCCGGCAGCTCGGCGCCGTATACGGAGGTGAGGAATCGGTCGAGGGCGGCGTTGAACAACTCCGGGGTCTCCCAGTACATCGAGTGCGGCGCGGCGGTGACGATGTCGAGCGTCGCGCCCGGCAGCAGCGCGGCCGCGGCGCGGACCGTGGCGGGGCGCAGCACCGCGTCGTTCTCGCCGGCAAGCAGGCAGATCGGGATACCCGACGCGACGACCTCCGCGGCGGTCGGGCCGTCGGTGTTGAGATTGCGCAGGTCGGCCATCTTCGCGGTGTTGAAGGTGCCCATCTGCTGGAAGAGGAACGTGCGCGCCGGGTCGGCGGCGCGGAAACGCGGGGTGAGCAGCCGGTCGAGCACCGGCAGCTTCTCGGCCTCGGCCCGGTCGGCGCGGACCCGGGCGGCCAGGTCCGGGTGGTCGATGCCGCCGAGCGAATGGGCGAGCACGACGCCGGCGGCGCGCGCCGGGTCGAGCAGCGCCGCCTTCAGCGCCGCGGCGGCACCGATCGACTGGCCGACGAGCACGGCGCGGGCGATGCCGGCCGCGTCGAGGACAGCGGCGATGTCGTCGGGGAAGGCCCGGCTGTCGTACTCGGCCATCGTCGAGTCGGACCGGCCGAAGCCGCGCAGGTCCAGCGTCACCACGGTGAACCGGTCGCGCAGGTGCGGGACCTGCTGCCACCAGGCGGCGTGGTGGCCGCCGGAGCCGTGTACGAACAGGACCGCCGGCCCGGCGCCGTGCGTCTCGTAGTAGATCAGGGCGCCGTCCGCCGAGGTCGCGTAGGGCACGTCAGCCTCCCTGGCCGTTCGTGGCGGGCGCACCCGCGGCACCGCCCGCACCGGGACCGCCCGCACCCGGACCGCCCGCGCCGGGGCCACCCGCGGCAGGACCGCCGGGCGCTCCGGGGCCGCCCGGCCGTCTGGCGTGGTAGACGATCTCGATCATGGTGTGGTCGGGGTCGTGGATGTAGCAGAACTTGGAGTTGTTCTCGGGGCGCTCGATCGGGCGGGTGTAGCGGACCCCCAGCTCGCGCAGATGCGCGAGGAAGCCGTCCCAGTCCTCCACCTCCATGGCGAAGTGGTAGGGCGACATGCGGTCCATCTCCTCGACCGGGGTGAAGTGCAGGTCGAAGTTACCGCGCGTCATCAGGACGACCTTGGTGTTGCTCTTCGGGGTGATGGCCTTGAGGCCGAAGACCTTGGAGTACCACTCCTTGGTCCGCTCGGGGTCGGTGGTCGGGAAATTGACGTGGTGGATATAGGCGGGACGACTGCTCATACCGGCTCCCCTGGGTTTCCGTTCGCCAGGTCTTCCTGCACTAGATTTCTGACTACACGGTTTTCCGGACTACCGGTTTTCTGAGCCACCCGGTCTTCTGGGCTACCCGGTTTTCCGGACCACACGGTTTCCTGCGCCGCGCATTTCCTGGCCTACATTTCCTGGACAACCGGGTTAGATAGGGTCCCGATCCCGGTGATTGTCACGCTGAGGGTCTTACCCGCGGGCATCTCGACGACCGCGTCGGTGCCCATCCACAGCACGTCACCCGGCGACAGCGTGATATATCGGGAGATCTCCGCGATGTAGTCGTACGGGTCGAAGACCATGTCGCCGGTGGCGAACTCGGCGGCCGTCTCGCCGCCGACGGCGACGAGCGTCCGCGAGCTCATCGGGTCGACGTCGGTCTCGATCCACGGGCCCATCGGTTTGAACGTGTCGCTGTTCTTCGCCCGCCACAGGGTCCGGTCGGCGTGCTGCCAGCCGCGGGCGCTGACGTCGTTGCCGATCGTCCAGCCGAGGACGGCGTCCCGCGCCTGCGCCCGGGTGCACCGGCGCACCGGCCGGCCGATGACGGCGACCAGTTCGCCCTCGGCCTCGAACCGGCCGGCGCAGTCCGTGGGCCTGACGACCGGGGCGCCGTGGCCGACGAGGGCGCTGTTGGCGCGGTAGCCGACCTCCGGCCGTTCCGGAACGGCCGCGCCCGCCATCCCGTGCTCGCGGGCGTGCCGGATGTGCGAGGTGTAGTTCAGGCCGACGGCGAAGAACGTGTTCGGCACGACCGGCGGCAACAGCTCCACCTCGGCGAGCGGCCGGCGCGCCTGCCGGCCTCGCGGGCGGTACTCGCCGAACGGGCCGCCGTCGACGGGCCGGACCGTCTCACCGTCCTCGACGATCCCGAACCGGGCCACGCCAGGCCCGCCGGTGTGCCTGGCCGCCTCGCCACCCCCGGCGAGGCGTCGGCGGACGCTGGGGGCGACGAGGTCTCGAAACCGGCACCAGCGCATCAGATCTGCATCCGGTGCGAGACCCGCTTGGTGACCAGGTAGCCCTCCAGGCCCTCCGAGCCGCCCTCGCGGCCGTGACCGCTCTCCTTGAGGCCGCCCGACGGGGCCTGCGGCACCGAGCCGCCGACATGGTTGATCGACAGGATGCCCGCCTCGAACGCGCCGGTCAGCTTCGCCGCGATGTCCGCGCGGTGCGTGAAGCCGTAGGCGGCCAAGCCGTACGGTAGCGCGTTGGCCCGCCCGATCGCCTCGTCCAGGTCGGTGAACACCACGATCGGCGCCACCGGGCCGAACGGCTCCTCGCGCAGCATCACCGCGTCCTCCGGCACGTCGACGAGCACCGTCGGCGGGTAGAAGAACCCGGGCCCGGCCGGCACCTCGCCGCCGGTGAGCACCCGCGCCCCGCGCGCCCGCGCGTCCTCGACCAGCGCGTGCACGGCCGCGCGCCGCCGCGGGTTGGCGAGCGGGCCCATCTGGACGCCCGGTTCCAGCCCGTCGCCGACCTTGACGGCCTCGGCGGCCTGGACGAACGCGTCGACGAACGCGTCGTGGTGGCTCTCGTGGACGTAGAACCGGCTCGGCGACGTGCAGACCTGGCCCGCGTTGGCGAACTTCCCGCGCACGCAGGATCTCGCCGCCTCGGCCGGGTCGACGTCCTGGCAGACGATCACCGGCGCGTGCCCGCCGAGCTCCATGATCGTCGGCTTCATCACGGCGGCGGCGAGACCCGCCAGGTGCTTGCCGACCGGGATCGATCCGGTGAACGCGACGAACCGGATCACCGGCGAGGCGATCAGCCGTTCGGAGATCTCGCTCGGCACCCCGAACACCAGGTTGAGTACCCCCGCCGGCAGCCCGGCCTCCTCGAAGGCCCGTGCCAGCAGGTTCGCGGTCCCCGGAGTCTCCTCGGAGGCCTTGATGACGATCGAGCAGCCGGCCGCGAGCGCCGCCGCGATCTTGCGCATCGGGCCGCCGGCGGGGAAGTTCCACGGGGTGAACGCCGCCACCGGTCCGACGGGCGCCCGGGCGACGGTGAGGGTCTCCCCCGGCCCGGTCGGGATGATCCGGCCGTAGGCACGCCTGCCCTCCTCGGCATCCCAGTCCAGGAGCGTGGCGACCCGCATGACCTCGCCGGTGGCCTCACCGTGCGGCTTGCCCTCCTCCTGGGTCATCACGCGGCCGATCTCACCGGCCCGGGCGCGTAGCAGGTCGGCCGTCCGGTGCAGGATCGCGGCGCGCCGATCGACCGGTAGGTCCCGCCACAGCGCGAAACCCCGTTCGGCGGCGGCGACCGCCGCGTCCAGGTCGCTGGCCTCGGCCAGCGGGACCTGGCCGAGCACCTCGCCGGTCGCCGGGTTCAGCACCGGCTCGCGCCGGCTCCCGCTCCCCTGCGTCCACCGGCCGTCGATGTACATCGCCAGTTCGGGATAGCCGGCGACAGCGGTCGCGTTGGTCGGTGAGCTGGCATCCGCCGGCGCTGGCGGAATCGTCTGCGTGCTCATTCGTCTCCGTCCCGATTGGTCTGCAGGGTCCAGAGGTGGTGCGGCGGGGCGGTCTCGTGGACGCGGGCCGGGTAGGACGCGTCGACCCGGTCCATGTCGGCGGCGTACTCGACACGGCCGCCACACGGGGCGTGGACAAACCGGAAGACGTTCGACCCGACGGTGTGCCGGCCGAGGCGGCGCGCCTCCCGCCAGCCTCTGGCGATCATCTGGTTGCCGCCGAGGATCACCTCGTCGAAGCCGGCGACCTCATAGGCGGTGTGGTTCACGCCGGCGCGGTCCGGGCGGTGGCACAGCAGCAGGGTGTGCTGGTCCTGGTCCCCCCCGGCCCGCATGAACGTGCCCATGGGCAACACGTCGTCGGTGATCCGGAAACCGAGCCGGTCGACGTAGAAGGCGACCGCCTCGGCGCGGTTCCTCTTCGGGATGTTCCAGGCGACGTGGCAGATCCGCAGCGGCTGGACCGCGCCGTCGGGTGGCGGCAGCGGCGCGTTCCAGCGGCGCAGCGCGCCAGGCCGGTTCACCACCGCCTGCGGCACGTCCACCGGGGTGACGTCGGCGACGGCGAGCCCGAGGCCGAAGCCGGTCTCGTCGTGGGTGTGCGCGACGCCCCGCGCGTCGACGGCCACCGTCCGGTCCTTGCGGAGGTCCGCCACGAGCCGGTCGAGCGCTGCCTGGCCGTCGACGCCCCAGACGAGCTCGCGCAGCGTCGAGCCCGGTTCGACGGCCGGCGGAAGTGCCGCGTCGTCGCGGCGGCGCAGTTCCACGACCTGGTTCGTCCGTGTCGCGAGTACCGCGGATTCGTCAGGGTCGTCGCGGGCCGCCGCGGTAAGGCCGAAATCCTCGAAGAACCGGCGGCAGGTCGCCACGTCGTCTACGCCGTAGACGGCCCGCTCGATACGAAGGATCGTCACCGGTCAGGAACTCCAATCTCGACATGCATCGTGTCTCGGCACGGCGACACTATGGCCGCCGTGAACGGCGGATCAATGCCCGGCCCGCGGTTTTGGCGAACTCTAAAGATGCGTGAACGGTCAGGTCGCGGTCATCGGGTTGCGGGTGAACCAGGTGGTGATGTAGTCCAGGAAAACCCGCACGCGGCGCAGCGTGTGCGCGCCCGGCGAGTGCACCGCGTAGAGCGAGCGCGCCGGCCCGCGGTAGTCCGGCAGCGCGCGCTCCAGCAGCCCCGCGTCCAGATCCGCCGCGACCGTCCGGATCGGCATGAGTGCGAGCCCCCGCCCGCGCACCGCCGCCTTGCGCAGCGTCAGGTAGCTGTTCGACGAGTACACCGCCGTCAGCACCTTCGAGTGCACCTCCCGGCCGTTCCCGTGCAGGTGCCAGATCGGGTCGTTCAGGTGCACCAGGCAGTCATGGTCGGCGAGT
The DNA here is from genome assembly GCF_001854805.1 of Pseudofrankia coriaricola. GTDB lineage: Bacteria > Actinomycetota > Actinomycetes > Frankiales > Frankiaceae > Pseudofrankia. Next base: position 11,822 of record NZ_MBLO01000041.1, read on the forward strand.
TCCACCGGATCCTTCAGGGGCGGCCGCGCGGCCAGGTACTCCGGCGACGCGCACAGCACGTAGTCGATGTCGGCGAGCTTGCGGATGAGCATTGTCGAGTCGCGCAGGTCGCGGGTGTGGAACGCGACGTCGTAGCCCTGGTCCAGGAAGTCGAACGCCCGGTCCGACATCCCGCCGACCTCGAACCGCACGTGGATCTTCGGATGGTCGACCGCGAAGTCGGCGATCGCCTCGCCGAGGTCGAGGTTCCCGATCCACTTCGGGCAGATCACCGCCAGCGGCCCCTCGGCACGTTCCCGCATGCCGCGCAGCGCCGCGTCCTCCGCGTCGAGGTCGTGCAGCATCCGGTCCGCGAAGTCGTAGTAGCGCCGCCCGGCCGCCGTCAGCGTCACCGCCCGCGCGGTCCGGTTCACCAGCCGGATGTCGAGCTGGCGCTCCAGCTCGGCGACGTGGCGGGAGACCAGCGAGCCGGAGATGCCCAACCTGCGCGCGGCCCGGCTGAAACTGCCCTCCTCGCCGACCTGGACGAAGCTGCGCATGACGGTGATCCGGTCCACGATCGGTCCTCCCGGTCTCGGTCGGTCTACCGCGGCGGGCCTCCGGGCACGCGACAGGGCTCGCTGTCGTCGCGCGCCTTCGGCTGTAACCAGCGCCACGGCGCCGTGCGCTGGAAGCTATCCCGGCGCATACCTATCCGTCGCCCACGCCGCCGGCCGAGGCGCTGGCGCGGGACGGTGAGCGCAGAGCGCGACGGTCGCCGGTGCTGAACGTCGCGGCAACGATCGCGTCCGGCGCGAGATCACCCGTCAGCTCCTCGGCTGCCCGGCCGTCCCGGAACACGACCACCCGGTCGCACAGCAGCGCCAGCTCGTTCTCGTCGCTGCCGGCCACCAGCACGGCGCAGCCACGCGCCGCCGCCTCGCGGATCGTGGCGATGATGGTATGCCGGGCACCGACGTCGACGGCCTGGGTCGGCTCATGTAGCACCAGCAGCCGTGGCCGCACGGCCAGCCACTTCGCCAGCAGCACCTTCTGCTGGTTGCCACCTGAGAGCTTCCCGGCGGCCAGCTCCGGCGCCGGCGGGCGCACGTCGACCGCGTTGATCCAGTGCTTCACGAACGCCCGCTCGGCGTCCCGGTCCACCGGCGTCAGCCCGCCGCGCATCCGCCCCGGTGGCTCGTGGCGGTACCAGTCCCGCTTCCGGCCCCGACCGGCCTGGCCGCGCACCGCGCGTGAACTGGACCGGCCGTCCGCGCCGCCACCGCGTAGCCGACCAGCCCGACCAGCCTGACCGCCGTGACCGCCGTGGCCACGGTGTCGACGCGGCACGTCCGCGCCGTCGCCGGCCTCCCCTTCCCGACGGCCGCGCCGCCCGGCGTGCGCGGCCGGCCCGTCGTCGCCGGCGGCCTGGGCCACCCGGGGCAACAGGACGTTCTCACCGACGGTCAGCTCTAGCGCGAGCCCGGCGTGCTCGCGCGCCTCCGGCACGAGCGCCACGCCCGCGGCGATCGCCGCCCGGCTGTCGAGGGACGTCAGGTCCAGGGACGTCCCGGCGACGGTGAGCCGGCCGGCGCCGGCGCGGCGCGCCCCCGCGACCAGGTAGGGCAGCTCGTCGTACCCGCTCGCGGTCAGCCCGGTGACGCCGACGATCTCGCCCGGCTCCAGCCGCAGTGACACATCCCGCGCGATCGCTCCGGACACCCCCACCAGCTCGACGAACGGCTCCGCCGGCTTCGCGGGCGTGGCGGCCCGCGCCGGCACGCCCGACCCAGCCGATTCCGAATCAGCTGGCGCGACCTCGACCAGCACCATCTCGGCCGGCACCGTCTCGACCGGCACCGTCTCGACCGGCACCGTCTCGACCGGCACCGTCTCGACCGGCACCGTCTCGACCGACGCCTGATCGGCCGATGCCCCGGTCCGCGCCGGCACCGCCGCCGACGCTGGCGGTGGTGCCGGCGTCGCGGGCTGGTCCGGCGGGGTCCGAACCGGGCCTGGCATCGAGGTGAGGGCGCGACCGAGGACGAGGCGAGCCAGGTCGGTCGCGCGCAGGCCCTGGGTGGGCAGGCCCGACTCGGCGGCCACGCCGTCGCGCAGCACGGTCACCCTGTCCGCGGCTTCGACGACCTCCTCCAACCGGTGGGTGATCATCAGCACGGCCGTTCCGGTCGCGACGACCTCGTCGAGGATGCCGTAGAAGTGCTCGAGCGCTTCCCGGCCGAGCGAACGGGTCGACTCGTCAAAGATGATCATCCCATGGCCGGGGTGCGCGTCCTGCAGCGCCCGCGCGATCGCGACCGTCGCCCTGGCCTCCTCGGGCAGCGAGGCGACCGGGACGTGCAATGGCAGCGGCCGGCCGAGGCGTTCGAGCACCGCGAGCGCGGCCTCCCGCTCCTCGCGCCACCGGATCCGCCGGGAGAACCGGCCGGCGCGGAACCGCCCGACCCGCAGGTTCTCCACGACGCTCGCCTCGCCGACGAGGCCGAGGCTCTGGTGGACGACGGCGACCCCGGCGGCGCGCGCCTGACGCGGCCGGACCGGCAGGCGCAGCTCCACGCCGTCGACCAGCACCCGCCCGCCCGGGTCCGGCGCGTGGTAGCCAGTCAGCACCTTGGCCAGCGTCGACTTGCCCGAGCCGTTCTGGCCGACGAGGGCGTGGATCTCACCGGGCCGCAGGTCGAGGCGGACATCGCGCAGCGCCCGGTTGCGGCCGAAGGTCTTCGAGACGTTCTCGACGCGCAGCCGCGGGGGGCCGCCCGCCCCGACGGCCGCGGCCGTCGGGGCGGGCGCCGCCGCGTCACCCGGTGTTCCCACCGGCTCGGCGACGCCCGAGGCGCCTGCCCGGTCGGCGAAGCCGGTCCCGGCGGACCGTTGGGAGAGCGGCATGGGTCAGCTCATTCCCCACAGCGCCTTGAACTGCGCCGGGAAGGCGGTCGGGCCGTACCACTCGCCGGAGGCCTCGCCCTCGGCCGTCAGTGTCAGGCCGGAGACGTTGTCGCGGGTGAACAGCCGCACGACCGGGTCGTAGGTGGGCAGCGGCTTGCCGAGCATCAGCCGCAGCACCGCGTCGGCGTCCACCCAGCCCTGGAAGGTCGACGCCTGGCCGGCGTCCACGTGCAGGAAGTTCTTCGACGCGAGCATCTGCAGGCCGGCGAGCTGCGCCGAGCCCGACGCGCCCTTCACTGACGTGATCTTTCCGGACTGCTGGACGCCGCCGAGCGTCGGCTGCAGGTACTGGTCGAACTCCGACAGGACGTAGTTCACGCCGGGGGTGCGCAGGATCGCGGAGCTTGTCGACGGGGCGATCAGCGGGAAGTTCGCCGACGAGATCGGGTTGACCGTCACCTTGCAGCCGGGGCAGTGGTCGGAGAACTCGTCCTTGGCTGCCTGGACGTAGGCCTGCGACGACGGCGAGTCGGTGCTGCCGTTGATGAGGACGTTCGCCTTGCCACCGGAGTCGACGATGATCCAGTCGGCGACGGCCACGAGCTGGGCGGTGCCGCCGCCCTCGACGTAGCCGAGGGTCTTGCTGACGGGGTGGGCTGGGTCGGCGATCTGGTTGGTGACGAGAACCGGGATGTTCTTCGCCTGCGCGGCGCCCAGCGCGTTGGCGGCGAGCGCGTACGGGATGGCGTCGGTGACGATCGCGCCGGCGTTCGCGCCGATGGCCTGGTTGACGCAGGCGGTGATCTGCGTCGGGTTGGCACCGCCGTTGCAGATCTGCAACGAGATCCCGACCGCGCCCATGGCGCTCGTCAGCGCGTCACCGATGATCTTGAACTGCGAGGACTGCTGGGTGATCGGGATGTAGTAGACGGTCTTGCCCTTCAGTCCCGCGACGCCGTCGAGCTTGGTGGTCGGCACCGGGAGGCCGGCGGTGGGCTCGAGCAGCTTGTCGACCGTGGCGGCCAGCGCGTCGCCGCTCGGCGAGGCGCTGGCGGCGCCCGTCGCCGAGGAGCCCGAGCCGCCGTCATCCGAGCCGGAGGAGCCACAGGCGGCCAGTACGACCGCGGCCGCTAATGCCCCGGCGGTCGCGATGCCGTGGCGGGGTAACGGCCGGCGGTCCGAACGTCTCAGGGATGTCCGCATCGTCCGAGAACCTTTCGGGAGTGTTGCGCCAGTTTCGGGAGTGACAGGGGGCGGACCGCGGCCAGGGCGGGGTCAGCCGGAGCGTCGGTGCAGGAGGGTGGAGATCGTGACGGCGATCACCAGGACGCCGCCGTAGAAGACGTTGGAGACCCAGCCGGCCACGCCCATCAGCTGCAGGCCGAGAATCCCCGTGGCGAGGAAGTAGACGGCGATGAGCGTCCCCAGCGGGTTGAACCGGCCGGGCTGCAGGATCGCGGTGCCGAGGAACGTCGAGGCGAACACCGGCAGCAGGTAGCTCTGGGAGACGGTCGGGTCGAAACCGCCGGTGGCGGCCGTGGCGAGCACCCCGCCGACGCCGCTGACGAGGCCGGCGGCGACGAACGCACCGAAGCGGATCCCGTGCACCCGGACCCCGGCGAGCCGGCTGACCTCGCGGTTCGCCGAGACAAAGCGCATGTTCCGCCCCAGCGGGGTGGCCAGGTGAACGTAGGCGAACACCAGCATGAGCGCGACGCCCTCGTAGAAGCTGATCGGCAGGCCACCGACGTCGAACAGCGAGATCTTCGAGAAACCACTGGACAGACCGCTCACCGGCGTCAGGTTGCTGACCCACAGCGCGACGCCGAGCAGAAGCGTCCCCATGCCCAGCGTCACGACGATCGTGTTCACGCCGAGGCGCACGACCAGGGCGCCGTTGACCGCCCCGACGGCGACGGCGACGGCGATCGCGACCAGGCTCGCCAACCAGACGTTCCAGCCGTGCTGGACGGTCAGCACCGGCACGAGGATCGCCGCGAGGCCGAAGACTGAGGGCACCGACAGGTCGACGAACTCCCCGACGCAGATCGTGCACAGTAACGCCGCGGTCAGGAACACCAGCGCCTGCTGGCTTCCGAAGATGGTCTGGAAGGTGCCGGCCGTCAGGAAGGTGTCCGGCTCGGTCAGGCCGTAGACGCCGATCAGCAGCAGCCAGACGCCAACGACCGCGAACCGCGCCCCCTGGTACCCCCACGAGTGCCCGTACCCGGGATGGCGCCCCTGGCCCTGGCCGCGCCCGGGCCACGGCCCGGCGCCGGAACGCCCGCGCCCCGCCGGCTCGACGTCCGCGGAAGCCGAGCTCCCGACGCCGGCGGCCGCGACCGCGTCGGCGGCCGCGAGGCCGGTTCCCCGGGGCGCCCCCTGCTCAGGGGCCGCGGTGGTCATGGCCTCTCCGGCCACTGACCGCCGACCAGCTCCGGCTTACGCCCTGCCTCGGAAGCGGCGTCGGCGTCAGGGGCGGCCTCGACCTCGGAGTCTGAGTCTGAGTCGATCTTGACATAGCCGCGGATGTCCGGGAACGGCGCCGGCCGGCTGGCCTGCAGGTCGACCTGGAAGGTGTTGAGCAGCATGGCCAGCATCGAGAAGTTGCCGAGGCAGCCGATGAGGTCCACCAGGCCCTGCTCGCCGAAGGCGGCGAGCCCGGCGGCGAACGTCTCGTCGCTGACGAAGTGCCGCTCGAGCACCTCGGTGGCGAACTGGTAGAGCAGCTGGTCGTCGGCGGCCGGGAACCGGGGGTCCTCGCGGCGCGCGAGCCGCTCCAGCCCCTCGCGGGAGACACCCGTGTCGACCGCCTTGTCGACGTGCGCGTTCCACGAGTACTGGGCGTCGAAGTGGCGCGCCGCAATCAGCAGGGAGAGCTCCCGCAGCCGCGGGGAAAGCGCGGACTCGAACCGGCAGTAGGCGCCGAGTGACTCGACCCGCTCGCATAGCTCGGGGCTGCGCAGCCAGACCAGGAACGGGCCGCGCGTGCCACCGCGCCGAGCGGTGATCCGCGCACTGATCTCCGCCTGCCGCGGGGTCAGTTCTTGAATGGGTTCCAGTCGCACGCGCGTCCTCCTTCAGGTGACCTGGGTAACAATGCTGAAACGGGCCGGAGTTGTCCAGAGGCTTCTCGCCGAACTGGTCCCCGCGGGCGAAACATTAGGCTTCGGGTTGTGCGCTCGCGGGCGCTGACGTGGCCTTCTACCGTCGGATGGCGGCCCGCGCGTCGAAGCACGGCACTCACCGAGCCGACGCCGGACCTGGGAGGAGACCCGGTGACGATCATCAAGGCGAGCCAGGTGGAACGGCTCGACCGCGGCGGGAGCGTCCGCACGCTGCCGCTCATCACCCGCGCCAGCGCGGCCGAACAGATCACCCTCACCTCCGGAATCAGTACCTATCCCGTGGGTACCGGAGCGCCGTTGCACACCCACAACTGCGTGGAACACGTGACGCTGCTTTCCGGTGCCGCCGAGGTCGAGGTCGATGGGGAGACCACCCGGCTCGAGCCGTTCGACACCACCTACGTCGAGGCCGGCATCCCCCATCTGTTCCGCAACATCGGCCAGGTTCCGATGACAATCCTCTGGGTCTACGACTCGGCCTACGTGACCCGCACGTTCGTCGCCACCGGCCGCACCGTCGAGCATCTGTCCGACGATGACCGGATGGTCGCCGACTGAGTTCTCCCGAGCGGTTTCCCGGCCGCCGGGAAACCGGTCGGGAAGGGTGGCCGGCCCGGCCGCGGGAATCGGGGTGACCAGTTCCCGCGGCCGGGTCACCGCGCCGCGGGCTCGCTCCCGAGATTTCCGCCGGATCGACGGAGCCCGGGATTCCCGCCGGATCGGCGAATCCGATCCGGCGGCGTCTGCCACCGGCGCTGCCAGCGGGCCCGGCTCAGAGGCCCTCGGGAACCGGCGCGCCGAGCGCCCGCGCATGCCCGACCAGCTTGGCGACCAGCGGAACCGGCAGCGGCACCCCGCTCGTGAGCCGCTCGGCGTAGGTCCGCGCCCCGCGTTCGCCGGGGACCAGCAGCTCCCGGTCCGGATCACTCGGCGGCAGCGCCTTGATCGCGTCGACGGTCTCGTCGACGATCCCGCGGAACCGCTCGACCGGCACGAACGCCGAGATGTCGACCGCGACCAGGACCGCGTTCTGCCGGTGCCGGCGGCCCTCCGGCGTCCCGGAGTGGTAGGAGGACACGATCGGGTTGGCCGCGAGGCCGCTCGCGAGCAGTTCGAAGACCAGCGACATCCCGGCGCCCTTCGCCCCGCCGACCGGCAACGGCAGCGCCGCCTCGGCCGGGTCGGTCGTCGGCCGGCCGTCCTTCGTCAGCGCCGCCCCCTCGGGCAGCGGCGTGCCCTTCGCCCTGTGCTCGGCGATCCGGCCGAGCGCGATCACCGACGTCGCCATGTCGAGCAGCACGGTCGGGTGCCGGCCGGCGGGGATGGCCACCGACAGCGGGCTCGTCGCCACCCCGGCGCTGGTTGTCCCGACGTAGGCCATGTTCGGCACGCCGGCGACGATTCCGAGACCGGCCATGCCGTAGCGGGCCGCGGCCTCGGTGTAGTAGCCGATCGTGCCGGTGTGCACGGTGCCTCGCACGGTCACCCAGGCGACGCCCGCGGAGCGGGCCATGCTGACGGCCTGGTCCATCGCCAGCGAGAGCGCCACCGGGCCGGGCGCCGCGTCCGCGTCGACGATGGCGACGGCCGAGCGCAGCTCGTCCACCGCGATGGTGGGCTTCGGGTTCGCCTGGCCCTTCTCGAACAGTTCCAGGTAGCGGGGCACGCGGGAGACGCCGTGCGAGTCGATGTCGCGCAGGTTCGCCCAGACGAGCACGTCGGCGATGGTGTCGGCGTGCTCCCGACTGGTGCCGGCGGCGGCGAAGATGTCACTGACCAGCGTGCGCAGCGTTTTGTCCGGCACAAGGGTGCGAGGGGCTGCCATGAGCGCTCCAGACAAACAGACGGAGGAAGACTTCCAGTAGCGGTCGTGCGAGCGAGGGGTTCGGGGACCCGGTGGATCGCGGTGTGGCTAGCGGGCGAGGCGGATGTCGACCAGCGCGGTAGTGCCGGACCGGACGGACGCCAGGGCGCGCGCCAGGGTCGGCCGCAGGTCCGCCGGATCGGTGACGGTCGCGCCGAACATGCCGAACGGGGCGGCCAGGGCCGCGAGCTCGGGGGCGTCGGGGAGGTCGACGCCGCGGAAGTCGTCCTCGGTGACCGCGGCGCCGTCCGGGTAGAAGCGCAGGTGGTTGAGCTTCATCGACCGGTACTGCCCGTTGTTGAAGACGACGACCAGGATGGGCAGGCCGAGGCCGCGAGCGGCCGCGAAAGACTGGACGATCGGGTTGTAGAGCAGGGAGCCGTCGCCGACGGTCAGCACCACCTCGCGGGCAGGGTCGGCGAGCTTCACGCCGAGCGCCACGCCCAGCCCCTGGCCGAGCCCGCCCTGCACGTAGCTGTAACGCAGCGGCTCCTCGGCGCGCAGGTGCTCGGCGACGACCCGGCTGTGGGTGATCGTCTCGTCGACGACCGCCGCGCGCCCGTCGAGCAGCTCGCGCAGCGCCACCGCGACCTCCGCCGCGTCCAGCCCGCCACCCGAGCGACCCGAACTACCCGAACTACCCGAACCGGCAGCTGTGGCCGGGCTGGCGGAGCGGGTCGCGGGCGGCGGTGGCGTGGCCAGCTGGGCACGCCGGGCCGCGATCCGCTGCTCGTCGGCGCCCAGTGCCTTGATCTTCGCGCTGAGCGCGCGCAGGGTCGGGCCGACGTCGCCCTCCAGGTACTGGTCGGCGCCGAGCACCTGGTAGGCCATCACCGGCCGCTGCGGCACGTCGTCGATCACCAGCACCTCGGCGCCGGCCGGCCGGTTGCTCGGCGGGTACCAGGGCGCCCGGCAGCAGGCCAGCACGATCAGGTCCGCCTCGCGGGTGAGCGCCCCGGCCTCGCCGCCGCGGTGCAGCGGGCTGGTGCGCGGGAAGTTCGCGCACACCGCCGACTGCGGCTCCACCACCGGGATCGCGAGCAGCTCGGCGAGCTCGACCAGCGCCCCGAACCCGTCCGGCGCCCGCCCCACCGACTCGGTGACCAGCACCGGCCGTTCGGCGGCCAGCAGCCGCCGGGCGGCCCGCTCCAGCTCGTCGTCCGTGCTGACCCGCCGCCCCGTCGGCGCCACCGGCCGCACGTCCGCCCGCGCCGCGTCCCACGGCGCGAGCAGCACCTCGACCGGCACGTTCAGGTACACCGGCCCGGCCGGCCCCCGCACCGCCAGCTCCGCGGCGCGCACCACCGACCCGTACAGCGTGCCGACGTCGCCGACCTGGGACGACCACTTCACCCACGGCGCCGCGAACGCCTGCGGCCCGCCGACCATCGACAGGTTGCGGTACCACTGCGACCCCGGGTCGACGGCGCCGCTGCCCGCCGAAAACCCCTCACCGTAGGTGAGCGACTCGGCCGAGCAGACGACCATGCCAACCCCGGCGAGCAGCGCGCCGTGGATCCCGCAGGCACCCTGTAGCAGGCCCGGGCCGGCGTGCAGGAGCACCAGCTGCGGACGGCCGGTGGCCAGGCCGTAACCGGTCGCCATCGCCACGGCGAGCGTCTCGTGCATGAGGTCCAGGTAGCGCGGGCCCGCGACGCCGTCGCGCGCCTGGCGGGCGAGCGCCTCCCACACCGGGGCCCACTCGGACCCCGGAGAGGAGAAGATCACGTCCACGCCGAGGCTGCGGCAGGCGGCGAGGATCGCCTCGCCGCCGTCGGCCCGGTCGACCGCCGCCCGGGCGTCGCCGGCGGCGCGGCCAACGCCGGCGGTGGCGGTGGCGGTGGCGTCGGGACCCGTCACGGGGCCGCCTCCACAGCGGGGGCGGTCTCGGCGGCCACCGGCAGCGGCCAGTCGAGGCACTCGCAGATCCCCCGACCCATGATCCATTCAAGCTCGCCGGGAGTGAGGCCGAAGTGCTCGGTGAACTGGGCGATCGTGTCGGCGTAGGTCAGGCCGTGACCCATGAGCCGGGTGAGGTCCGTGCCCCAGAAGCAGCGCCTCGGGCCCATCGCGTCGACCATCTCGCGCACGTACTTGGCGAGGTTCAGGTTCGGGAACGGGTGCGTCGAGTAGCCCGGGACCGCCGAGACCTTGACGTAGATGTTCGGGTGGACGTGCAGGTCCGCGGTCTCCTTGACCCAGTACCCGATCGCGTCGTCGACGCAGCGCGCCATGATCCCCATGTGGTCGATGATGATCCGCAGTTCGGGGTGACGGGCGGCGATGACGCCGAGCTCGGCCTTCCAGATCGGGGCGTGCACCATCGTCCGGATGCCAAGCTCCTCGGCCAGAGGCCAGTACCAGTCGTTCGTGCCGTCGATCATCCAGTTCCGGTCGACCGGCCGGTGGAACGTGAGCCGCGTGCCCTTGACGTAGGGGTTCTGCGCGAAGTCGCGCATCATCGCCGCGCCCTCGGCCGGCTTGTTCTGCGGGATCCGCGCCATCACGCCGAACCGGTCCGGGTACGCCTCGCAGGCCTCGAGCGCGTAGTCGGTCCGGTCGCCCTCCCAGCTCGGCGGCAGGATCAGCGCCCGGTGCACTCCGGCGGAGTCCATCAGGCTCAGCGCCTCCTCGTAGGAGAACGCCTCCTCGCGGTGCCCGTTGAGCCGGATCCGTTCCCGGGCGCCCGGGACCCAGGGACGGTCGGGCGTCTCTTCCTTCCAGATGTGGATCTGGGAGTCGACGATGAGCATCTGTGCGGTTCCTCGTTTCACTCTGTGGGGGCGGGGCCGGACCGCGGCGGAACAGCCTGGCGGCGGCCGGCCGGGACGGCGCGACGGTGGCAGTGGCGGTTCGGGGGCCGGCAGTTCGGAGGCCGCCGGTTCGGCGGTGGTTCGGCGACCGAGGACCGGAGCGACGGATCGGGGCTCGGGGCTCAGGCGACGGCGGCCAGGCAGTCGACCACGTGCTCGGCGATCGCGAGCGACGACGTCGCCGCCGGTGACGGGGCGTTGCGGACCGCGGTCACCGGGCCTAGGTGGCTGATCCGGAAGTCGTCGACGAGCGTGCCATCGGCGTCCACGGCCTGCGCGCGCACGCCGGCCGGGGCACGCACGACGTCGCGGGCGCGCAGCTCGGGCACGTAGGCGCGGGCGGCGGCGACGAACGCCCGCTTCGACAGCGACCCGCGCAGCTCGCACGCCCCGGCCCGCCAGTGCTGGCGGAACAGCCTGCGGGCCCCCGGCCAGCGCAGCACCGCCGCGAGCTCCCGCGGGTCGACGTCGCGGCGCCGGTACCCCTCGCGGGCCGCGGCGAGGACGGCGTTGGGGCCGATGTCCACGCTGCCGTCGACCCGCGGGGTCAGATGCACGCCCAGGAACGGGTAGGCCGGATCTGGCACCGGGTAGACGAGGCCGCGCACCAAGCCCGCACGCTCGGGGACGAGCCGGTAGTACTCACCGCGGAACGGCACGATCGCGGGCCCCGGGTCGTCGCCCGCGAGCCGGGCGACGACGTCGGACTGCAGCCCGGCGCACAGCACCACCCGGTCGAACCGGTACCGCTCCTCGCCGGCGTGCACCGCCACACCGCCGCCCGCGCCGTCCGGGGTCACGGCGCCGACCCGGGAGGCGAACAGCACCCGCCCGCCGGCGGCGCGCACGTCGTCGGCCATCGCGCGGGCCACGGCCCGGTAGTCGACGATCGCGGTGGTCGGCGAGTGCAGCGCCGCGACGCCGGTGACGCCCGGTTCCAGCTCCCGCAGCGCCGCCGGGTCGAGCCAGCGCACGCCCGGCACGCCGTTCGCCCTCGCCCGCTGTTCGAGGTCGGCGAGCCGGACGCGCTCGGCCTCGTCGCGGGCCACGACGACCTTGCCGATCTCGTTGAACACCAGCCCGTGCTCCGCGCAGAACTCGCGCAGCAGCCCCGCGCCGCGCCGGCACAGCGTCGCCTTCAGCGAGCCCGGCTGGTAGTAGAGCCCGGCGTGGACGACCCCCGAGTTGTGCCCGGACTGGTGGGTGGCGACGTCGTCCTCCTTCTCCAGGACCGTCACCTCGGCGCCGAGGTGGGCGAGCCGGCGGGCGACGGCAAGCCCCACCAGCCCCGCCCCGACCACCCCGACCCGGCCCGATCCCGCCGGCAGGCCTGCCGTCGCCGGGCTCATGGCGCCTCGGCCCCGCTCCGCCTTCACGCTCACTGTGTTTCGGGTTCGCTCCGTCGCCGCACTCGCTCCGCGGCCGTCCTCGTCCCTCGGACGACCACTCCACTCGCTTGCTCCTACGCT
>NZ_MBLO01000042.1 GCF_001854805.1 Pseudofrankia coriaricola
CTCACTGTGTTTCGGGTTCGCTCCGTCGCCGCACTCGCTCCGCGGCCGTCCTCGTCCCTCGGACGACCACTCCACTCGCTTGCTCCTACGCTCACGGCGCGCCGCCGTGGCGGATCGCGACGGTCTTCACCCGGGTGTAGAAACGCGGGCCCTCCCGGCCCTGCTCCTTGAACGGCGACCCGGAGTCACCGAAGCCGCCGAAGGGCATGTGGACATCCCATCCTGTGGTCGGCAGGTTCACGGAGACCTGTCCCGTGTTCGCCCGGTCGGCGAATGCGTGCGCCCGCGCCAGGCTCGTGGTGAAGATGGCGGCGGCGAGGCCGAAGGCCGAGTCGTTGGTGGCGGCCACCGCCGCGTCGAACCCGTCGACGACCTGGACGACGACGACCGGGCCGAACACCTCCTCGCGCCAGATGTCCATGGTCGCGTCGACATGGGTGAGGACGGTCGGCGTGACGTAGCAGCCGTGCGCGAACGGCTCGTCGGCCGGGGCCGCGCCGCCGGTGACGACACGCGCCCCCAGCGCCCGCGCCCGGCCGATGTGCTCCAGCACGTCGGCGCGGTGGCGGGCTGAGACGAGCGGGCCCATGGTGGTCGCCGGGTCCGCGCCCGGTCCGAGCCGCACCGCGGCCGCCGCGCGAGCCAGGCCGTCGACGACCTGGTCGGCGACCAGGCGGTCGACGATCACCCGGCTGGTGGCGGTGCAGCGCTGACCCGCCTGGCCGAACGCGGCGGCGGCGACCGTCGCGACGGCGAGGTCGAGGTCGGCGTCGGCGAGCACCACCGAGGCGTTCTTGCCACCCATCTCCGTCTGCAGGCGCACGTTGCGATCCGCGAGCCGGCGTTTGATCCGCTGGCCGACGCCGTTGCTACCGGTGAACGACACGGCGGCGAGCCGGGGGTCGTCCAGCAGGGCCGCCTCGATCTCACCCACCCGGCCGGTGACCGTCGCGAATACGCCGCGCGGCAGGCCCGCCTCGCGCAGCGCCTGTTCCAGGCGCAGGGCGACGAGCGGCGTTTCGGTCGCCGGCTTCAGAATCACCGCGTTTCCGGTCGCCAGCGCCGGGGAGAGCTTTCTCGCCGGGGTCAGCAGCGGATCGTTCCACGGGGTGATGAGGCAGACGACGCCGAGCGGCTCGGTACGCACACTTGTCTGCGTACCAGGCCGGGAATCGACGAGCAGATAGCCGCAGGGCTCACGCGCAAGGCCCGCGTAGTAGTCAAGAAAGTCCGCGGACTTCTCGACCTCGACGCTCGCCTCGGCGCGGGTCTTGCCCATCTCGGCGACCAGGTCCGCGGCGATCTCCTCGCGGCGGCGGCGCAGGTTGGCCGCGGCCGCCGCGAGCACCCGGGCCCGCTCCAGCGGCGAGGTGTCCCGCCAGCGCGCCGCCCCCTCGGCCGCCGCGTCGTACAGCGCGGTGACGTCGGCCGGCGACATCGCCGGCACCCGACCCACCACCCGCCGCAGGTCGGCTGGGTCCAGCACGTCGATGAAGGCGCTGTCGGGCGGTGACATCACGGCCAGGTGCTGGCCTGGCGGCGCCGTTGGTGCCATGAGCTCCGGCCGTCCTCTCGATCGCTACGCCGGCGGGGGGCTGGTGCCCCGGCCGCTGATCGAGCACAATCGTAGGAGCGGTCCGCCGTCACCGGACCCATGCAGAACCGCAAGCTAAGGTGTACGCCTCGGGCCGCGGCAGGCAGCGCCGGCAGCGGGTGAGCCGGTCCATGATGGGCCTCGCACACATAACCATCCGCCGCCGGAGGATCTATGAGCCACATCGTCATCGTGCATTACCGGGCGCGCCCCGGCGCCGAGCAGAAGGTGGCCGACTCACTGCGCGAAATGGTCCTGCACACCCGGGCGGAGCCCGGCAACACCGCCTATCACGTCGCCCGGTCGCCGACGGATCCGACGGTTTTCGCGATCTACGAGGAATACGTCGACGAAGCGGCGATGCGGGCGCACACCGAATCCGCGCATTTCGCCCGCTGGCTGCGCGAGGGCACCCTGCCCCACCTCACCGACCGCGTCCGCCACGACCTCGCCGGCCTCGACCCCACCAACACGGCGGGCCGCTCCGACGTGATCGACTCCGCTGACGCGACCGACCCCGCCGGGCCTGCCGGGTCCGGCGACCCGGCACCGCGGGTCTGAACGGGGCAAACGCCCGTCAGGCCCTGGGGCAGATGACGAGGCTGAAGCCGGCTCCACGGCGGTGGCCTGCTGGGGGACGGCGGGCGCCGTCCGGGGACGGCCGGGCGGAAGCGCGGCGGCGAGGACGACCGCGACCAGGCTGATGGCGCCGCACGTCCCGCGGGTGATCTAGTGGCGTTGTGGGAGCCAGAGCGAGGAAAGCTAATTACTCAAGTATGACTATGGCATCTGCGTGACGTAGGTCACGTGCGCGCGGCATGCCGAAGCAACGTCTGACCTGCACCCACTCGTGCTCCTACCAGGACCGGGCGGGCCTGGTCGCCAGTCGGCACCAGCGCCCAATCACAGGGCTACCCCACCAGCCTCTGGCGGGCCGTGGCGGATCGTTAACCCCATAGGCGCATTGCCTGTGGGGCTCGTATGGCTCGGATCACAGTTCGGCTCAAGTCGGATGAGCCTGGACGGTGCCGACCGCGTTCCGGCGGCGGGATTGTGCCGCCGTGGACAGCTCCGAACGATGGTCAGTTGGTCAGAGCCTCCACAGCCGCACCGTCATGTCGTGGCTGGCGCTGGCCAGTGTCCGTCCGTCTGGGGAGAACGCCACCGACACTGCCGCATAGGTGTGGCCGGCGAGGGGCTGGCCGAGCGGCTGTGGGCGGGCCAGGTCTGTCACGTCCCACAGCCGCACCGTCTCGTCGCGGCTGGCGCTCGCCAGTGTCCGTCCGTCTGGGGAGAACGCCACCGACACCACCCGGCCGGCGTGATCTCTGAAGGGTTTGCCGATTGGCCGTGGGCGGCCAGGGTCGGTCACGTCCCACAGCCGCACCGCCCTGTCCCCGCTGCCGCTGGCCAGAATCCGCCCGTCTGGGAAGAACGCCACCGACCACGCCGAGCCACCGTGGCCGGTGAGGGGCTGGCCGAGTGGCTGTGGGCGGCCCGGATCGGTCACGTCCCACAGCCGCACCGACATGTCCTCGCTGCCGCTGGCCAGAATCCGCCCGTCTGGGGAGAACGCCACCGACCACACCCAGTGGATGTGGCCGGTGAGGGGCTTACCACGCCGCTTTGGGCGGGCAGGGTCGGTCACGTCCCACAGCCGCACCGACCCATCCCCGCTGCCGCTGGCCAGGGTCTGACCGTCTGGGGAGAACGCCACCGACACCACCGCGCCGGTGTGGCTGGTAAGGGATTGGCTGAGCGGTTGCGGGCTGGCGGGACCGGACAGGCCCGTGCCTTCCAGCGGATCATCCACTTCTGTCGGCCGCGTCCGGTGGGGTCGAGGCTGATCACGGTCAGGTAGAGGTGTTTGAGGGCGGCCTGCTCGTTGGGGAAGTGGCCGCGGGCCTTGACGGAGCGGCGGAACCGGGAGTTGAGGCTCTCGATCGCGTTGGTGGAGCAGATGACGGTCCTGATCTCGGTGTCGAAGCGCAGGAAGGGGACGAACTCGGCCCAGGCGTTCTCCCAGAGCCTGATGATCGCGGGGTACTTCTTCTCCCAGACGCCCGAGAACTCGGCGAACCGGTCGAGCGCGGCAGCCTCGGTCGGCGCGGTGTAGACGGGCTTGAGGTCCTTCGCGAGCGCGGGCCAGTCCTTCTTCGACGCGTAGCGGAACGAGTTGCGCAGAAGGTGCACGATGCAGGTCTGGACGACGGTCGCCGGCCAGACCTGGGCGACGGCGTCGGGCAGGCCGGTCAGCCCGTCGCAGACGAGGATGAGCACATCGGCCACGCCGCGGTTCTTCAGGTCGGTCAGCACGAGTTGCCAGTGTTTGGCGCCTTCGCCGCCGGTGCCGGCCCACAGGCCGAGGATGTCGCGTTCGCCGTCGGCGGTGACCCCGATCGCGGCGTAGATCGGCCGGTTCGCGACCTGCCCGTCGCGGATCTTCACGACGATCGCGTCGATGAACACGACCGCGTAGACGGCGTCGAGCGGCCGGGCGCGCCAGGCCTCCATGCCCTCGATGACCTTGTCGGTGATGTCGGAGACCTGCTGCCGGGAGACCTCGGTGCCGTAGATCTCGGCGAGATGCGCCTGGACCTCACCGGTCGTGAGCCCCTTCGC
>NZ_MBLO01000043.1 GCF_001854805.1 Pseudofrankia coriaricola
GTGTCCATTCACGGGGGTAACCGTGTTGATGTTGTTTCAGGCGGTGGCTGGGACTGGTAGCCAGGGGCTGCCGGTGAGGGCGGTGCGGATGGCCTCGAGGGCGCGGACACCGTGGTCTCTGGCAGAGACGAGGTAGGAGCGCACGCGGCAGTAGGCGGCCAGGGTCGTCTGGGTGTGCCAGTATCCCGAGACCGCCTGGTGGCGTTTCGGTCCTCTCAGTGCCTGCTCGGCGGGGTTGTTCGTCCAGGGGACGGCGAAGTTGGTCGTGAACAGCCAGACCTGTCCGGCCTTGTCGGCGAGTCTTCGGGCGAGCTTGAGGCCGGGGTGGTTGCCGTCGTGCCAGTCGCGGCAGCGGTTGGTGATCCGGCCCCACTCGACGTCCTTGTCGTACCGGGCGCGCAGGCTTTCGAGCAGGTCGGGGTCGAGCTGGTCGGCTTCCGCCGTGATCGCGGCGAGAACGGCGGCGTGCGCCTCACGCAGTGTGTCCTGGACGCGGCGGGCCCAGCGCTGCTCGTCGTGGTGCAGGTCCCAGACGCCCTGGAGATGTCTGACCATGTGGGCCAGGCACTGCTGGACGCCTTTGAGCTGGGCGTCGAACTGCGCCCAGCCGGAGTAGTCGTCGCGGACCAGGTAGCCGGTGAACCCGTCGAGCACGCCCAGGTCGTGAAGCGCCTTCGACGAGCGGGAGTGGACCGGGGCGTACCAGACCAGCCCCGGCCCGGGAGTGCGCACCGTCACCACGTGCGGGCTGCCCGCCAGGTCCACGCCGGCGGCGTCGGTGTCCTTGTGCCACAGGTTGACCGGGGACTCGTCCGCGCACAGCACCGGCTCGGCACCCAGCGCCGCCCTCATCGCCGCGTCGAACCCGACCGCGGCCAACCGCTCGGCGAGGCGGGCGTTCGCGCGGGCGACGAACCCCGACGACACCGCCACCCCGACCAGCCCGTCGACCAGCGCCGCGGCGCGCTCGACGGGCACGTTGCCCTCCGAGACCAGCAGCACCGCCGCGCCGTTGAGGTTCGGCCCGTAGGTCACACAGCCCGGCCGGGCGAACGGCACCCCGGCGGTCGTGACCTTCCCGCAGCAGCCGCAACGCCGCCGCGGCAGCACCCAGTGCACCCTTTCCAGCACCGCGGGCAGCACGTCCCAGACCTGCGCCCAGCCCGCGCCGACGTCCCGCCCGCCGGACAGGTCACCCTGACACGACGAGCACTGGTCCGGCTGGTCCGCCGTCTCGGTCCGGTCCGGCTGTTCGGCCGGGGCCAGCCGCGCACCGTCACGCCCCGACTGCCCACCCGGCTTCCGGTCCTTCGACCGGACCCGCTGCGAGGCCGCCCGCACCGCCTTCCGGCGCTCCTTCGCCGCCAACGGCTCCTTCGACGACGGGGTCGAGGAGTTCGAGCTGTCCATCCCGACCCGCCGCGCCAGCTCCGCGACCTGCAACTCCAGCCGCTCCCGCGCCGCGCGCTGCGCGGACAGCTCCACCTCGTGCCGCTCCGCCATGTCTGCGATCACCCGCCGCAACCGGCTGTTCGTCTCCGCCAGCCGCCGGTTCTCCTCCGCAAGCTCGCCGACCCGCTCTTCGGCAGCCGAAACCCGCGACTCCAACGACGCGGACGGGTCAGCCACAACCCCTGATCATCACCAGACCGCCGGCCCGATCAAGCAACAGCCCCGGCGTGTCACCCCAACACATCAACCCAGCTCAGCGGCCCAGACGCCCAGGCCCGTGAATGGACACCCCACCGGACGTTCTGGAACGGCTGGTACGCGCCCACGGCGACGTGACCCACATCCGACCGCTGCTCGTCGAGCACCCCAACTTTCCCCGTCACGCCCTGCGCACGCTCGTCGACGAACCGAGCCCGCACGTGCAGCGCCTCGCCCTACAGGATCTTGAACTACCGGTGACAGCCCTTCAGCGACTCGCCGCCGCTTCGGAGTCCTCCCTGCGCCGCGGCGTCGCCCGTCACCCCAAGATCACGGATGTGCTACTGGAGCAGCTTCTCTCGGACCCAGACTTCTATGTCGCCGACGCCGCCGCTGCCAACCCCGCGCTGCGACCAATCCGGATGTATCAAATCCTCGCCGACGCCAACTTGTGACCCGGTCCGGCGGGCATCGACCTGCCCGCTGGGCACGCCCGCGCCGGTGCACCCACATTCCACGGGCCATACCAAGCCCGCATGGTCGGCGACGTTCACGGCTGATGGGCCCCATGCCGGCAGGCTGGGGCTACCGTGGGCACCCACCTGCCCTCGGACAGGTGCCGCTTCGATGGGAGTACGCATGCTGGTCGCGGCGTCCGGGCGGACCGGCGAGTTGGTCGTGCGGGGCGATGGCCCAGGTCTGCTACAGCTGGCCGACGCCATCCTGTCGGGCAACCACCATGTCGAGACCAGCGCGATGGCCGATGTTGCCCCCTACGACGAGGCACTGTCCGGTATCCGGATCACGGCATGTACACGTCCGACGACGCGTGTCGGAAAGCAGGCCGACGGGACAATGATCATCAGCGGACCGTCGTCTGGACTTCGGATCCTCGCAGACAACATGCGCGCCCTCGCCGAGTCCGACACATCGGGACACCACCTTCATATCGAGTACTTCCCGGGCCACTTCTATCTGGATCACGAGTCGACGCCACTCGTCGTCGAACTGGGGTAACACCCTTATCGCTTACCGGTCATGGCGGTGTCGGTGTCGGCGAAGGTCCATTCGTCGGGGGCGATGGTGTGGTCGACGAGGGCGGTGTGGGGGCCGATCTGCCACAGGGCGGTGAAGGGTGGGAGGTGGTCGAGGAGGGCCGCCTGGCGGGTGGTGAGACCCATGTCGGCGAGAAGGCGCGCGACATGTTCGGGGTTCTGGTGGAGGAAGACCCGGACCGACGTCGTGTTGAGGAGGCCTTCGGCGCTGCCAACGCCCCCGCGGCCCGCGCCGGCGCCGCCGTTGTGGTTGGTGTTCAGGTCGGCGATGGCATGGGTGATGAGGATGTTGACTTGGCCGAACTGGCGGCCGAGGCGCCATTGGTTGTGGAGGTGGCGGGCGATGGCGGGGTCGTCGAGGGCGATCCAGGCTTCGTCGACGATGGTGAGTTTGTGGGTGGCGGGCTGGCTGTGCATGACGGCGGCGAGCCAGCCGGTGGCGGCGGTCAGCACGAGCTTGAGGGCGCGGGGACTGGTGAGCAGGGCGGACAGATCGAGGATGAGGCCGGGCTTGGTGCGCCAGTCGAGGCCGGGGGTGGTGGGGCCGTCGGCGATGCCGCGTAGGTCGTGGTCGAGCAGGGTGACGGTGGCGTCGAGCAGGGGGCGGCGGCGGTCGAGGAGTTCGTCGAGGGTGGTGTCGAGGCCGGCGGCGAGGGTGTGGTCGGGCTGGGCGAGCAGGTGGCGGACGTGGTGCAGGGTTGGCGCGTCGGGACCGGCGGGGATGGCGTGGGTGTGGGTGGTGAGGTGGCGGGCGGTTTCGAGGAGGAGGCGGTGTTGGCTGGGGTCGAGGGTGGGGCGGTCGAGGGCGACGGCGAGCAGGGTTTCCAGGACGGCGGCGCGTTGCGCGGCGAGACCGGCGACCAGGTCGTCGACGCGCTCGGGCTCTGTCGGGCTGTCGGCCGCGTGCGCGCCTACGGCGCGTGGGGTGGGGCTGCGGCTGTGGCGTTCTGAGGGTGAGGTGGTGGGGGTGGTGTCGAGGGGGTTGACGCGGAGGGTGCCGCCGGGTTGGAGGGGTAGGACGGCGTAGCCGAGGTGATGGCCAAGGGTGGTCCATTCGCCTTTGGGGTCGAGGACAGCGGTCCAGCGGGGGCGGCCGGCCTGGGTGGTCAGCGCGGTGGTGCGGTGCAGGTAGGTCTTGGCGAGGGCGCTTTTGCCGTGGGCGCCGGCGCCGGAGATGACCATGTTGGGGCCTTGGATGAGTCCGTGTTCGTAGGCGGTGACGAGGTCGAAGTGGAAGCCGCCGCCGGCGAGGCGGTCGGTACCGAGCAGCGGGCCTGGCTGGCCGAGGGTGGTCTCGATGGAGAACGGGTGTAGGGCGCAGAGGTGGGCGGTGGTGGCGATGTCCCAGGGCAGGGTGAGTGGCACCGTCGGACCCGGCCGGCGGCGACCGCGGCGGTAGCGGCGTGGGATGAGACCTGAGGACACTAGGTGGCTCCGGGGTGGGGGCGGCGGGGGGTGAGGCCGAGCGGGAGGGTGGCGGTCAGGGCGGGGTGGTGGCGGCCGTGGAGGGGGCGTAGGTCGGTGATGCCGGCGCGGGCGGCGAGGTCGACGAGCTGCGCACTGGCGGCGTCGAGCGCGAGGCGGTCGGGGGCGGCGAGGTCGATGAGGGTGAGGTAGGCGAGTTCGGGGTGGCCGGCGGACAGTTCGGCGTCGCGCTGGTCGATCTGTTCGCGGGCGTGAGCGAGGTGGGTGGGGATGCGGACGGCGTGGCGGTCGCGGATCTGGATCGCCAGGTCGAGGGCGGCGGTGTCGTGGTTGAGGCGGCGACGGGACGCGGCCGGTGGGATAGGGGTGAGGGCGGTGGTCAGGGTGCGCCCGGGTGGGGACTCGTGCAGGAGGGGGTCAAGCCAGCCGGGGTGCAGCGGGCCGGTGGGCCAGGTGGCGACGCGGAAGACCCGGTGCCAGGTCGCGCCGACGCGGACCGCATCCCAGTAGGCCGCGAGTTCCGCCGCCGGCCGCGCTGGACCGCTGGTCGGCTGGTGGGTGCGCCGCGGTGGTGCGAGCGGGGACGGGCGTTGGCTGTCACGCGTGGCGCG
Organism: Pseudofrankia coriaricola; assembly: GCF_001854805.1. Taxonomy (GTDB): domain Bacteria; phylum Actinomycetota; class Actinomycetes; order Frankiales; family Frankiaceae; genus Pseudofrankia. Next base: position 4,742 of record NZ_MBLO01000043.1, read on the forward strand.
ACGTCGGCGCGGGTCTGATACGGGTTCCGGGTCCGTGGGGTTGACCGGCGTCTGCTCGGTCTGGCGGATAGGAACCATCGCGAGCGTGGCTTCCGTCGCGGCGCCGGGCGTCGAGCGGCGCCGACGGGCGGTGGCGTGGACGGTTATAGGTCTGGCGGCCGGTGCGGGAGTGCCTGCCGGTGTGCGTGGGTGGGATGGGGCGGTAAGGGCACCGGGTAGGCCGGCGCGAGCCGCCAGCCCGACAGACGGCGCCGTCCCCGTCGCGGCAAGCGCCGGTGGCAGGGCTGTCGCTTGTGGTGCTTCGTGGTCGGTGACGACGGTGAGGTGGCGGCGCGGCGCGACGACGGGCGGTTGCGGGTCGTCCCGTTCCGCGGTGGCGTCGGAGTCGGGGGTGTCGGGGTCGAGTTGGGTGAGGATGTCGGCGACGAGGCGGCCCGGGGACAGGGCGCCGTGGACGGTGAGGCCAGCGGCGCGGGCGCGCGCGGCGAGCGCTACGGCGGCGTTGACGGCAGCGAGCTCGGGGCGCGCGCCGCGCCGGCGGGTTCGGTCGGCGCGGTGGGTGTCGTGGTGGTGGTGGGGGTCGATGGTCAGCCAGAGGCGTAGGTCGTGCTGCTGGAGCAGGGTGTCGGCGAGCAGGCGGCGGTAGGACGCCCACGCCACCGCCGCGCCCGCCGCGCCGGTGCCGCCGCTGCGCGCGAGGCCGACCATGGCGGCCGTCCTCGTCCCGATGGTGTGGTCGGTGCGGCGAGGTGAGGGGCGGGCGCGGCCGTCGGCGAGGTCGGGCGTGGGTGGCAGGTCGGCGTGGGTGTGGTGGGTGTGGACGGTGAAGCCGAGAGTGAGGACGGCGGGGTCGCGGGCGGTCTGGGCCAGGACGCCGGCCCAGGCGGCGAGGCGGCGGTGCTGGTCGGCGGGTTCAGCGAGGGTGAACGGGCCGCCGCGGATGTCGAGGACGACGGTGAGCGCGCCGGACCGCCGGTGGCGCAGAACGGCAGTCGGGGCGCCGTCGACGGTGGCCAGCGCGGGGGTCTCGACGGTGAGCAGGTCGAGGCCGGGTAGCCAGCCCGGCAGCCCACCCTCCGCCGTCGCGGTGCGGCGGGCGGCCACGCGGCAACGGGGGGCGGCGACGGTGAACCGGAGGAGCAGCGGGAGCAGGTCGTGTAGTGGTTCGCCGCCGAGGCGGACGGTGGCCAGCAGCACCGCGACGACCAGGGCGGCGGTGCCGGTGAGCAAGCCGGCCTGGCCGCGGATGAGGACCGTGGCCAGGATCAGGGACGTCAGGCCGGCGGCGGTGAGGGTGAGCTGGGAGACGGTCAGGCCGTAGAGCGCGGTCCCAACCCGGCGCGGCGGCAGCCGGTAGACCGGTGGGCTGCTCACCGCCCGGGATCCGACGTCGCCGCGCCGCCCGGGTGCGCGAGCGGCGGCGGGGTGCGACGTGGCTGGGGACCTGGCTGAGGACGTACCGGCCGGCGCGGCGCCGCCGCCTGCCCCGGCCCGGGCTGGCTAGCCGGTGACCGCCCCTCGCCGGGGCGGGGGGCGGTCGGCGGCCGGTCACCAGGGCGCCGGCCAGCGGTTGGGCCAGTCGCGGGGCCAGGACGCGGGCCGGCTCCGCGGCCGGTGGTCGGACCGGTCGCGGGGCCGGTGCTCGGGCCGGGCCCACCGCCGGTGGTGGTGGTGGTGTCGTTGGTCGGCGGGTCGGGAAGGCTGCGGGGTCTGATCGGGCCGTTGCCGGCCGTCGGCGTGGGAGCGTCTCCCCCGGGCAGGCCACCACCCGCACCCCGACCGCCACCCACGCCGCGGCCGGCGCCCGCGCCGCGGCCACCGCCGAGACGGGCGGCGCCTCCCAGGGCCCGGCCCCAGTAGGCGACCTGCGCGGTCTGCTGCGCCGCGCGGAACGGAGCGCGCGACAGGCCCTGCGCCAACGTGTACGCCTCGACGATCGGGATGAGACGCCAGACGACCGTCGGCATGAACACGGCGACGACGACCGTGGTCAGGCCGAGCAGGTACTGCCCCCAGCCGGCCGCACCGTCGCTGTTCGGGCCCTCGTTGAGCTGGTCGATCCCGATCCGCAACGCCACGAAGATCGCCGGTTTGGCGAGCACCGCCGCGACCACCATGCGGGTCACCTGCCCGGCCGCGGCGCGGGCCGCGGGCAGCACCGACGCGGCGAGGCTCAGCGGCGCGAGCGCGACCACGATCAACACCAGCGAGTCGCGCACGATGAGCTCCATGTAGAGCAGCACCCCGCCGACGAACACCACCAACGTCAGCAGAAGCCCCGGGGCGTCCTGCGACGGCGGCAACGCCATCCGGTCGGTCAGCGTCGCGGCCGTGTCCGCGGGCAGGACCGCGCCGGCCAGCGCGTCCGCGATCGTCAACAGCCGGTCGACCAGCCACGGAAGACCCGCGATCCCGAGCACCGCGACCGGCAGCTGCCGGAACATCCGCGCGAACGCCTGCCCAGGCTCCCCCGACAACAACCCCTGGATCACCCCGACCAGCAGCGCGCCGACCAGTAACGCCCCGCTGAACGTCGCCACCGTGTGATACGGCCCGTCCCCAGCCAGGTAGCTCGACGCGGTCACCTGCGGCCGCGTCGAGGTGGCGAACAACTCGGTCAACAGATCCCTGGTCCGGTCACGAAACGCCCCGACCAGGACCTCGATCAGCGCCCTCAGGACATCCTGAATCCCCGAAGCAATCCCCGTACCGAACAGGTTCCCCAACCAGCCCACCGTCACTCCGCCCGGGACAACGCCGGCGGCGCCGGACGTGGCGGCGTCGGCCCGAGCGACGCACGGCGAGAACCGGCAGCCACGGATACGACGGCGGTGAACGGCCCGGGCGACAGCGCCGCACTGCCCCACAGGCCGTCGCCGCCCGGCGTCCCGCACCTATACACCACGGCCGACTGGGACAGACAGACACGCACCGGGGGCGGGTTCAGCAGCCGCCAGACCACGACCGCGCACAGCAGACTCGCTGCCAGCAGCGTCACCACGAGCATCGCCGCGACCAGCCGCTCCAGCCACCACCGCTCGACCGGTGGCGGCGTCCAGGCCTCCTCGAACGGCGGCCCGTCCATCGCGCCGCCGTCGGGCAGGGACGGCGGATCGCCTGGCGGGTCCAACGCGGCCCACTCCACCTGATCCTGCGCATCCGGCACGGCCGGACCCGTCGGCGCGCCGGGGTCCGTGGGCCGGCCCGCCCCGGCCGACCCGCCAGACCACCACGGTCGACCCGGGCCGCTGCCACGCTCTCCGGTATCGGCGTCCAGGCCGTCCGCCGCGCCCGGATCCGCGGCGGCCAGTTCGGCGGGCCAGGACGGTGCTTCGGGCTCGGGCACCCATCCGGCCTGAGCGAACCGAGCGGCAGGGACCTCGGGCGTCCAGTCGCCGCGGGGCGACGTGTGGCCGGTCGACCCGCTGTCAGGGCGGACGGGGCCGGGTTCGGCGGCGGTCACCGGTACAGCCATCCGATCAGCGCCGGCGCCAGCTTGATCACCAAAGCCCCGGCGCCACCGCCCGCCACCATCCCCAGGCCCCGACCCGAGGTCAGCCCAGCACCTGACCGCAGACCGACACCGATCACCGCCCCGCCGACGATCAACGTGGCGATACAGCACGCGAGCCCGACCTGCGACGTCACCCCCAACAGCGACTGGATCTCGTCCTGGCCGGGCATGTCCTGCCACCCCGGCCTCACCTCGATCCCCGGCACCCCTGCACCCGGCGCAGTCCTCGCGGGCGCAGTTGTCGCGGGCGCAGTTGTCGCCGCCATCGCCGGCGTCCCCGCCGACGACGCCACCAACACCGCCATCGCACCGACCGCCGTCACCAGCCGCCGCACCCGACGCATCCGCACCGACGACCCGCGTCGGCGCACAGAACGGGAAACCATCGCAACCTCCGGTCCACGAGAAACGGGCTCCTATAGAGGCAGTGCGAATGGGAACCCCGAAACCGGAAGCTGCTAACAAGCAAAAATTTCGTTGATCTCCGCGATCAACGCGTCGGTGCAGGTCGCGCCAGGTGACGGGCGATGGCGGCGAGGTTCCCGTCGATGCGACGCAGGACACGCAGAACCTCCGCCCACGCCTCCGGTTCCGCCGGCGCCTCGGATGACACCCCTCCCGCCGGCGGAACCACGAAGACCGTGGGGGTCTCGGCCGGTTCGGCGAGCAGGACCTGGATCAGATGGTCGTCGGGCCAACCGAGCGCACGCGACACCGCGACCAGCGTGCTGTTGTACGCGCGGCGACTGCCCACGCCCCGCTGCAGGATCCGCAACGTCGCGACCGAGACTCCGGAACGCTCGGCGAGCTCACGCTGATTGACCCGGCAGACCGCCATCCGCACATTCAGCGCCGCCGCGACCGCCATCCAGTTCTCCGGGACTTCGCCGGCCGGGGCCCGCCCGACCAGCGGCCGGACATTGGTACGCGGCCTCATGCCGCCACCACCCGAACCACCGGCCGCGCCCGCGCCGCCTCGCTGGCCCCCCGTCCCGGCAGAGGCACCTCCCAGACCGTCAGCAACGCCTGCTCACCGTCGAGATCGGTGGTGACACGGTGGCGGATCACCAGCCGAGTCCGGCGCATCGGCGGACGCACCGCGCACATCACCGGCGCAGGACCGCCGGCCGGCCGGACCTTCCGCAGAAGGCAGCCCACAGCCAGCGCGACCGCGGTCAGCTCAGCCGGGACGCCCTCGGGCCAGACCGCGATCGGCCCGGCGGCCGGATGATGCCCGGCGAGGCTGAGCGCGACGGGCACCAGACTCCGCCTGCACAGCAGCAGACCGACCGGGCCAACCGGGCCGTCCTCGCCGCTCGCCGACGTGCGCCACGGCGCCTGGGACAGGACGAGACCATCGCCGCCCAGCACCGCCAACGTCGGCACCTCGGCACAGACAGACCCGACGTCGGGAAGGTCGATCGTGACGGTCGCCGTGAAGTGTCGTTGCGGCGGGAACGCGCCGCGTCGGGCCGCCGCCGGGCTGGCGACCGAGGGCCTGGCGACCGCGCGGGACGTGCCGCAATCCGGCGCTGACAGGGCGCCAGGATCGGTGGCCGTGTCGAACACCAACGGGCCGACCAGATACCGCGACACGCCCACTCGGCGAGCATGGGCATGCGCCGCGGCTGGCGACTCGAACGGCACGATCACCGCCGGCGTCGCCTGCCCGTCGGGATCGGAATCGGGGTCGGGAAGGCGAACCAGGCCATAGACCTGGCCCTCCGGATCGGAATCGGATCGATCATCCTGCTTTGGGAGGACGGGCACAGGAGGCCTCCTGAGAACGGCCGGCCAGCCCCGCAGCTCCCCACGGGGCAGGCCGGGTCGGGCACCTACAACCTGTGGAGCCGGTCACGGACCCGGCGCAGCACCGCCAGATCCGGTTCCGCGGAACCGCGCCGGCCTCGACCGGGCACCGCCAGCGGGTCGACGGTGCGAAGGGGCAGTCCGGCGGGCGTCGTCGGCGCGCACAGCCCGACCTCGCACCACACCACCTTCCCGACCGCCGCATCGGCGCAGGTCAGGACCAGGTGACCCCACCGGTCGGCAAGCGCCTCGACCAGCAGCAGCCCCCGGCCGTTCTCGTCATCCGGCCCGGCGTCACGCGGCACTGGCGGGCTCGGGTCGGGATCGGCGACCTCGATCAGCAGCCGGCTATCCGTCATGGTCAGGCGCAGCTCCACGCCAACAAGCCCGCCCGACGTCCTGCCCGACGCCATGCTCATGGCGACAGCGTTCGTGACGATCTCGGCGCTTAGCAGTTCAGCGACCTCGAGGGCGTGACCGAGCCGCCACCAGGTCAGCATCCAGCGCACAACGTGCCTGGCCAACGGACAAGCGATCGGGTCAGCGGGCAACACGACTGTCGCGGTCCGGCTGACACCCAGGGTGTCGTCGGGTGCCGCCGGTGGCCGGTCGTCTGGCTTCCCCGCGGCGTTCTGTTCTGGACACACCGGCCTCACCTCTCTGCGACCCGCCGTGCGCTGCACGGCTCCCTCGGCCCCCGGCGAGGGCGACAGAGCATGGCCGCCTAGGTTCGGTCACAGCATGTCCCCGCATGGCCTATTTTTGCAAGGCATGCAAAGAACATGGGACTGCTAAGAACATAGATTGCAGACTGTAGGCGCCGGTCTGTCCGGATCGATGCGCTTCCGCTGCAGGAGAGGAGGCCGCGTGCCGAAGGAACGTCCCGCGCCACCAACCGTCCGCTCGCGGCGACTGGCCGCAGAGCTACGTCGCCTGCGAGAAGCAGCCGGGCTTACTCGCGAGCAGGTCGCCGAGCAGACCGGGATCAACCCGGCCACGCTCTACCGGCACGAAACCGCGACGGCACGCTCCCGGCCACAGCGCCGCACGATGATCGCCCTGCTGAACCTGTACGGCGCGACCGACCAGCAGCGCGAGGACCTGATCGCGCTGTCCCGCGAGGCCGACATCCAAGGCTGGCTGCGGCCCTACCACGCCGAGTTGCCTGAGCCCTACACCGCCTACATCAGCTTCGAGGCCGAGGCCCGCGCGGTGCGTAACTACGAGTCCCTGTTCATCCCCGGACTGCTACAGACCGAGGACTACGCCCGGGCCGCCATCCGCGGCAACCTGCCCAGGGCCACCCCCACCCAGATCGACCAGCGCGTCCAAGCCCGCCTCGAACGCCAGACCGTCCTCACCAAGGCCAACCCGCTACATCTGTGGGCGATCCTCGACGAGGCCGCCCTGCACCGCCAGGTAGGCGGCCCAGGCATCCTGCACGCCCAACTCACCCGGCTCCTCGAGACCGCCGACCAGCCGAACGTCACCATCCAGGTGATCCCGTATACCGTCGGCGCCCACCCTGGAATGCAGGGATCGTTCTCGATCATGGACTTCCCGCACCGCACCGACCCAGAGATCATCCACGTCGACGGCATGGCCGGCGACCTGTTCCTCGACGCCGAAGCCGACATCCGCCGCTATAGCCTGGTCTTCGACCTTCTACGCGCCCAGGCACTCAGCCCGGACGACACAGCGGCGCTGATCAACAACCTGACGGCGAAACGGGAGTGATGGACGTGGGCGACGCGACACCATACGACGATCTCTCCCAGGCCACCTGGCGCAAGAGCAGTCACAGCAGCGGCGACAGCCAGTGCGTCGAGGTCACCCCCCTCCCCGACGGCGGCCGCGCCGTCCGCGACTCTAAAGACCCCGATGGCGCCGTCCTCCGCTTCACCGCCGCCGAATGGGCCGCTTTCCTGGCTGGCGCCCGCGACGGCGAATTCGACCGCTAAGGATCACCCACCTGCCATCGGCTCCCCGGGCGGAATCCGCTAGTTCGCCCTCGACGAGCCCGGGGGTGTGGTCCGTCAGCCGGTTCAACCCGTAGATGGCCGGTTTTCGCGACAAGCTCTTCGGTCGCCTGGGCATCCCAACCTTGGCCGGCTGATTCGCCGGGATCCCCGTCCATCGACACCCTTCGTCGGCACAGTCCGGCTGTTTCCCAGCCTCACAGTGACGCGGCATGATCACCGGGGTCCCATGCCGGATGGTGCGGTCATAGGACAAGCCCGGACCTCTCTCATCGCTGGCCGACCGTGCTGCGGTCCAGGCCCCGACCAACGAAACGGGAACCCACGACGAGGCATTCGACGGGTTGTCCGCAATGGAGGGAAACTCAGGCAATGGACGAGATCTGCCTGACCGCGACCGATGGTGTTCGTCTGCGGCTCGCACTGCACGTGTCGTCGGCGTCGGTGGCACGCGGGACCGTGGTGCAGGCACATGGCATCACGGCCGACATGGACGAGGGCGGGATGTTCGTCCGGCTGGCCGAACGGCTCGCCGCCGAGGGTTTCAACGTCGTGCGGTTCGACTACCGCGGCCATGGCCGTAGCGACGGCACCTCCCGCGGGGTCACGGTGGCGGGCGAGATGATCGACCTGGGCACGATTATCGAAGATGCGGTCACACGGTTTGGCGAGCCGCTGGCGGTAGTGGCAGCGAGTTTCGGCGCGGTCTCGACGCTCCTGTCGCTGAGCCGGCTGCCAGTGCGTGGGCTGGTGCTGTGGAACCCGGTACTCGACCTGACCCGGACATTCATCGAGCCCGAACTTCCCTGGGGGATCGAGAACTTCGCCGACACCCGCCAACTTGGCCACCTGAGGGAACACGGCTACCTGCCGGTGGACGGCGGGTTCGAACTCGGCTGGGTGGCATTCGAGGAATTCCACACCTACGGGGCCGCACCGTTGGAGTCCTTCCTGACCAGCTCGGTCCCGGCCCTGGTCGTGCACGGCGACCAGGACCAAGCCGTGTCGTACGACATCGCCCGCGACGCGGCCAAAGCGCGGCCGTCCTGTGACTTTCACACTGTCGCCGGATCGGATCACGGGTTTGACTCGCGCGAGCGGGAGGACGAGGCGATCGCCGTGACCGTGCGCTGGCTCGGCCACCAGTTTGGCGGCGCCCGGTGACCGGTTCGCTTCCCCGGACTTCCGTCCGGACTGCTGCGGCGCTGGGCGCGGCTGCGGGCCGCCGAGGTCGGTGGGGCCTTCGGACCTGTGGAGGCAGTCGGAGATGCAGCTTTCGCAACGTAGTCAAGTCTTGACGACCTGTGCTTGTCTGGCTGATTGTGCGGGGGCGGCCCACTTCGGCACACTCCCGAGTTCGGAGGGCATGATGCGGCTAAGTTTCGTTGGTATCGACCCGAGGTCGCCTGACAACGGCTGCCCGGCGGTCTTCGTGGATGAGGACACCGGCGACCTGTGGTTTCAGGGCGAGACGGTCACGGATCGGGAGGCGCTCGCGGAGGTCACGCGGCACAGTCCTCTTGGACCGGCTGAGGCTGTGGTCCGGGTCCCGGCGGTCATGAAGGCGTTCATCGTGGAGGCGGCCAATGGGACCTATGAGCAGGGCAGGCGGGGGCCTGGACCGCATCCCGGGCGTGGCTGAGGAGCCCGACCCGCCGTTTGGCACGCTTCTGCGCGCGTGTTCGTCCTCCGCCGTGCATCTGGAGATGCGGGATACCTACGATCGCGACGACCCGTGGTTTCAGGCGTGGCTGGGCGGCGACCAGGAGGAGTTCCGGCGGCGGCTGGCGCCCCGGCCATGGTTGGACCTGATCGCCGAGGTGACCGGTCATGGTGTCGATGTCCGCCGGGTCCGGGTCGTGTCCGAGCCGGTAACCGACTACATCAGGTTCGAGCACGCGACGACCGCGGCGAGTGTCACCGCGGGTGAGCAGATCCGCTGGCTGCCCCGGCACCTGGCCACCGGCCTGTTGCTCCCGGCCAACGACTTCTGGGTCTTCGACGGCCGGCAAGCCCAGTTCAACTACTTCTCCGGCGACGGAGAGTTTCTCGAGACCCGGCTCTCTCCCGACCCGGTGATCGCCGCACAGTGCGCGGCGACGTTCGAGGCCGCGTGGGAGCGGGCCGTTGCGCACGAGAAGTACGACCTGGCCTGACGTCGATCTCGTCGCCGTCGCGGCAGTCTTTCTCCTGTGCCTCCGTCCTCCTCCAGCGCCCAGCAGGCTCGCCAGCTTCTCGCGGACCGGCTTCGCGATCTGCGCCGCGACGCCGGTCTGACCGCGGTCGAGCTGGCTGTTCGCGCTGGGTGGGAGCGCACGAAGGTCTCCAAGATCGAGCACGCTACCCGGCCCCCGTCCGCGGCTGACATCCGCGCCTGGTGCCAGATCTGTGGCGTCGAGAACGACGCGGCGGATCTGATCGCGTCCCTGCACGCGGCGGAGGGGATGTGGGTCGAGTGGCGGCGGATGGAGCGCTCCGGGCTCCGCCGCGCTCAGGAGGCGAGGCTGCCGCTGTACGAGCGGACCCGTCAGTTCCGTGCCTACAGTTGTTGGATTGTCCCCGGTCTCATTCAGACGGAGGACTACACCCGCGCCGTGCTACGGGCCTACCAGCAGCGGCGCGGGCTCCACGATGACGTCGAGGCAGCGGTCGCGGCCCGGATGAAGCGCCAGCGGGTGTTGCGCCGTAACCAGCGCACTGCCGTGTTCCTCGTTGAGGAGTCGGTGCTACGCAACGGCTTCGGCGGTCCGGCGGTCATGCGCGGCCAGCTGGCCCACCTGGCCGAGGTGACGACATGGCCCGCGGTGTCCCTCGGCGTCATTCCCGCGTCGCCCGACCGTGGCATGGCCGGCGCGGCCGAGGACTTCTGGATCTTCGACAATGAGCAGGTGAACGTCGAGCTGATCTCCGGGCACCTGACCGTCACCCAGCCGACCGAGATCGGCCTCTACGCGCAGATGTTCGCTCGTTTCGGCGAGATCGCCGTCTACGGCAGCCGCGCCCGCGACCTCTTTGCCTCCACAGGTCGACAGCTGTAGTCCGGCTTGCCACACTCGGGCACACTCCTGGCCCTGGTGATCTCGCCCGCCCTACGGTGATCGCGCCACCCGATGACCACCACAGGAGCGCGACGTGACCCAGGCCCCCGGCGCCGCCAGTTCCAGCGAAGCGGACGAGTTGCGCGCGGCGATGACCGACAGGCTTATCGCCGACGGCTGGATCGGCGGGCCCGAGGTGGAGGCCGCGTTCCGGGCCGTCCCGCGGCACTTGTTCGTCCCGGATGGCACGCCACTGGACACGTCCTACGACGTCGGCCAGTCCGTGATCACGAAGGTGGGCGAGGACGGCGCGAGCATGTCGACGGTGTCGGCACCGTGGTTGCAGGCCCGGATGATCGCGCAGGCCGGTATCGCGCCGGGGATGCGGGTCATGGAGGTGGGCAGTGGGGGCTACAACGCGGCGCTGATCGCCGAGATCACCGGCGAGAAGGGCCTGGTGGTGACCGTGGACATCGACCCGGACGTGACCGCCCGGGCGACCGCTGGGCTGGACGCCGCCGGGTATGGCGGCCGGGTCGTCGTCGTCACCGCGGATGCGGAGCACGGCGTTCCGGAGCACGGGGATTATGACGCGGTTGTGGTCACGGTCGGCGCGTGGGACATCGCGCCAGCGTGGCTGGAGCAGCTGGCCCCCGACGGTGTGATCGTGGTCCCGCTGCGGATGAATACGTTCACCCGTTCCCTCGCGTTCCGCCGCGCAGGCGAGCACTGGACGAGCACGTCAGCGCAGCTCTGTGGGTTCGTGCCGATGCAGGGGTTGGGCGCGCGGATGGAGCGCCGGCTGCCGCTGCGTGACCCCGCGGGCGGACACGTGACGCTCCTGTTCGACGAGACCGAACTGGACGACCCAAGCCTGCTGGAGGGGGCGTTGGAGTCCGGGCCGGTCAAGGCGTGGTCTGGGCTCACGATCCCGGACCAGGTCGACTTCGCGGACCTTCACCTGTGGCTCGCCGGGTTCCTGCCGGGTTTCTGCCGGGTCGAGGCGGGGTCTGGCACGCCGATGGCGGCTGAGGGCGTGTGCAGAACGTGGTTCCCGTTCGGCGGCGTGATCGGCGACTCGTTCTGCGTGATGGAACTCCGCGCGACCGACACTCCCGGCGGGGAGTACGAGTTCGGCGCGCGAGGGTACGGGCCGCACGCCGTCGAGGCCGCTGAGGCGTTGGTCGCCCAGATCAAGGACTGGGACGCCCACGGCAGGGAGATTCCGGGCGACGGTTTTGCCTACTGGCCTGCCGGGATCACGATCCCTTTGCCCGGTGAGGCCCCCGTCTGTGTTTACCGGAAGGGCCATGGCACCGCCACCGTCACTTGGCCGCCGGCCGGCTAACGAGGGCAGGCTCGCACTGCTCGGCAACCCCTCGGTACATCTCTGTTCACGCGATCCGAGTAGTCCGCTTTGTTGATAAGGAGAGCCAGCACATGACGCCTTTCCCTTCCGTTCTCGCGCCCGCGCCGGTGTCTGGCGACACCGACCCGTTCGACGCGGACCTCGACCTGAGGGTGATTGAGGCGGCTGGCCCGCTGGTCATCACGATGTGCGCCACGGACGACAACTGCGGGTCGACCTGCCAGCCGAGTGCCTGCTCCAGCATCTCCGACGACCCGTCCTGACTCGATCTGGCCGCCGGCACCCCGCCTCGCATGCCGGCGGCCCCGCCCCGATCCCCTTTGTGTCGCCTGAGCAGGGAGTCCGCCATGGCCGCGCGGTACCAGCATCACGGCGTGGTTCTGCTCCGGTCGACGACAGATCCCGGAGATCTCGACCTGCCGTCCGACCTGGACCTGGCCGATCCGGGAGCCGTCGAAGCCGAGGGCGGGGCCTGGCTCGCGAAGACCTGGTCGCGCGAGGACGTGCGCGACGCCGTGACCGCCGCGAGTCGAGACCTTGCCGCGCGGGTGCAGGACATCGTGTCCGGGTCCGGGCATCCCACCGCCCGTGACCTGCGGCGCGCGGTGCTGTCGCTCGCTTCCTACCTGCTGCGGTGGCAGCGGCGGGTCACTCCGTTCGGCTTGTTCGCCGGAGTCGTCCCCGTCGCCGTTGGACCGGCCTCGGCGAGCGTCGGTCACGCGCATCGTGTGCTCGCTCGTCCGGATGCCGCGTGGATCGCGAGTCTGGCGCGGGAGCTCAGCCGCACCTCGGCCCTGTGGGAGCGCCTTACCGTCGTGGCGGACTCCACCGCGATCGTCCGGGACGGCCGGCTGACCCTGACGCTCCGCGCCGCTCCTGGCGCTCGGACACCGGGTCCGGCTCGGGAGGCGTCGATCCGCGCGACCGAGCCCGTGCGGTCCGCGATGGAGATGGCCTCGTCACCGATCAGCGTCGCCGCGCTCGCCGACGCGCTCACGAACCGGTTCCCCGGGGCGGCGGCGGACCGAGGCCGCACGCTTCTCGGTGACCTCATCGACGGGGACTTCCTGATCACTGGCCTCCATCCGCCGATGACCGCCGACGACCCGTTGGAATACCTATGCGCCGGGCTGCGCGCGGCCGGCGCGGACCAGGTGCCAGAGATCACCACCGTGCTCTGCGAGCTGGCTGACATCGCCTGCCTGATCGCCGCACACAACGACTGCAGCCGCCCGTCGGAGGCTGTGGCGTTGCGCGTAGCCGCCGGTGGGCGGATGGCTGCGCTGACGGCCGACGCCGACTACCCCCTGGCGTTGGACACGCGACTCGACGCGTGTGTCACGATCCCAGGCTCGGTGCTGGAGGAGGCCGCCGCCGCAGCCGACGTGCTTCTTCGCCTGACAACCCGCCCGTTCGGCGTGATGTCCTGGCTGGAATACCAGGCACGGTTCAAAGAACGGTACGGCCCTGGTGTACTCGTGCCGGTCCGGGACCTCGTCGCCGACTCCGGCCTCGGCTATCCCGACGGCTACCTCGGCGCGCCGACCGCGCGCCCGGTGTGGCGGACGTTGACGGAGCGCGACGCGGCGCTGCTGGCACTGATCCAGCGGGCCGCGCTCGACGGCACCGACGAGATCCGCCTGACCGGTGACGACGTGCGCGCGCTCACGGTCGGCGATCCCGACGCGGTCGTACCACCGCCACGCGGCGAGATCGCCGTCGCCCTGCAGGCCCGATCCACCGCGGCGATCAACGCCGGACAGTTCACCCTGCGGGTAACCGGGGTGGCTCGTGTCCCCGGCAGCATGGCCGGCCGGTTCAGCCATCTACTGACCGCCGCGGAACGGGCGGCACTCGCAGCGACCTTCCGAACTACGCGCCCTGGTGCGGAAACCCTCGACGTGCAGGTGTCGTTTCCGCCCCGTGTGCCGCGCACCGCACACATGACCCGGGTCGCACCGCTGCTGGACACCGTCGTCCCCATCGGCGAGCACCCCGCCGACACGAAGACGGCCATCGCCGTGGACGACCTGGCCGTGACCGCCGACGGAGCACAGCTATACCTCGTCCACGTACCTACGGGACAGCGCGTCGTGCCGCACATTCCACACGCGCTGGAGATGACGGCCTACACCCCGCCGCTCGCCCGCTTCCTCGCCGAGGTCGCGAACGCCCGGTGCGCCGAACTGCGCCCGTTCGACCTTGGCGCCGCCCGGGTCCTGCCCTACGTACCCCGCATCCGTTACCGCAGGACGATCCTCTTTCCGGCCCGCTGGAACCTTGAGGAAACCGCCCTCGCCGCCTGCCCTGGCGTCAACTTCGACGCGCGGTTGGCCGCCTGGCGGCACCAGTGGCGGGTTCCCGCCCGCATAGTGATCTGCGACGGCGAGCAGCGGCTCCCGCTGGACCTGGAACACCCACTCGACCGGCAACTCCTGCACACCTACCTCAGCCGGACCTCGCGCGCCGAGCTCCGCGAAGACAGCCCGACCGGGGCCAACGACTGGCTCGGCCGGCCCGCTGAGCTACTCATCCCGCTTACCCTCGCAAGCCCTCCACCACGTCCCCTTCCGGCTACGACTCCGCCAGGCGGCGTACATCGGCCAGGGACAGGCCTGATGGTGTGCGCCCGGATCATCGGCAACCCGGCACGGTTCGATGATCTCATCGCCGTCCACCTCCCCCGGCTCGCTGGTTCTCTCCACCCAGTGGCCAAGCGCTGGTGGGTACGTCGCTACCGCGACATGATCCACCCGGAGATCCCGCAGCACATCTCCGTGCACCTACGACTCACCGATTCCGACGGCTTCGCCCCGCTCGCCGCCGACCTCGCCCGGTTCGCCGCCGACCTCGAGGCGCGTGGCATGCCCGCCACGTTGAGCTTCGTCCCGTACTACGACCAGCCCGGCCGGTATGGGACAGGCCGCGCGCTGGCCACCGCGGAGGGGGTATGGGCGGCGGACACGGCCGCAGCGGTCGCCCAACTCGCCACGGCCGCCAGCGGTGTACCAGGCCAGGCGCTCGCCGCCGCGTCGATGGCTCGGATCGCCGCCGCGTTCGCCCCCGACCCCGCGACCGGACACCGGGCTCTGACCCGCTGCCTGGACCAGGGAAGTGGCCCGCTGGATCGGAACCTGCGCGATCTGGCCCGCGACCTCGCTGACCCGGTCAGCGGACCGCACGCACTGGCCACGCTGCCCGGCGGGGACGCGGTCGCGCAGACATGGACCAGCCGCGACACGGCACTCGCCGCCTACCACGAGCAACTGTCCACGCAGCGCGACCCAGGCACCGTCCTACGAACCCTGCTGCACGAGCACCACACGCGCGCCGTCGGAGTCGATCCCGCCTTCGAGAAGCAGACCGGACGACTTGCCCGCGCCGCCGCCCTGCGCCAGCTCGGCAAGGGAGGCCACCTGTGACCACACCGACGATCAACGCCCGGCAGGCGGAAACCCAGTCACTCGCCCACGGCACGGCCGGCATCGCTCTGCTGCGCATCGAGCTCGCCCTCACAGGTGCCGGTACCTGGCAGGACGCGCACGAGGCCCTCGTTCTCGCCACGTCTGGACCGGTGGACGGCAGTCCGAGCGGGTGCCTCGTCCACGGTGCGCCGGCCCTGCGCTTCGTGCTGCATGCCGCCGCTGCGGACGGGCAACCCCGCTACCAGTACGCCGCTCGCACGCTCGGCCGCCACCTACACCGCATCACGCGTCGACGGCTCGACGCCGCCAGGGCCCGCATCGCGCGCGAAGCACCCGGCACGTTCGACGAATACGACCTCTTCTACGGGCTCACCGGACTTGGACTCGTCCTGCTGCGCACCGCCCCGGCCAGCGACACCCTCGCCGACGTCCTCACCTACCTCACGCGACTCGCGACCCGACCCCTCACTCTCGACGGGCTCCAGGCCCCGGGCTGGTGGGCCGCCCGCGACCCCGACCCGCTGTCCCCCACTCCGGACGGCCACGCGAACCTGGGCATGGCGCACGGCGTCGCCGGCATCCTCGCGGTGCTCGCGCTCGCCACCCGGGGCGGTCACACCGTTGACGGCCAACACGACGCGATCCACGTTCTGTCCGCCTGGTTCGACCAGTGGCGCCAGGACTCGGACGAGGGACCATGGTGGCCGCAGTGGATCACCCGCCAAGATCTGCGCACCGGGCGTCCTTCCCAGCCAGGTCCGGGAAGATCATCCTGGTGCTACGGAACGCCCGGTATCGCCCGTGCCCTCCAACTCGCCGCCCTCGCAATCGGGGATCCCGCCCGCCAAACGGCCGCCGAGCACACCTTCGCCGCCTGTCTGGCCAGCCCCCAACTCGCCAGACTTTCTGACGCGGGCCTGTGCCACGGCCTCGCCGGCGTCTACCAGACAGCGACCCGCGCCGCCGCCGACGCGATCACCCCCGGCATCGGCGCCCACCTACCCGAGCTTTCCGCCCTCCTCGCGGCACGAGCGAGCACCACCGACGGGTCCACCACGCTGCTCACCGGCGACACAGGCATCCGACTCGTACTTGAGACGGCGCGTCGGAAAGGCGCACCTCTATCCGGATGGGACTCATGCCTGCTGCTCTGCTGACCCCGCCGGCCGCCGAACGGGTCGCCAACGCCGTCCGTGCCGTTCTCGCCGGGCGCGACACCGCTGCCACCGCGGCCGAGGCGGGCCTGGAACCGGCCGACCTCGCGGACGCGACCGACGCCTACCACCTGGCCGGGATCGCCGCGCTCGAACGACGCGCCGCCGCACCATGGCAGCAGGTCAACGTCTACCCCGCCGGCCATGACCCGGCCGACCGTACCCTGGCGACCTTCGTCGGTCCACGGCTCGACATGCTCGTGGCGGGCGGCGCCGCATCCGGCTGGTGGCACATGAACAAGCCTCCCGGCTGGCGAATACGCCTCCTCGACGCCGACATGGACACGGTGCGCCAGCTACTCGACGACCTGGCCGCCGCTGGAGTCATTGCGGCGTGGAGCCCCGCCATCTACGAACCGGAAACAGCGGCGTTCGGCGGGGACACCGGTATCGGTATCGCCCACGCGCTGTTCTGCGCCGACTCCGCCGGAGTCCTCGACCACCTCCGCCGCGGAAACGCGCTACTGGGCAGCCGCGAGCTGTCCATTCTGCTGATCAGCGCCATGTGCGCCGCCGCTGGACTGGACTGGTATGAGCGGGGCGACATCTTTGCTCGTGTGGCCGCGATGCGCCCAAACCCGCCGACCACGGCCAACGTGAGAACCGCACTCGCCGCCCAGCTCCGCGTCCTGCTCGCCACGCCCACCCAACCGGAATCCCCACTGTTCACCGCCAGCGGGCCGGCCGCGCTCGCCGCCCCGTGGCGTGACGCCTTCGAGGAGGCAGGACGACGCCTCTGCGTGGCGGCCACCGCTGGCGCCCTGAGCCGGGGGCTACGCGCCGTCCTTGCCCACATGGTGATCTTCCACTGGAACAGGTTCGGCTTCTCCGCCTCCACACAGGCTGTCCTCGCGCGCACGGCGATCAGCGCATGCCTTCCCGAGGACTGACCCATGAACGACGCCACCCTGAGCACCGCGCTGCGGTGGTTCCCCCTGATCGGCTGGGCCCGTCTCCCTTGTCCGCCGCTCCCCGTCCGGCTCGCGGAGATCGACGACATCGTCCGCAACGCCCGCGGTGCAGGCGAGGACGCCCTCACCGCAGCGTCGCAAGCACTGAACCTGGCCGCGCTCGTGGCGAGCGACTGCGGCCTGCCCGACCTGGCCTATGCCCTGTGCTGGCGGCACATCGACGCCTACCGCCATGCCCCCCGCCCGCTCACGGTGCCACTCGCCAAACGGATGCTCGGCCCGGCCCTCAACCTGATTCGGCTTCGCCTACGCGCCGGGCAGCCGGACGACGCTCTCCGTCTCCTCGACCTCATCCTTCGCGCGGCTACCACCGGCGCCGATATCTCCCTCGATGGCCGGGCACTCCCCCTTGCCGGCCTGATCGGCACACACGACGAGCACCGTGAACTCCGCCAGTCCGTCTGGCGTCAGTGCCTGACTGACGGCATCCGCGCACACGCGATGGCCGGCCGATGGGACCAGGCGGCGGAATTCGCCCTACACCACCGCGGCGTCGCTGGCCACCTCCTGGAAGGTCGCCAGGCCATGATCATCGCAGCCCTTCTCGCTGGAGACAGCGACGCCGCCCGGGAGTTGCTCACCGCCTCCACGATCACCGAGCGGTGGGAACGACACGTGGCCGCCTGCCTCACCGTCATGTGCGCCGCCCCTTCCGACGCCGCCGCGGCCATCGACGCAATGATCGTGCACTTCCTCGACGACAACGTGACGCCCGACCACATCGTCTTCCGCGTCCGGCTTGGCCTTACCGTCGCAACGCTCGCCGCCTGCACCAGCCCGGATGGCGCCAGCGCCGTAATAACCCGAATCAGCGACGACATTCTTGCCACCGGTGATGGGCACGCCGCCCACGACATCCTCACGACCCCAATGCCCGCTCTGGCCCTCGCCCCGAGGTGCCGGGAGAGCCTCGCCGAACTGGTCTCCGCAGCCGGGCTCCGGCGTGGGGCGTTGCCGCCGGAGCTATCCGGCTCCCTCGACGCATCGGTCAGCGCGGCCCTCGCACTCACCGACTCCCACCTGCGCGTCCCGCGAACTACCGCATGACGGCGGACCCGCGCCAGGACTCGCACGGCACGGGTCGATTCGCTCGCGGAGCACGACAACGCCGGGCAGGGCCGTGGGATCGGGCCTAGTCGCGTTTCTCGCTGTAGGCGACGCGCTGTTCCATGTCTCGAAGGCGCAGGCCGGCGCTGCGGGCCGGCTTCTGTCCCGGCTGGGAACCGGCGACCCACTGGGACCTCGCCCCTGACCTGGCCGCCGCGCTGCAGGACGATCTGCAGCCGGGTGTTGACCGTGTCGCAAGGGTCTTGGCGTGATTGTCAGACCTGTGCGGCAGACTATCGCCCGTGGGGATCACGATTCGCGGGTTGCCGGGGGATCCTCGTGCCGCCTCGCTGGACGAGCGAGACAAGGGTGACAAGTTCGAGCGGCTGATCAAGACGTACCTGGCGGCCGACCCGGGATGGACCGAGAGGTTCTCCGAGGTCTGGCAGTGGACGGCCTGGCCTGGCCGTGGCGGGGCGGGGCGGGCGACTTCGGGATCAACTGGCTATGAGCGTTTCCTCTGGCCCCACCTTCCGACGAGACGCGGCCCCACCCTTCTTGATCGGAGAATGACGTCCGACGACTTCTGGCTCCACCTGTGCCGTGCCACGGCTGGGGCAGAGATCCCCGTCCTCCTCGTAGCTGCCGATCCGGTCCTCGGCGAAGCCGCAGGTCCAGGTGGAGCGCCCGCAGCGAAGCGAGGACGAACGACCTGGACCTGCGGCGAGCGAGCACCACAATCGCCGGCGAGGAGGGCTCCGGGTGGGGCCAGATCTCGTCGGAGATCAAGCCTCCCGAAGATCGCCAAGTGGGTCCGGATCTCGTCGGATAGTGGGGCCAAAACTCGCTACCGGAGCCAGGATCAACCTCGTCGCCGCGAACCGTGGCCAGAGTGGCTTCACCGCCTGCTCGCCGACGGCAAGGCGCTGGTCCTCGCCGTCGTCGGCAGCGGTACGTCGCCGAGAACGTCCAGCAGGTCATCTCCTGAATCCGGTGAGATCAGCATCGACGAATCCGTCAGGCTGCTCGGCTGCTGGAACCGGCTGGCCAGGACCTTCAGCCCCGAACACGGCGGCGCCGGTGGCCCATGGGCCGGGCGTGGGCGTCCGGCACCCCGTCTTCGCGTGAGATCATCTCAAGGAGCCCTGTGAGCACCCTCGGTAGTTTCATCTGGTCGATCGCCGACCAGCTTCGGGGTCCCTATCGCCCCAATCAGTACGGCAACGTGATTCTCCCGCTCACGATCCTGCGCCGGCTCGACTGCATCCTCGAGCCCGACCGGGAGACGGTCCGGGAGCTCGCGCGGAAGTTCGACAACCCGAACCGGCTGAAGATCGAGGTGAAGAAGGCGACCGGCAGGCCGTTCTACAACACCTCCAACTACGGGTTCGGCAACCTCCTGGCCGACGCCGACGGGCTGGCAGACAACCTGGCCGACTACATCGACCGGTTCTCGGCGGACGTGGACGTGTTCGAGTACTTCGACTTCAAGAAGGAGATCCTCGCGCTGGAGAAGGCCGAGCTCCTGCGCGAGATCATCACCTCGTTCAAGGCAATCAACCTGCACCCCAAAGCGGTGTCGAACGCCGACATGGGCGATGCGTTCGAGTACATCATCCGCAAGTTCAACGAGGCCGCGAACGAGACCTCCGGAGACCATTACACCCCGCGCGACGCGATCCGGCTACTGGTCGACCTGCTCTTCGCGGAGAAGGACGTCGACCTGACCGAGGCCGGCATCGTCCGCACTCTCTACGACCCGACCGCGGGCACCGGCGGCATGCTCGCCTTGGCCGAGGAACACCTGCTCGCGCAGAACCCGGACGCGAACGTGAGCCTGTACGGGCAGGAGTACAACTCGCAGTCGTACGCGATCTGCAAGTCCGATCTCCTCGCCAAGGGCCACGACGCGGCCAACATCGCCTTCGGCAACACGCTCACCGACGACGCATTCAAGGGCAAAAAGTTCGACTTCTGCATGTCCAACCCGCCGTACGGCGTCGACTGGAAGCAGTACGCCAAGAAAGTCACCAAGGAACGTGACGAGGCCGGCCCGTACGGCCGGTTCGCCCCCGGCCTGCCGGCGACCTCGGACGGGCAGATGCTCTTCCTGCTCCACCTGGCCCACAAGATGCGGGCGCCCGCGGACGGCGGCGGCCGGGTCGGGATCGTCATGAACGGCTCGCCGCTCTTCAACGGCGCCGCCGAGTCCGGCCCCTCCGAGATCCGCCGATGGCTGCTGGAGAACGACCTGGTCGAGGCGATCGTCGCGCTGCCGACCAACATGTTCTTCAACACCGGCATCGCCACGTACATCTGGATCCTCGACAACACCAAGCGCCCCGACCGCAGGGGCCTGGTCCAGCTCATCGACGGCACCTCGTTCTGGACCAAGATGCGCAAGAACCTCGGCTCCAAGGGCCGCGAGATCTCCAACGCCGACCGCGAGAAGGTCGTCCGTCTGTACGCCGACTTCCTCGACGCCGACCCCGACTACACTAAGGTGCTGCGCAACGACGAGTTCGGCTACTGGACCATCACCGTCGAGCGCCCGCTCCTCGACGAGTCCGGCAAGCCGATCGTCGACCGCAAGGGCCAGCCCAAGCCCGACCCGAAGAAGCGTGACACCGAGAACGTCCCCTTCACCTACGGCGGCTCGACCGCCGGCCGGGCCGGCAAGATCGAGGTCATCAACGCCTATTTCGGCGTCGAGGTGAAGCCGCACGTTCCCGACGCCTGGATCGACTGGGCCAAGGTCAAGACTGGCTACGAGATCCCCTTCACCCGCCACTTCTACAAGTACGTCCCACCCCGCCCCCTCGCCGAGATCGACGCCGACCTGGACAAGCAGGTCGCCAAGATCCTCGACCTGCTGCGAGAGGTCGAGGGATGACACTGGCGCAGTTGACCTTCAACCAGTCTTGGGCTGGCAGGGTCCCGCCTCGCTGGCGCTGGAGCAGGAACAAGGAGCTTCTGACTGAATCGCTGGCCCTGTCAGCCGATGGTAACGAGGAGCTTCTCAGCGTCTCGCATTTGACGGGCATCACTCCGAGGTCGGAGAAGACCGTGACGATGACGGCTGCAGAGAATCTTGAGGGTTACCGAATCGTGGAGCCTGGGGATCTCGTCATCAACACGATGTGGGCGTGGATGGGTGCGCTCGGCATTGCCAAGCAGGCCGGGATTGTGAGCCCTGCATACGGCGTGTATAGCCCACGTGCAGCCGCTCCGTTTGAGCCCCGCTTCTACGACTACGTCTACCGGTCGGAGCCGTACGTGATGGAGATGACTCGTCTCTCACGCGGCATTTGGTCGTCACGGCTGCGCCTCTACCCGGATGTATTCCTGGGCATGGCCGTGCCTGCGCCACCGCTGAAGGAGCAGCGTGCCATCGCCGGCTACCTCGACCGCGAGACCACCCGCATCGACACGCTCATCGAGGAGCAGCAGCGCCTGATCGAGATGCTCCGCGAGAGGCGAAGAGCGACGATCGCGGAGGCGTTGGATGGTCACGAGATGACTCGCCTGCGTCGGCTGGTCGATCGCGAACGGCCGATGACCTACGGGATCCTTCAGTGCGGTCCGCTGGTCGACGGAGGCGTTGTCTACGTCGGCCCCTCGGACATCGTTGGCGAGGGTCGGTCTCCGATGCGAACTGCCCTGCGGACAACTGCACCAGAAATTGCGGCTGCCTACCAGCGATCGGTTCTAGCAGGAGGGGACGTCGTCGTCTCGATCGGACCGGCCTACGGCAAGGTCGCTGTCGTCTCCGATGACTTGGCCGGAGGAAATCTGACCCAAGACACCGTTAGAGTTGCGCTGCGTCCTGAGCTCGTAGACACGAGGTTCGTGGTTTGGGCTCTGCTGTCGCGGCAGACAGCGGATTATTGGGACTACGAGATCATGGGAGCCACCTTCCGTCGGCTGAACCTCGGGACGCTGGCGAGGACTCCGATTCCACTACCGAGCCTGGATGGACAACGCCGCATTGCCGCGTACCTCGACGAGCAGACTGCGAAGATCGACTTGCTGATCGCCGAGGCCGAGCGGTTCATCGACCTGTCCCTTGAGCGCCGCTCTGCGCTGATCGCGGCGGCGGTGACGGGGCAAGTCGACGTGCGGGAGTTGGTCTGATGGCCGATCACAACGAGGTCGTTTTCGAGTCCGAGATCTGTGCGTACCTGGAGGCTCACGGGTGGCTGTACTCGGCGGACGATTCCGGGTATGACCGCGAGCGGGCGCTCTTCCCCTCGGACGTGTTCGCCTGGTTGGAGGAGACTCAGCCGGCGGCGTACGGGAAGGCGTTGAAGGCGGCCGGGTCGGAGGCGAAGGTCCTCGACGTGCTGGCCACGGCGCTCGACAAGCCGCTGGAGCATGGCGGCGGGACGTTGAACATCCTGCGCAACGGGGTCGTCTACATCGGTGGTGGCCGGTTGAAGCTGGCGCAGTTCCGGCCGGAGACCAGCCTGAACGCGACGACGGTGGCGCAGTATGCGGCGATGCGGGTGCGGGTGATGCGGCAGGTGCGTTTCTCGACCGCGGATCAGCGCAGCCTCGACCTGGTGTTCTTCGTCAATGGGCTGCCGGTGGCGACGGTGGAGCTGAAGACGGACTTCACGCAGTCGCTGGACGAGGCGATCAACCAATACCGCAAGGACCGGCGCCCGGTCACCAACGGGCGGCCGGAGCCGTTGCTGTCGTTCGGGCATCGGGCGCTGGTGCACTTCGCGGTCTCCAACGACCTGGCGGCGATGACCACCAGGTTGGAGGGCGAGAAGACGCACTTCCTGCCGTTCAACATCGGCCACGACGGCGGGGCGGGGAACCCGCCTGGTGCCGAGGGGTGGTCGGCGACGGCGTACCTGTGGGAGCGGGTCTGGGAGAAGGACGCCTGGCTCACGATCATCGGGCGGCTGATGATCGTGGAGACCCGGGAGGAGTGGGACGTCGCGGCGGGGACGTCGGTGCGGCGCACCAGCATGCTCTTCCCGCGGTTCCACCAGTGGGAGGCGGTGACGAGCATCGTCGACGCCGTGCGTGAGGAGGGTGTCGGCCACAGGTACCTGATCGAGCACTCGGCCGGGTCGGGGAAGACGAACACGATCGCCTGGACCGCGCACCGGCTGGCGCGGCTGCACGTGGAAGACGAGAAGGTCTTCGACTCGGTCATCGTGGTCGTGGACCGGACGGTGCTCGACGGGCAGCTCCAGGAGGCGATCCGGCAGATCGACGGGTCCGGCAGGATCGTGGCCACGATCAGCCCGGAGGACGTCCGCAAGGCCGGCGCGAAGTCGAAGTCGGGGCTGCTGGCCTCCGCGCTCAAGAACGGCGAGCTGATCATCGCGGTGACGGTGCAGACGTTCCCGCATGCGATGGGCGAGATCCAGGCAGACAAGGGGCTGAAGGGCAAAAAATTCGCCGTCATCGCCGACGAGGCGCACTCGTCGCAGTCCGGCAGGATCTCCTCCCAGCTGAAGGCCGTGCTCACCGCCGAGGAGATCAAGGACCTCGAGGACGGCGGCGAGGTCTCCCTGGAGTCGCTCCTGGCGGCGCGGATGAGCGAGCGGGCCGACTCGCCGAACATCTCCTACTTCGCGTTCACCGCGACCCCGAAGGCCAAGACGCTGGAGATGTTCGGGCGGAAGGGGCCAGACGGGAAGCCGGTCGAGTTCCACCTGTACTCGATGCGCCAGGCGATCGAGGAGGGGTACATCCTCGACGTCCTGCGTGGCTACCAGTCGTACGACACCGCGCTGAAGATCGCAGGCAAGGCCACCGCCGACGACGAGGTCGAGGAAGGCGCCGCGCGCAAGGGGCTGATGCGGTGGGTGAAGCTGCACCCGACCAACATCAGCCAGAAGGTCCAGATCATCGTCGAGCATTTCCACGCCAACGTCGCCTACCTGTTAGAGGGCAGAGCGAAGGCAATGGTCGTCACCGACTCGCGCAAGGCCGCGGTGAAGTACAAGAAGGCGATCGACGCCTACATCGCTCGCCGGGCCGCGGAGGATGCGTCGTACACCTACCGCACCCTGGTTGCCTTCTCCGAGTCGGTGACGATGGACGAGAACGAGGAGTGGACCTCGGAGTGGGGGCCGGCGCCGTCGAAGGACGTCGAGTTCACCGAGACCAACCTCAACCCCGGCGCCGGATCGGACCTGGCCGCGGCGTTCAAGGGCGAGACCTACACGATCATGCTGGTCGCCAACAAGTTCCAGACCGGCTTCGACCAGCCGCTGCTCTCGGCGATGTACGTCGACAAGAAGCTCTCCGGGGTCACCGCCGTGCAGACGCTCTCACGGCTCAACCGCACCCACCGCGCCGCGGGCGGGGAGGTCAAGCGCAAGACATTCGTCCTCGACTTCGTGAACAAGCCCGACGACATCCGGGCCGCGTTCGAGCCGTACTTCGCAGGCGCGACCCTGGAGACCGAGACCGACCCGTACGTCGTCGCCCACCTCGCCGCCAAGCTCGCCCAGGCCGGAATCTACACCGCCGACCAGGTACGGGACGTCGCCGAGCTGTGGGTGAAGCGGAAGGGCAACAACGCGCTCTCGGCCGCGATCGCTCCGGCGAAGCACGAGTTCGCGAGCCGCTACGCCGCCGCGATCGAGGCCGATGACAAGGTCACGCTCAGCACCCTCGACCTGTTCCGCCAGGATGTCTCCACCTACGTCCGACTCTACGACTTCATGAGCCAGATCGTCGACTACGGCGACCCGCACCTGGAGATGCTCTCCATCTTCCTACGCCTCCTCGAGAAGGTCATCGCCGACTCTTCGTGGGCCGCCGAGGTCGACCTCTCCGACGTCGTCCTGGTCGGGGTCAAGCACGTGAAGCGGGACGCCGTCGACATCTCGCTGACCGGCGACGGAGAGCTCAAGGGAATCAGCGCCGCCGGGACCGGCACCCGCAAGGAACCCAAGTACGTCGCGCTCCAGGTCGTGATCGACAAGATGAACGACCTCTTCGGCGCCGAGTCCTTCACCGAGTCCCAGATCCGCGAGTTCGTCAACGGCCTGGTCCAGCGGCTCCTCGCCCACCCCGACCTCGTCAGGCAGACCCAGGTCAACTCGAAGAAGCAGTTCATGGACTCCGACGACTTCAAAGCCATCGTCACCGAGGCTGTCCTCGACAACCAGGACGCCCACAACACCATGGCCGACTACTTCTTCAGCGACGGCCCTGGGATCAACGGCGTCATCCTTGCTCTCGCCGACGCCTTCTACGAGGCCGCCACTTCACGGGAGACTGACTGACAGCGAGGGCCACAGAGGTGGGCGACGGGGCGTCAATGACCCAGACGCGCCAAGTTCACCTCGCGGAGGCGACAGTCGTCCTGGGCGATCTTTCTTCCGCGAGCCACCCCACGGGTGGTCAGGTCGCGGGGTGTGGGGTGAGCTGGACGTCGAGGCTGGCATCGAGGGCGGTGGCGAGGCGGTCGAGGACCGGGAGAGTCGGAACCGTGCCCCGGCTTCGAAGCGGCGATCGCGGACTGCGTCATGCCCGCGGCGCGGGCGAGGTCGGCCTGGCTCCAGCCGCGCTGCTGGCGCAGGTCGCGGACCGTCTGGCCAAGGTCGTAGGCGAGCTGGGCCGCGCGGTAGGCGTCGGTGGCACCGGGTTCGGCCATCCGCCGCCCGCGCAGCGCCGCCCACTCGATCACACGCTGCTCCGGACCACCGCAGGAGCCCTTCATACGTGCGCCCTTGACCACACCCCCCGCCCGGCTACCTCAGCGACCACGCCACTCTCCTCTTCCTTCAGCACCCGCAGCACCTGATCGATTAGCGCCGACGGATACACCCGGTCAGCACCCCGACCGTCGCCCGATCCGGTAGCCACCCCTCCGGCGACAGCCCCTCACCACCGTCATGACCCACAGTCCGAGACCACCGATCATATGATCACTTAAAGTACGGCCATTGGATTTGGACCTGACGGGTGAGCCGTTGTCCGCGCTGGATACGCTCAGTGCTCCGGCCGAAGGGGAAGACGTGACCGACGAGACGGCGGCACCACAATATGACCCGGAGGAAATCACGGTCTACGTCGCTGAGGACGGAGTGCTCTGCGTCGGCGACCGCAGCGTCGTCGACACCTACATCGCCGCCCTCCAGCGCACGGCCGGACAATCTTTGAGCGACCTCGGCATCGGAAGGCAGTCGCTTCTAGATGTAGCTGCTGCGGCCTCAGCGCTCGAAGCCCTCCATGCGACCGGTGGCGAGTACTTCCAGATGTCGCCGAGCAGTCTCGAACTTTTCAAGGACCTTGGGGTCATCCCTGGTGCGGGCGGCTACTTCAAAGGCACTGTCCGGAGTGACACTGGGCAGTTCTTCGCCAACCTCGACTTCCGGCAAGTATCGCTCGGTCCGACACGGGCCATGTCCATCCAGTTGGCCTTCGCCACCGCATCACTGCGCGCCGCGATCAAGGACGTTGAGCGGGCAGTCGAGCGCGTCGAAAGCAAGGTCGACGACCTTGCTGCGCGGGTGCACTCAGCCACGCTCGGCGAGGTGCTCGGTTCGCACCGGTTGCTCGGGCAACACGTTGCGACCCTCGACGAGACGGGAGTGCTGCCGGAGACGATCTGGCAGTCCGTTGCCGCGCTTGGCCCACAGCTTGTTGTCGGTATCGAGAGGCTTCGCCAGTTCTTGTCGCAGCGTGTGAAGAACCTCGACGTCGCCAAGTCTGCCGCTGAAAGAGCCAAGCAGCTTCACGACGCCGTTGACAACAACAGTATCGGCGAAGTGCTCCAGCTACTGGTCGTGACCGAAGACTCGCACTACCTCTGGCACCGACTCAGTATTGAACACGCGCGAACCACCGAGCCACACAACCTCGAGCACGTGATCGCGTCAGCCCGCAAGCTTCTTCGCGACGATGTACAACTCGACCGCGAACTGCTCGATGACATTCGCCAAGCCATCGACTTCTATGCCACGCTGCGCCCGCTGGAGAAACACCGCATGCTCTCGCGCAGGAAGCTTGAAGAGGACGTTGAGACGCTGCGACGCGGCTTTGACGACTTCGCGGCCGCCCGCCAGATGCAGGTGACTTCTTGGCAGGCCATCCAGCGGCCCACCTGGGGCGATGTCGGCGCAGAACTTGGCCGACGTGGTACTGCGCTCGGCCTCGCTGCCCAGAACGCCAGCACGAAGGCCATCGACGCAGCCGACGGGTATGCGACTCGTGCCGCCGGCGCGATCGCCGAGCAGGCCCGCGCCGCAGGCGACGCAATCGACCTTCAGGCACATCGAGCAGCAGACGCTGCCAAAGACGCTTGGCCAAAGAAGCCCTCCCAGGATGCCAACGACTAAGTGGACCATCGAGGCTCCCGGCTCTAGATTAATGTTTAAATGATCATTGGGCCGGTAGCATTGGACTGTGAATGATAACGGTGGCGAGGGTGATGACCAGCCAACACAAACCCTAGAGACGATCATTTAACGTGCGGCCGTTGCGCCAAGGCGAGACCGTCGCACGGGAGCGAAGCCAGGTCGCCATAGCCTCCACCAATAATCAGATTTGGCATCGTCGGCAGCTACTCCATGCCGAACGCCAAATCATCGTTGAGACCTGCACATCGCCATTGCGCCTCGAACTCCTCGGGATCGATCTCCCAGGCGGCGGCTTGGGGGTCGTAAAGGTCGACGACGGGGGTGTTGAACACCCAGTCATCCGGGGTGTAGCGCACGCCGGGGCTGTCGCCGCGGATCTCGACCTCGCGCAGGCGACGACCGTCGGCGCTGACCTCCCAGTAGCAGATGACGTCCGGCTCGTCCTGCGACTCGCAGCGTAGGTGGACCAGTGACCGTCCGACGAGAGCTCCGAAGCCTGGTTGCCTGCGCTGCTGGTCTCGTTGCTGTCGCAGTTCGCCCAGGCCGGGTGGCAGGTCCGGGGCGTCCAGGTCGACCTCGGGCAGGTTCCACGCTGCGGCGCGTTCCCACGAGTCGGCGTCTGTGACGACCTCGACCTCGGCGATCCGTTCCACGATCTCGCGCGCCGAGGTGGCCTGCACCCACCACCACAGCCCGCCCATGCCGTAGTCGTGGACAACGAGAAACCGCTGTCTGCTCGAGCCCGGGTTGATCACTATGTCAGCCACCGGTGCTGACGAGGGAGACGTGCTGCGCTGGCCAGATGTCGGCGTCTCATGCCGTGCAGATCCTTCGAACTAGGCCTCGCGGTCGGGACGGCCGTCGTGGTCGACGAGCGAGTTCCGCAGCCTCCCGCGAAGCCTGCCCTTGCTCGCGGGGGGGCGATGAGTCAAAGCCAGATCCTGGTAGGCGGCGATTCCCGTGGTTGTCACTGGACCCGGCTATCTCGGGTCGCAGACGCACCTCGCAGTGATGCAGCGCCGCGTTGGAGGGTGCGGTGGAGGTGGACAAGGTCGGGGTTGGTGTCGCCGTTCCAGTCTGGGTCGGATTGTTCGGCGCGTTGGTAGGCGTGGTAGTCGGCGGTGGCGGCGGGCAGGTCGCCGCTCGCGGCGT
Source organism: Pseudofrankia coriaricola (assembly GCF_001854805.1). Taxonomy (GTDB): domain Bacteria; phylum Actinomycetota; class Actinomycetes; order Frankiales; family Frankiaceae; genus Pseudofrankia. The sequence continues at coordinate 33,598 of NZ_MBLO01000043.1, forward strand.
GGGCGCGCAGGCGCAGGGCGAAGAGGCCTGGGTGGGCGGGCATGATCGCGAGGCCTTGGGTGGTGGCGTCGAGGGCGGCGTCGGGGTTGTCGGTGTGGAGGTGGAGTTCGGCGAGCAGGAGGGCTGCGCGTACGGCGGTGGTGGTGAGTTGGGAGCCGAGTTCGGCATCGATCCAGGGGGCGGTGTTGGGGGTGCCGGTGATCAGGGTGAGGGCGTCGGTGAGGACGGGGATGGCGGTGTGGGGGTGGTGGCGGTGGGTGCGGGCGTAGTCGAGGCGGTGTTGGAGGAGGTCGAGGTCGGTGGTGACGGCGGGGTCGAGGCGTAGGACGGTCTGGGCGGCGGGGATCCAGGCGCGGGCGTGTTCGCCGGCGAGGTGGACCAACGCGCGGCGGGCGCGGCCGAGTTGGTTGTTGACGGTGCGGGTCTCGGGTTCGGCGTTGGGCCAGATGGCGGTGACGAGGTTGGTGCGGGTGCGGCCGCGGTGGGTGGCGAGCCAGGCGAGGATCTCGAGGGTGCGGGTGCGGGCGTGTTCGCCGGTGGGGTGTTGGCCGGTGCGGTTGACGGCGTCGAGGGGGCCCAGGAGCGTGACGCGGACCTGCCAGTCCGGCTCGATGTAGGGCGGGGTGGTGGTCGGCGCGTGGCCGTTGGCAGGTGCCGTCGCCAGCGCCACGGCGGGCGACGTCCAGGTGGTGGTTGGGCTGGCCGCGGCGGTGGGTGCGGGCGTGGTCGCGGTTGCCGACGGGCTGGTGGTAGGTGGTGCGGCTCGGGATGGCGACGCCGGGACAACCGCGGTGGTCGATCCTGTGAGCGCTCCGAATGGCAACGGAGAGGGTGTGGATCGCGAGCCGGGCGGCCGTGACGGTTCCGGGTCGTCCGGAGGTGGGGTCTGCGCCGGTGCGGGCGGTGTGTCGAACGCTTCGGTGACGGGTGTGTCGCCTGCGGGGCGTGGGGCTGGGATGGGTGGTTGTGCGGCGTCGGCAAGTAGGAGGCAGAGGGCGTCGAGCGTGGTCTGGGCGAGGGTCGTTGGGGTGAGGATCAGGTTGAGGGGATCGAGCCGCCAGCGGGCGATGCCGACGGGGCCGGACGTATCGTCGGCGCCGTCGGGATAGCCGGTGGTGTGGTTGTCATCGGCGACGTGCAGGTCGGCGGCGTCGTCCCGGTTATCGCTGTCGGCGTCGGTGTCCTGGGTGGCTGTGGGCCAGGCTGCCCCGTCGGCGTCGGCTCGTGTCTGGCTGTGGGCCGGGTGTGGGGTGGGGAGGAGGGTGAGGCGCCAGGTGGAGGTGTGGGTGGGGGTGGCGGGCTGGATGAGGGCGAGGCCGGTGCCTTCGTCGGCGGCGTAGGTGGCGAGGTCGGTGAGGTCGTCGGTGTCGTGGTCGGTGGTGGGGGGTGTGGCGACCAGGGCGATGACGGGGTCCCAGTTGTCGGTGGGGACGGTGGCGCGGGCGGTGAAGGTGGTGGTGGCGCCGACGGTGGCCAGGGCGTCGCGCAGGTGGCTGACCTCGCCGAGGACGGTGGCCGCGAGGTGGGTGAGGGTGGCGGCCGGGTAGATGCGGTCCTCGTCGATCAGGCCGTCGGGGTCAAGGCCGTAGGTGTGGACGGTGGGGGTGGCGGCCAGGGGTGTGAGGGCGAGGGTGGTGGCCAGGGCGCGGGCGAGGCCGGTGGTGGCGTCGGTGCCGTGGCCGTTGGGGTCGAGGGTGAGGGTGCCGAGGGCTTCGAGGTCGGCGTAGACGGCGGCGCCGTCGGGCAGGGTGCCGAGCTGGACGAGGGTTGGGCAGGGTGGTGGGAGGCCGGGGTCGGTCGGGGGCAGGGGTGCGTCGTGGGGCAGGGTCCAGACCTGGCCGTGGGCGTCGGCCTGCCAGGGCGGTGCGGCGGTGGGGATCGGGTCGGCGAGGTAGACGTCGAGGGTGCCGTCGGGGCGGGCGAGCACGACCTGCGGGAGTGGGCCGTCGTCGGTGGTGGGGTCGGTGTGCAGGGAGGCGAGGTCGCGCAGCGCCTCGTCGAGGCGGATGGTCGGGCCTGGTGGGGTGGTGGCGAGCAGGGCGGTGTGGATGGCGGCGGCGTCCGGGTCGGGTGGCGGGGCGGTGGTGTCGACGGTGACCTGCCGGTCGCGTCGGGCCCGGCGCTGCGCGACGGCGGTGAGGACCGCGGCGGCGAGCAGGGTGCCGCCGAGGCCGAGGCCGATCAGCCAGCGCACGGCGTCGTGCCGGTCGGCCGGGTAGGTGGTGGGCGCGGTTGTAGTGGGTGGCGCGTGGTCGCCGGGTGCGGTGGTCGTGGCGGGCGTCGTCGGCGCCGGCCTGGTCGGGGTGGGGAGAGCCGGGCCCCGGCCGGGGGTGCTGGTCGCCGTGCCGGGCGGCGGTGTGGCGGTGGTCGGTGGGGGTGGGATGGCCGGGGAGGGCGTGCCGGGTGCTGGCGCGGGGCGGGGCGTTGCGTTCGCGGGTGGTGGTGGGGTGGGGCTGGGGTGGCCGGTGGGGTCGAGGGTGGGTAGGGCGAGGGCCATGCCGGGGTTGATCAGGTCGGGGTTGGTGAGGCGGTGCCCGGCGGGATCAGTGGTGCCGTGGTTGGTGGTGAAGACGATGTCGACGATCACGGGCAGCGTGGTGTCGTCGGCGCTGCGGTAGGCGTCGGCGGCGACGGCCCAGAGGGTGTCGCCGGGGGCGACGGTGTGGCTGGTGCTGGTCGGGATGAGCAGTTCGGGCCGGCCGGTGGGTGTGTTCGCGGTCTGGGGCGCGGCCGTGGTGTAGGGCGGGGTGCTGCTGGCCGCCGAGGTCCGCGGCGGGCTGCTGTCCTCGAGGGCTGGTAGCCAGCCATGCGGGACGTGCGCCGCCCCGTTGCCCGTGGCCGTCGCCGCCGCGTTGTTGCCGGCGGTGAGTCGCGGGTCGGTCGCCGGGCCGCTGATCCACGGTGCCCTGGTTGGAGTGAGCGTCGAGCCGGGGTGGGCGGGCGCGGTGGCGGCTGTGGTCGGTGCGCCGGTGTGGGGTGCGGTGGTGGCGGGGGTTGCTGCCAGGGCGGCGCGGCTGGACAGCAGGGTGAACACGATGCCGGCGGTGGCGACCCAGCGGGCGGCGCCGCGGCGGACGGCGCGGGGTGCCGGTGCGCCGCGCCGTCCGCCGGCGGCGGGGCGGGTGACGCCGCCGGGGCGGCCGGCCGCGGGTGGTGTCCCGGCGGGACGGCCAGGCGTGCTGGTCGCCGCCCGTGCTTCGGGTCGGCCTGAGTGGCGGCGCGTCCCGGAGGGGTGTTGCGTGCTGCTCCTGGCGCGTGTCTCGGGCTCGGCTGGGAGGTGGCGTGCGGCGGCGCGGGCCCGGTGGCGCTGGCTGTGTAGGGCGCTGGTGGCCTGGGTGGTGATTTCCCAGGCGAGGCAGAGGGTGATCCAGGCCCAGAGCAGCCAGCCGAGGGTGGCAAGGGTGTTGGGGGCGAGGTCGGGGTGGATGTAGCCGGCCTGCAGCAGGGTCCACCAGCGGCCGGGTTGCCACGTGGTGGGTAGCGGGTAGCCGCGCCACGTCCAGAGCATCGCCGGTATCCCGGCGACGAACCCGACCAGGCTGACCAGGGCGAGCAGGCTGCGCAGGATGTCGCCCAGGCCGGGCCGGGTGGGGCGCGCGGGCCGGGCCTGCCCTGGCGAATGGTGGCGGGCGGGTGGGAACAGCGCGTCCCCGTCGGGTGGTGAGGCCGGCGGTCGGGAGGTGCGGGTGGGGGTGGCGGTGGCCCGGCGGGGCATGGTGTGTCTCCTGCGCAGGTGGTGGTCACGCGGGGTGGGCGCTGCGGCGCCGCGAGCGGCGGCTCGCCCGGGTGGTCGGTCTGGAACGCTGGTCGCTGCCGTCCAGGCGTCGGCGGGCTGGCGCTGTCGTCAGGGGTTGGTGGTGGCGGCGGCGGAGCGGGTCTGGGTGACCGTGGCGTGGGTCTGGCCGGTGAGTTGGAGGAGCTGGTAGTCGACGGTTTCGGTGACGGTGACCGTGACGGTCAGGCCGTCGACGGTGACGGCGACGAGGTCGGCTTCGGGGTGGCGGGTGAGGTAGGCGTCGGCGTTGGCCTCGGCCTGGGCCGCATCGAGGGTGGGGGTGCCGGCGCGCAGGCTGGTCTCGTCGAGGGCCTGGGCGCCGGCGCGGGCCGCGGCGGCGGCGAGGTCGGAGGCGTGGGCGCTGGCGTTGAGCGCGCGCCCGGCGTCATAGATCAGCCCGGCGAGAAGCAGCGCGCCGGTGAACAGGACGGCGAGCATGAGGCTGACCGCGCCCTGGTCGCGCCCCCTCGTCTTCGTCGGCGACGACTGCTGGCAGGACCGCCGTTGCGCGCGCCGAGGGCGACCTTCCGCGGCGTCGGCGCCGGTGCCGGCATCGCGGGGCGGGTGTCGTGGTCTCGCGATGGCGGTGCGGCGGCGGGTCGGGGTGCTCATGGGACCGCCGGGGTGGGACCGCCGCGGTAGGCATCCAGGACGGCGTCACCGGTGGCCTGGACCGTGCGGTGGCCGGGAACCGCAGCGAGTTGGCAGCTGACGACGACGGTCACCAGGTCGAGACCGCCCGGCTGACCGGCGGTGGTCACGAGGGTGGACAGGTCGGTCTGCACGCGGATGCTGCCGGCGGCGCACAGGTGGCCGGGCAGGTTGGCCCGGGCGGTGGTGTCGGCGACGGCGGCGGCCTGGTCGACGTTGGTGGTCAGGGAGGCGGCGCGGGCGGCTTCGCGGGCGGCGCGGGCGACGTCGGCGCGGGCCGTGGCGTAGACCGCGGCGACCGCGAGCACGAGCAGCGCGAGGGTCAGGGCCGGTGCGGCGACGGCGAACTCGACCGCGAACGACCCCCGCTCCCCGCCACCCGCGCGACACGGCCGGCGGGCCCGTCGCCGCCGGCCCGGCACGCCCGCCCGGGCCGGGGTCGGGGTGGGCTCGCGGGTCATGGCGCTTGTCTTTGGGGGATGAAGCGGGCGGCGGGGCCGGTGGCGCTGCGGGTGACCGAACCGCCGAGCAGGGCGGTGACGGTGACATCGACGGTGACCGTGGCGGTGTTCCGGTGCACGGTGGTCGCGACGTCGGTGATGGCCTGGCTGGAGCGGGCGATCCCGGCGGCGACCTGGACAGCAGCGGTGTCGGTGCCGCCGGTCGACTGGGCTGTCTCCAGTGCCCGCTGCGCGGCCGCGTCGGCGGCCTGGACGGCAAGCCAGCGCATCCCGAACACCAGCAGCAGCGCGAACAGGGCAAGGACCCCGCCCATCACCGCGGCCAGCTCGACCGCGCTGCCCCGGTCGTCCCCGAACCGGCGCCGCCGGTGGCGATGGAGGCGGTGTAGGGAGACCGGAGAAGATGTCGTCTTGTGCGCGGGGAACCTGTCCATTCGGACTGCAACCTGCCCTCCGACGAGCCGGTATAGATGTCAATTCCTCGTCCGGCGCCCTCAACGGCGGCCGACTGACCGCCCTGTTGATCCCACTTCGGGGGTATTCGGAGTGCCCCAGTCGACACGCGACTCGCCATTCGACACTCAGTCGACAAGTGGCGCGACCGTTCGACATCTATGGCGGTCCCCCTACAGGCGGTGAGGGCGGGGCGGCTGGGTCACTGGCAGGTGGTCGGATCGGAGGAGACGCAGATGTTGTTGGCCGTGTCTTTCGCCTTGGCGAGAATGATCGCGACCACGGTGGCGGCGATGATGACGAGGCCGACGGTGATGACAGCCGTCGACAGGGCGTCCCCGCGGTCGGGCCGCCGGCCGTCGCGATCGGCGGCGGCGCCGTGGGTCTGCTCGTGCGCGGTGATCCGGTCGACGAGCTGGGTCGGCAGGGCGGTGAGCCAGTAGTAGGCCAGGGTGAGGTGGACGCCGACGCGGTGCATGGCGGCTCCTTGTCTCGGGGCAGGGTCTCGTGACAGGTGACGGGGTTAGGGCAGGGTGGCGGGGCCGGTGAGCAGGGCGAGCAGCGGATAGGTCAGGAAGCCGACGAACGCGAGCGCGACGGCGGCGGCGGGCAGTTCGAGTTCGGCGTCGGCGGTGGAGGCCTCGGCGCGGGCCTGGGCGGCTTCGGCCGCGCGCAGGTGGGTGGCCTTGCTGTCCATCGCCTCGACCGGGGAGGCGCCGCGCAAGGCGGAGGTGACGGTCAGCCGCAGTTCACGCCACTCCGCCAGCGGGACGCGGTGAGCGAGGATGTCCAGGCCCGCGTCGGCGGGTTGGTGGCGGGCCGATGCAGCGGCCAGGGCGGTGGCGATCTGGGAGAACGCCCAGCCGTGACCGGCGTCGGCAGCCAGGCGCAACGCGGCAGGTAGTGGCAGGCCGCCCGCGAGCAGCACCCGCACCAGGTCCAGGTAGGCGGCAATGGCGAGCCGGGTCTCCTGACGACGGACCTTCGCGCGCCGACGTATCGGCCGGTCCGCGGCGGCGACACCGACGAACGCGGCGAACCCGACCAGCACCGGCTCGAGCAACGCCGGCACCGGCACCCCGGTCAGCGGCGCACCAGCGACGGCCACGGCGGTGCCGACGGCGCAGGCGGTGGCGGTCGCGACGCGGGTGGCGGTGTGGGTGGCCCGGTCGCGGCCAGCGAGGGCCAGGTCGTCGGCGAGCAGCAGACGACGGGCCCGGGCGGACCCTGCGGCCTGTTCGACGTGGTCGTTAACCCAGCCGCCAGCGGCCCGCGTCCAGCGCGCTGGATGCGTCGCAGAAGTGCGAGCCGTCAGCGCCGCGTACAGGGCGAGGTAGATGCCAGTAGCAGCGGTCGCTCCGCACAGCCCCATCAACACGCTGCCCGCGGGCAGGCCGGCGCTCACCGCCGTCCTCCGCCCGGGTGCGGGTTCGGCGCAGCGGCGACGTCAAAAGCCTCCGCGGCGCGGTCGCCATCTGCCGCGGTCGTGACTCGTGCGGACACAGCGTCGGCGTCGTTCGGGTGGCGCCGTCGGTGTCGCCCGGCGGGGGCGCGATGTGCGTGCGGATACGTGGTGTTCTCGCGAGCGCCCGTCCAGGCGGTACCGCTGGGTGGGGAAGCGGGGTGGGTGCGGGTCATGTCGTTTCCTCGAAGAAGTCGGGCATGGCCGGTGGGCGGGAGCGGCGGATCAGGGAGTGCACGGCGACGCCGACGAGTGCCAGCAGGCCGGTGAGCGCCAGTTGGCCGGCGGCGGTGTGGTAGGGGGTCAGGACGGCGGGCCAGGCGACGAGCAGCCCGCCGGTGGTGAGCGCGAACAGCGCGAGCAGCAGGGTCATCGCCCGGCGGTGGCGGGCACGGCCGGCGTGCAGGTCACGCAGGACGGCGACGCGGTGGCGGGTGGTCTCGACCTGGCTGGCCATCAGCCGGCCCAGATCCCCCGCGCCATGCCGGTACGCCAGCACCAGCGCGGTCACGACCTGGCCGACAGCCGGATGGGCCACGTCACGGCGAAACGCCGCCAGCGCCCACGGCAACGACTGCTGATCGTGCAGACGCCGCCCGAGCGCCGCCAGCGGGCCGGCGAGCGCCGAGGGGGGTAGCTCGCTGGAGGCAGCGACGGCCGCGCGCAGCGGCTGTCCGGCGTCGAGTTCCTGCCGGACGGTCTCGCACCAGGTCGCGACCGCCTCGCCCAGCTCGTTCGTCTCGCCGACGCCGCGCAGCGTGCGCGCCTCCCTGGCCAGCCACACCAGCCCGGCCGCGATCACCGCCAGCACCGGCAACCCGACCAGCGCCCCCACCACCAGCCCCACCAGCGCGGCAACCGCGACCGGCCCACTCCTCGGCAATGCCCGCCACCTGCTGGCAATCGCCGCCCCGGTGTTGCGGGCCGCCAGCGTGGTCGGCTGGCTGCCCGACGCGCCGCGGTGCCTCGGCCACCTAGCCCGCCCGTCCACGCCTACGTTGCCGGTCCAAGGCGCCCGTCCCGTCAGTGCCGCTGCGAGCAGCCACAGGCCAGCCCCGGCGACCGCGCCGTCACCGGCCAGGGCGAGCAGCCGCAGCACGCCGCTCACCGCGCCGCTCCGGAGGAGCGGCGCGCCTGGAAGTAGGTGGGGTCGGTGACGGTGGCGAGCTTGGCTGTCAGGCGCTCCGACAGGTCGACCTCGGTACGCACCGCCCGCCCGGCGCGCGCGTTCCACCGCCACAACTCGGCGGAGCTCACAGCACCGGCGCGGTAGTCGACGATCTCGCGGACCGACGTGACCGCCCGCGCCCGCCCGACGTGGGCAACGTGGATGACCAGGTCGAGGGTCGCCGCGATCGTCTCGAGCACCACCTGTTCAGGCACGACGCGGGACCCGAACGCGGCGTAGGTCCGCAGCCGGGCGACAACATCGGCGGACGAGGTGGCATGGATCGTGGTCGCGACGCCTTGGGCGATGCCCTGCCCCGCGGCCAGCAGCAGCGGCAGCACGCCCCCGTCGGGTTTGAGCTCGCCGAGCAGGACCCGGCTGGGAGTCTGGCGACGCAGGTCCGCGGTCAGATAGCGCTCGATCGGGTACTCGCCCCGGCCGTCGACGTTCGCCTCCCGGGCCTCGAACTCGACGAGGTTGCGCCACCGGTCCCGGTCCAGGAACAGCTCGGCCTCGTCCTCGACCGTCACGACCCGCTCCAACGCCCGCTCGCCCGGGGTGGCGTTCGCCCAGGCGCGCAGCAACGTGGTCTTGCCCGCGCCGGTGCCCCCGGAGATGACCAGGCCGATCGGGACCCGCAGCGCCGCGGTCGACGCCAACAGGGCGATCACGTCCGGACCGCACATCCCCGTATCGGCAAGACCGGACAGCGAGTCCAGCGCCGGGGTGAACAGCCGGCAGTCGAGATGCGTCAGCGAGGTGACCCGGCCGACCGCGTGCACCCGCACCCCGCCCGGCAGCCGGAACCGCACCGACGGGTTCGCCTCGTCGAACCGCCGCCCGGCCAACGCCGCCTGCGCCGCCGCCCACTCCCAGACCTGCTCATCCGCCTGGAACGGCGACGGCGACTCGATACGGCGGGCGGTGGCCCGCTCGGTCAGGACCATGTTCACCGCGCCGTTGACCTCGACGTCGCTCCAGCGGTGCGTCGCGGTCAGCACCGTGCTCAGCGGGCCCAGCTCGGCCCGGGCCGCCCGGGCACCCTGGCGGACCGCGTCCTCGGCGACCGGGCTCAGCGGCGGCTCGCCATCGGCCGCGGCCTGCTGGCGGGCGGCCACGAGCACCGCTGTGATCGCCTCATCGACCAGCGCACCCCGGTCCGCCGACCGCAACACGGTGCCGGTGCGGCGGGCATGGTGGAGTCGCGCCTCCACCACCTCTCCGACCTGGGCCACATAGTCCGCGACCAGACCGTCCTCGACCGGGTCCACCACCCCGGCAGCCGCCGCGGTCAGCACGGCAGAACGCTGCGGCGGCCCGGCCCGCCGGCCCCCGGCCGGCGCAGGTCCCGTCGTCTCCGGACGCGGACGCACGGCCATCACCCGCCCGCCCCCACCACACCCGCGACCCCGCCACTGACACTCGGGCTCGCACCGCCTGGCCGGGCGCTGCCCGCCGTCGAGCCGCCGGTTCCCCCAGCGCCGGCATCCCCGGACGGACCGGCGGTGTCACCCGCGGCGGCGGTGCTGGCACCAGCAGAGGGACCGGCAGCTGCGTCCGTGTCAGCGTCGCCAGTCGCCGTGTCGCCGGCCGTGGGTGCCGCCGCCGGGCCACCTGCCTGCCCGCCGGGTGTGACGACCGCGCCTCCGGGAGCATCGGCGGTGACGCCGAGGAGACGAACACCAGGACTGGTCGCGGCGGCGGCCGCGACGCGAGCCGCCAACTGCGCCGGTACCGCCAGATAGACAACAGTCCCCCCGGCCTCCGACGAGCCGGTCGGGCGGCCGACCTCGGTCACCGTCACCCGCTCGGCCAGCGTCACCGCTTCCTTGGTTGCCGGGTCGACCCCGACGACGTCGACCTGCTCCCCCGCCCGCGGCGCCGACGACGGCAACCCGGCGGCGTCCACCGATACCCCGAGCGTCAACGTCCCCGCAGGCCCCGCCACCGACCCGACGAGCTCCGGCGTCAGCAACGTCCCCACCGGCAGATCCACTAGCGCCTGCCGACCGACCACCACCGCTCTGGCGGTCGCCGGCGTCGCCAGCCGCACCGCCCCACCCGACGCGGCGACCCGGACCACCGCGAGGTCGGCGGCAGCGATCACCTGGCCCCGCTGCATGGGCCGGGCCAACGCCACCGCGTCCACCGTCGGCTGGCTGCCCGACCCCAGCCACAACGCCCCACCCGCGCCCAGCACCGCGAGCAACAGCCCGAGCAGCGCTCCACCCCACCGCCGCTGCCCCCGCCCCGCGCCGCGCGGCCCGTCGCCGTCGTACTCGCCGTCCAGATCCGTGTCATCCCACTGATCAGATGCCGTGAACGTCACCGCCCACCACCGCCCACCCGGCCCGGGCGCAACCGCCAGCCCCGAACCGCGATCGGCACAGCCCGACGGGCGTCGGTCCGACCCGTCCGTTCGTCCCACCTGACGGCCTCGCGGCACGCTCGCTGAAGCGAAACCAGCCGTGACACCGCTACCCGGACCCGCTGGGTGCCTCGCCGCCGCAGCGACGCGCCGCGACGGCCACGATCCACGGGCCGGCCGTAGGGCGCTGGCAGCTTCCGCCCACCACGCCCGGCGGTCGCCACAGAAATCAAGGACATACGGGAGGTCATGAGCCGCTTCCTTCGACTGCCTGGTATTCGTGGACGACGGCATCGACAGCCGTCGTGGTGGTCAGCGCCTGCAGCGCGCCGGACTGGCCACCCGTGGCCAACCAGGTCACCTGCCAGCGCACCGACAACGACGCCGGCCACGACCGGCCGTTGAGCGCAGCCGTGGACGCGTCCCGATACACGTAGGAACAGGCCGGGTCTGAGGCCGGAGTCGGCGCGGCCGGATCGAAGGTCTGGCCAGGGCCGGCGCAGGTCACCGGACGGGCGCCGTCACCTGGGTCGAAGGTGAGCGCGACCGGAGTCGCCGTCACCGCGACCGCGAGGCCCAACGCCTCGGCCGTGCCGGTCACCGGCACCCACTGCCCGGCTGGCACCGCGAACCATGTGGCCACCTTCACCACCAGGCCCTGCGCCGGATCCGGCGACAACACCGGCCGCGGCGCCGGCAACCGCCGCCTCACGTCATCAGTCGCTGCCGCGAGCAGGTCGCCCTGGTCCTGCACCTGGAACCACTGCCAGCCCACGACCGCGCCGTCACACACCCGCGCGTACAGCACCGACTCGACGCCGTCCGGATCGAACGGATCAGAGGCGCCCTCCGACGACCCCTCCCCCAGCTCGTCGAGTGACTTCCACACACACTGCGGCGCCGGACCGGCGGAACCGCTTCCGGCCGACGGCTTCGGACCGCCATTGGCGGTGATCGAACCGAGGATCTGCTGCCGGTCCTGGTCCGTCTCGACGTGACCGTCAGCCTGAACACCGGCGTCGTTCGCCCATCCGAACGGGACCGGATCTTCGGCGATGGCGGGTAGCGGTGCCTGCCCCAGCGCGGCTAGCCCGAGGGCTGCGCCGACAACCACGGTCAGGACGCGGCGGGACGCGGCGGGCACCGGTTCTCGCCTTGCCAGCTGTCGACGACGACACCGCCGCTGATCTTCCAGGCTCTGTCCGGCTGCTCCACCCAGGTGGTGCGAGTACGGACGCTGCTCGGGGTGTCGCTGACGACGATGTCCTTGCCATCTGGAGCACGGTTGACGCCATCAAGAACGACGTCGGTGTCGTAGCCGCACATCGTCACGACGGCCTGCCCGTGAGGCGAGAACGCGTCTACCTTGATGTTCTCGATCACGAAGTAGGAATCCGTACTCGGCCTGACCACGTAGCCCCGCTGGGCGAGGAACGCCATCCGGTCACGGATCGTGTCCCCGGAGACTGACTGATCGGTGTAGACGGCTCGCAACGCGGCGACCAGTGCCTGATCGCCGGGCTTGGCGGCCGCGGCACGGTAAACGTCGAAGTACTGCTTCTGCGCTGCCGCCACTTCGGTACGAACCTCGGTGGCAGGATCAGCTGGTCCCGAGGTTCCAGACACCGATGCTGTGGCACCGCCGGCCGACAGCGCCGGTTCGGGGGGTGCGTCGCCAGACGAGCCGCCGCAGGCGGCGGTCGAGAGGCAAAGACCAAGTATCCCAGCCACTGCCAACGTCCTTGTTGTCCTCATCAGGACCGAAGACCGCATCCGGACAGACGTCCTCAACCGGACGGACGTCCGCATCAGGACATGGCCCGTAACGATTCGGAAAAGCGGCGTCCGCATGAGGACATTGCTTGTCCTCAAACGGACGCCACCGGCACTGTGCACCATTTCGACACAGCGTTCCGCACGGGCGCAGGCGCGCATCAGACCTCCAGTCGGGCAGGGGCGAACACCTCGACGCCGAGACGCGGGCATGCCGCCAGAACAGCTGCGAACACGACCGAAACCACAGGTCAGGGCAGGTCTCAGCCGCAGGGGCGAAGCGGCTCGGTTAACACCGCCCGCAACCGGTCGAGGCCGGCAGTGGGCGTTCGGTCGTCATGGCGAATCTGCGGGTCAGACCCGCAGGATTCGATGACAAAATGGTGGTATCACAAGAATTAGTGCTTGAGTAGCCGGTTCACCCCAGCCTGTGGATAACCCCGGCCTAACGGTGGATACCGTCCGTCACCTATGTCGCCCGACCGCTCGGAATAGACGACACTTCGCGCCATCCGATCCAACGTCTCAACCGCTCGTGGCCCATGACGCCCGCATCGGGCCGCTCGCTTCACCAGAGCAGGGAGTTCGCCGTGTTCGACGTTGTCCAGGGCCGCGCCGTGCCGCGCACTGCTGCGAACGACCTCCCCGTCCGCGGCGGCGCACCCGGCGACGACCTCCAGCCCGCCGAACTCCCCGTCGACAGCGCCAACGCCCGACCCGTCCTGGACGCCAACGGCGCGAGCCATGCGTACGCCGCCGCCGCTCCGCATGACCTCCCAGAGGACCGATCAACCACGCAACGTAGTAATTGTGATTCACATCACTCGGAGACTGTCGGGGGAGCTATCCACGTCGCCACCCCCGCGCCACCAGTCCCTACCCATCGCCCGCACGACGCCGAGGCGACGCCGTTCCCACCGTCCGACCTCCCGGCGGCAGGCCTCGGGAAGCCCAGTCGCGGCGCCGCCATCACAGGAGCCGACCGGCCTTTGACCGGCCGATCACCGCGGGTTCGGTGGTGGCGTGAAGGAGAGACATGGATCCGGCTCGCGACCGTCGTCGCGGTGCTCGCCGTCGCCGGCATCGCCGCCGCCGTCTCCTATAGACACATGAGAGGCGTCGCCCTCGACCACGGCGAGGACCACATCGCTGCCGCGATCATCCCCATCTCGGTCGACGGCCTGATCGTCGCCGCCTCGATGACGCTGCTCGCCGACAGCCGCGCCGGGCGCCGCCGTACCTGGCTGCCCTACGGTCTGCTCGTCCTCGGCTCGGCGGCCAGCCTCGCCGCCAATGTCATGCACGCGGAACCTGATCTTGCAGCCAGGGTCATAGCGGCATGGCCGCCCCTCGCTCTCATCGGTGGCTATGAACTGTTGATGAGCCAGATCCGCGCCACCACACGCCCCACCGGGAACCGTCCCGGCCATCGGGGGCCGGGACGCCGCCGGCATCGGGCAGTCGCCGAACAGGCCCACCATGACGACGCCCGTCGCAACCGCGACCGCTCACCCGCCAGCACCGGCGAACGGCCTGACGCCAGCGACCGTGCGCACCACGTCAACCCGGCCAGCGCCCGTTCGGCGCGCAGCGCGTGGTCCGACGGCGACTGGACGGCCAGAACCGAGCCGGCTGGCAGTTGGTACCGGCATCCCGCCGCACTTGATGACGTCGACGACGGTCAGGCCTTCGGCGCTGACGTCGAGCACCGATGGGCCGCGGCCGCCGGCCTGCCCACTCAGCGCACCGAGACGCACCCCGGTCCGGCCGCCACCGACAACCCGGCAGCGCCCAGCACCAACCCGCCAGACGAACTCCACGCCGTCCGTGCACTCAACGGCACGGCCGCCACGCTCACCGGCGTCACGTCTGCCGCGACCACACGTCCTGTCGGACTGCCGAGTGAGGCGGTCTCGGCCGGCAGCCTGCCGCCACCGCTCGGCCTCGGAGAGGCCCGCATGACAGCCGGCACGGCGTCAGTCGACCCAGCGCCGTTGACCAGCAAGAAGGCCCAACTCGCCGGTCTCCTGGCCGCGCTCGCTCCCGACGACCCTCGCACCCCCTACGCGCTGGCGCGGGACCTCGCGCCCGCTCTCGACCTGCACGAGGGCACCGCCCGCCGCTACATCGCCGACCTTCGCAAGACCACCGACTCATCCGCGTCCGCGGCCTGACCGCGAGGATCAACTCCCCCCGGGTCCTGGCACGCACCCACACGCGATCGGAACCCGCCGGCCCGCGTGACCGGGACGCTGTCACGACCCGGCGATAGGAACGCCCGCCAGCGGACAGCCCTTCTTCGCCACCCACGCTCGTGACGCCCGGTCCCCTGGGTTAGGTGTCGCGGTCCTCGCCCTCACCGCCGGCGCGCCGGCGTAGCCGGCCGGCGGGCCGGTGTTCGGCGATCCAGGCCTCAATGTCCTCGGTGCGCCAGATGTGGCCGGCGGCCAGGGTGACGTACGGGCTCGGGAACGTCGGATCGCTGGCCAAAAGCTGGTTCACCCGGGTCCGGTTCACGCCGAGCCGCTTCGCGATTTCCGCGGCCCCCATCAGCGGTTGCACCACACAAAAATCCTAGTAGACGACCGTCTACCCGCGTCGTACGCTCGGCACTACGCAACGGTCGTCTAGTAGCGGCCTGCTGCGTCCTCCGTGCCGCCCGTTATGCAGGCTGCGCCCCCTCCCACTGGTCATCCAGGAACGAGGCCCCGATGGACCACTTCCCACTCCCCGCTCCCGGGCCCTGGCACCCCGTATCCCCCGACCAGCCACCGGCCAGCCTGGTGGTCACCGGCGACGGGCACGAGTTGACGATCTGCCCCGGCGCGACCCCGGATCTGCTGGCAGCGCTGCTTGTCCAGATCCCGCCCCGCGCCCGATTCGTCGAACACCACGGTGATGTCTTTTCTGGAGTAAGCAAAGAGGACATTCCTCGGATATGTGGAGTGTTCGTCCGGGGAAGGGTGGCTGGTGTCGGCCGCTGCTGCTATCTGATGGTCGGGATCCCGAGGTCGGTCTGGGTTCCCGGGGAGTTGCGGATC
>NZ_MBLO01000044.1 GCF_001854805.1 Pseudofrankia coriaricola
GTGACGTGTTCCGAGACCAGGTAGACGAAGACACCCGCGATGGCAACCAGGCCGTCCCGCCCGCCGGCGACGTCGGCGACGACTCGACGAGTGTTGCGAGAAAACCGGTAGCGGTAGCCAGTGATTTGACAGACCGATGACCACAGGCCATATAGACRGCACCGGCGAGTAGTGGTAAAGGGCCGCCTTAACTTACTGGTATTGCCCCATAGGTGCCGGAGCAGATGGACCCGAAGCGGGTGGCGGGATGTCGTCGGTTCTGGCGTCCGACATCCAGGTGGTCGTACTGCCCGTGGGAGGGCCGCCGGTCACGGCCACTGCGCGCTCGGTGTTAAAACCCGTGTTCGTGGTTCCCAATTAGATTCAATACCCCGGCTGCCAGCGTGCCGTCGCATGCATCCCTCCGCATACCCGATCATCGGATGGTGTCACCGACTAACCGGGAAGGGCTCTGATCATCTCCTGGAATACGGTAGGTGCGTCGTCGAGATAGGGCCATGCCGAGTTTCGTACGAGGCGCGCGGCGACGACGAGTTCGGTGGTGCTTCCGTCATCCTCGAGCATGTTGGCGAGGATGCTGAGGGGGCCGGTGATTTCGGCCGCGAGTTCGTCGGAGAGCTGGTCGAACAGGACGGCGTCGGGTGCGAGGAGTACGTCGGCGAGGCGTGCGAGATCCGGGACCAGCCGGTCGCGGGGGCAGTTGGCGGCGCTGGTTGGGTTGCGGGGCGAGGTGACGGGAGAGGCGCTGGCTCGGCTTCTCGAGGGGCGGCATGCGGTGACGGGTCGGCCGTTGCTGGCCGCGTCCGGGTCGGCGGGGCGGGCGCAGGTCGCTGCTCGGGATGCCGGCGCGGCAGCGGCGGGGGCAATGGGCGGGAGCGGCGCGGCGGCGGGCGAGTGGCTGACGTTGGCGGAGGCGTCGGCGCTCGCTGGGGTGAGCGCGACCTACCTGCGTTTCCTCGTCGGGAAGGCAGCCCGGGCCAGCGCCGGGCAGACCGCCGCCGATGGTGGTTCGGACCTGTCCGAGCCGGCGGGCCTACCTGCGGATGATGTCCGGGCCGGGCGGTCGACGCCGGGTCCGCCGTCCCGTGACACCGCAGCCGGTCCGCCGGCCGGTGGGCTGGTCGGGGTGAAGGGTGCGGATGGGCGGTGGCGGGTGCGCCGTGGCGATCTGCAGCGGTGGGTCGCTGCAAGGGTGGTGCCGGCGACGGTGCTTGGGTTCGACGTGGTCTGTGCGGTGCCGAAGTCGGTCAGTCTGCTGTGGGCGTTCGGGGACGCGCAGACGCGGGCCGATGTGGCGGCCGCGTTGGATGCGGCGGTCGACGCGACGATCGGCTATCTGGAGCGGTATGCCGCGTTCGGGAAGGTCGCCGGGCACAACCGGCGGGCGACGGGCCTTGCGGTGGCGTCGTACCTGCACGACGTGTCGCGCAGCGTCGAGGCGCACCTGCACGTCCACAACATCGTGTTCAACACGGTCGTCGTACCTGCCGACGAGGACGCCGAGAGCGGGGCCAGGTCGGGGTGGGAGTGGCGGGCGGTGGACGGTGAGGTGTTGCTGTCCCAGGTCCGCACGGCGGGCTTTGTCGGCGCGGCGGTGCTGCGCCACGAGCTCGCCCAGCGTCGCGGCCTGCAGTGGGGGCCGGTGCGTAACGGGGTGGCGGAGCTGGCGGCGTTTCCGGTCGAGTTGTTGGCGGCGTTCTCGACGCGCCACGGGGAGGTGATGGAGGAGTTCGCGCAGCTCGTCGCCGCGGGGTTCGAGCCGTCGGGGGCGACGATGACCGCCGCGCAACGCGGCTCCCGCTCCCCCAAGAAGGTGCTCGCCGACGAGACGGTGCGCGCGCTGCAACTCGAACAGCTTACGGCGGCCGGCTGGACCGTCGACCAGGTCCGCCACCTTGCCACGGCGGACGAGCACCGGCCGATGCCGGTCGGCGATCAGGACGTCGCCGAGCTGTTCACACTGCTGACCGGCCCGGCGGGGTTGACGGAGAAATCGACGACGTTCGACCGCCGCGACATCGTCCAACAGATCGCCGCCTGGAGCGGCGACCGGCTCGACTCGGAGGCCATCGACCGGCTCGCCGATCTGTTCCTCGCCGATCCGCGGGTCGTCTACCTGTGGGACACGGCACCAGGGCAGCGGCGCCGCCAGGAACCGGAACCACTCTACACCGTCGAGGACATGCTGAACGCCGAGCACCGGCTGCTCGCGCTGGTCGGTCAGGGCCGGGTCGCCGCCGGTGCTGCACCCCGCGTACTGGCCAGCCCTCGCCTCGTCGAGATCCACCTGACCGCCGCGACCCGCACCCCGGCTGGCCCCGGCGCGGTCAGCGGCGCGAGCCCGGGCGGCGCGTCCGGCGCTACCGGCGCGAACTCGACCGGCGCGAACGGCGCGACTGGCGCAGCGGTCAATCGCGCCGAGCCGCGCCGTGGAGCAGTGCGCGCCGCTCGCGCCGTCAGCCCACGGGCCGTCGCCGGTGCGGGGCCCCACGTGGAAAGCACGACCGGCTTGCAGCCCCATGGCGCGGAGCGCGCCGGGCCGGTGCTGTCCGCGGAGCAGGCGGAGCTGGTACGCCGGCTGCTCGCCGACCAGGACCTGGTGCGCCTCGCGGTCGGGGCCGCGGGGACGGGCAAGACGGAGGCGATGCGCATCCTGGCCGACATCGTCGAAGCCGAGGGCCGGGCGGTGTTCGCGACCGCGCCCGGCGGACGCCAGGCCGAGGAGCTGGCCGACCGGATCGGCGTCCCGGCGCGGGTCGTCGCGGGCTGGCTGACCCTGCTCGACGCGCTCGACGCCGACCCCACCGGCGACCTGGCCGACGTCTGGCCGGCCGGATCGGTACTCATCGTGGACGAGGCAACCCAGGTAGGGACCCGCGACGCCGCACGTCTCCTGGACTACGCAGCCCGAACCGGGACGGTCGTGATCCTGCTCGGTGACCCGGCGCAGCTCGGGTCGGTCGCGGCCGGCGGCTGGTTCCGCCACCTCGTCGAGACCACCCCCGACGTGCCGACCCTGACGACCGTGCACCGCCAGGCCGGGCCGGAGCTGGCGGCGATGCGGGCCGCGCTCGACGCGCTGCGCGCCGAGTCCGGCACCCCGATCGCCGCGCTCGAGCGTCTCGCCGCAGCCGGCAAGATCCACCTCGCCGATGACCCGGACGCACTGTTCGCCCAGGTCGTGGCCGACTGGTACGCCGAACGCCGCCGCCACCTCGACGCCACCGCGCCGAAGCCGGACGCCGACAACCCTGCTGACGGTGCCGCTCGCCCTCCGCCTGCCCGGACACCGCGGCCGGTCAAGGCCCACCTGATGGCCGAGCGCCACCGCGACGTCGAAACACTCAACCGGGCCGCCCGCACACTCCTGGCCGCCGACGGCACCCTGACCGGACCGGCACTGACCGCAGCGGGCCGACAGTTCCAGGCCGGCGATGAAGTCGTGACCCTCACCCAGGCCGGCCACACCCTCATCCCCACCGGCCGGCCCGGCTCGGCCTACATCCGCACCGGCACCATCGGCGTCGTCACCGCCGTCCACCTCGACCCCGACAACCCGGCCTGTCAGACGGTGACGGTCTACTTCCCATCCAAGGGCACCGTGGTGGTCCCGTGGACGTATCTGACACACCAGTTCGACGACGGCCGCGACGGCGGCCTCACCCACGCCTACGCCCTAACCGCCGCGAAAGCACAGGGCTCGACGATGAACACCGCCCGCGCCCTCGTCACCGACGACACCTCCCGCCCCGGCCTCTACGTCATGCTCTCCCGCGCCCGCACCGACCTCGCCGCCTACCTCATCCGCCGCGACGACCTCAACACCCACAACGACGACGAGACCTGGCTACCCACCACCGCGGGCCCCGGCCCAAGCGACCCGGTCGAGCGGCTGGCTGCCCGACTCGACCACTCCGAACCTGACCAGCCCACCCACGCCCAAGACCCGCTCGCCACCGCGGCCCACCAACTCCGCGCCACCCACACCCTCGCCGAGCTCACCGCCCTACGCATCGGTCCACGAGTCCCCGAGCAACGCCCGGGCCAGAGCGATGCGGCAGCGACCGGGCCGACGGCGGCGCCCCTCGCCGCAGCCGAAGCAACCCGCACGCCACACGCGCCGTTCGCGCCGTTCGCGCCGGACCGCGCCGCGCCGGTCGCGCCGAACAAGGACCAGCCGATCGAGCCGAACACGCTCACCGCGCCTTACCGCGCCGCGCCGGACGGGAGGGGCACGCCGGCGAGGGACGCGCCGATCGGGCCGGTTGCCAGGCGGACGGCGCCCACCGGACCGACCGACAGCCACGGCGCGGGGAGTGGCGAGTTGCCCCGACAGGTGGTGCTGCGTCGCGCCGACCTGGCCGCCGAAGCCGCGATCCGCACCGCGGCACTCGCAGACCCACCAGCCGAACTCCTCGCCCGGATCGGACCACAGCCAGCGACAGGACCACAGCGCGCGATATGGGACGCCGCGGTCGGCGCCCTCGCCGTCTACCACGCCCGCCACCAGCCAGCCGCCCCCACCTGGTCAGCCGGCCCACCACCCGGCGCTTCCCCCGACGACCGGGGACGAGACCTGTGGCTGCTGATGCGTGACCAGGCCGTCCGGCTCGCCGACGCCTGGGCCGCGACCCTGCCCGACCCGGCCCGGACCCGGTTCGCCAGCACCGGCCAGACCGTGCCCCGCCAGCGGGCCATCGCCGGCCTACACGCACTCCTCGACGCCGGCCACCCCGCCGACCAACTCACCGCCGCCCTCCGCCAAGACCCGGTCGACCAGGTCCGGACCGCAGCCGCGGTCCTCGACCACCGCGTAGCCAACCTCTGCCACCACGCCAGCATCGACCCGACGCCCTACGACCTGCCCACCCCCAGCACCGCCCAGCAGGAATGGAACACCGTCACCGACCAACTCGCCCGCGCCGAGACAACCCACCTCGCCACAAGCCCAACCCCGGTACTCGCCGCCGAACGCCGCGATCTCACCACGACGCCGGCCCTCCCCGCCGACCACAACGCCACCGGTTCGGCAGCGGCGGCAGACGGCACCGCGGCCTGGCCGGCGGGGACAGCGACAAGAGCCGACCTGGAGAACCGGCTTCGCCGCGTCGAGGCCGCGCTCGACCGCCAGACCACCGACGCCCTCCTCCACGCGGAATCCGAACCCGCCGGCTACCTCACCGCACTGCTGGGCCCCCGCCCGGCCACCGGCACCGACGTGACGTTGTGGAATCAGGCGGCCAGCCGCATCGAGCACTACCGCCACCACGTCCTCGGCCTGCCCCACGGCACCCCCGCCCAGCCCGACGCCGCCGATCCCACCCAATACGCACTCGGCGGCCGCCCCACCAACCCCACCGACGGCGCCGAATACGACCAGGCCCGCGACATCGGCGGCCTGCACGGCGGGCAACTGACACTGTAGGAATGGCACTCGCAAGGTCGGGCGACGGAACCTACGATGCCGAATTTGGATGGCAAGGCCAGGCGAGCCACCGAGACCGATTCCAGAAACCAAATCCGATGATCAACACAGGCAGCGGCAATAAATAGAGGGCATGCCGCGGCGGGCTGCCCTACTCTCTGCCCCGATGACAGCCGAAACCGTCCGCACTGCGAGTTGCACCCAGCGCGCGTATCTGTACCTGAACCGCAGTCACAACTTCGGCGAGCCGCCATACAGCGACAGTGACCTGGTCGAGATGGCGTTCGACCCTGACGAGGTCACCTCCCTGGTCGGACTCACCCCGACCACGGCGTGGCGGTGTGGGGATCCCTCTGCGCGGGCCGATGGACCACCGCGCCGGTTCAGCTGCTGGGACTACGAGCTACCGGAGGTCAGTACCTTCGACACCGAAGAGGTCGTCGCCGCGCTTCTGGACGCGATCGAGCCGCACGCCGCGGGGCTCACCCGCGCCTGTGGCACTCTGGGCATGCGTGCCGCCGTCATGGTGGTCATCTGGATGCACGGCGCACGAAACGAATGCGGTGACGCCTTCGTGTCAACTCCCACGCTCAGCTACAGCGAGCAGACCATGCGGCGGCTGGCCCAGTTACACCTGGCCCTGCACCATGATCTGAACGTCGAACTACCCGACGCGTAGGCCAAGACCGGCCCGACCGCCAGCCGTGCCTGAACGCCGCGGGTGTTGGCATTGGCGTGCCCTACCGGCCGAGTTGCCGGTTGAGTTCCTCCAGCATGTCGGTGATCTCCAACCTGCCGGTGCCGGCGGGCATGGTACGCGTGGTGCCGTAGGCGAGCTCGTTCAAGGCCGAGCGTGCGGCGGCGAGTTCTTCCGCGGTGGCGTCGAGCTGGTACCAGGACGCGTTGGTCGCCGGGACGCTCTCGTCACGCAGCCGCGCGGCGATCGTCCTCGCCGTCTCAACATCCAGACCCGTGCGGATCCTCCACTCGGCGTCCCCGAGGTCGTCCAGGGCGATGTCGATGACGCTCGCCAGCAGGAGAAGCATCGGCCGGTCGCCGGTGAGCCGGACGCCGATCGGGACGATCCGAACGGCGGTCCGAGCGATCGGGACGTCGTCCAGGCCGGCGTGGTTCTCGCCCAGCATGAACTCGACATGCTGGCGCTGCCAGCCGCGGGCCAGCCGCAGCGCCGTCATACCGTCCGCGCTGACGGCGTCGATGGTGGCACCGGCGAGCAGCAGGGTCGCGATGACCTGTCGTTCGTTGCGTTCGACCGCGTGCATCAGCGCCGTTCGCCCCTGCCCGTCGCGGGCGTCCACGTCGGCGCCGGCCTGCAGGAGCACGTCGACCGCGGCATGGTCGCCTCGGCGGGCGGCCAGGACGATCGCCGGTGTCGTGTCGGTGCGCCGCTGGTCAGCGTCCGCGCCGTAGGCCAGTAGCAGGCGCAGCACAGCCGGCGCGACGGGCCACATCACCGCGGTGATGAGCGGCGCCTCCTCGCCCGGCCCCGGGGCCGCGCCCGCTTCCAACAGCACCCGCAGCGTCGCGAGAGACGCCGGTCCTGGGCGGAACCTGGTGTGGGACGCAGCATGGGTCAACACGCTCGACCGGGTGGCGGGCTCCGCCGCGAGCGCCCCACGCGCGATGAGGAACCGCACCACCTCCACGTTCGCCCCGTCCACGGCGGCGCGCAGCGGCGACGCCGAATAGGGGTCGGCAGGGCCAACGCGGGCGCCGGCCCCCACCAGCCGGTGCGCGATCTCCAACCGGCCGGCGCCCGCCGCCTCGGCCAGGACCGATCCCCGAAACCGGCCAGCCTTCACATCCGGATCCGCGCCGTCGGCCAGCGCCTGTCCGACGGCCGTCTCATCACCGGACCGGACCGCCTCGACCAGGTGCTGATCGGCACCATGTCTCACTGGTCATCACCGCCGGATAGCTCGGCGAACGCGCGCAGGTGCAGTCGCGCCGCAACAGCGCCGGCAAACCAGGTGAAGAAGCTGCTGTTCTCGGCCAGGTCGGCACGGACCGCGTCGCACCACTCCTGCCGGTCGAGCACCGCGAGATACTGCCGCACCAGGTCGTCGCGCTGCTCACTGGTGCAGCCGGATCGTTGCGCGTTCCGATCCGCCAGATGGTCCGCGATGGTCGCCGCGTCGACGTACCGGTCGACGGTTGGTGCCTGCCGGCCGAGGTGAGCCACGTGCGCGGCCAGGACGACGGGCGCTGGCGGATAGTGCTCCAGGGTCATGCCCATGCCACCGCAATCGGCCATGATCTTGAGTAGTCGACCGGTGTGATCGAGCAGCTCATCGTCGACGTCGGTCCCGACAATCGCTTCGTGCAGGTAGGCCACAGTGGCGACCTTGCCGGCGAAGTAGCCGTCGACGAAGTCGCCGTCGCAGGCATGGCGCAGCAGCCAGGGGCGTGCGTCGAAAGCACCGTGCCGACACAGTTCCTCGACGACGTAGACCCGCCCCCAACCCGCGACCCGCTGCGCCAGCCACAGCAGCGCTTGATCGCCGCCGGTGCGACGTCGTAGCGCCTCGGCGGCCAACGGCCCGAACCGGTTCGACAGCAGGCCGATGGTCTGGATCAGCGGGATGTCTTCCTCGGCCCAGTCCGTGGCCAGCAGCGCCAACCCGACGGTGACGGAGCATCGATCGCCGCTGTGCCGTACCAGCCACCGGCCGGTCCGCCGCACCCGCTGCCGATCCGCGCGCAGCGCCGCCGCGGCGATGTGCTCGTTGTGGTGAATCGGGACGGACACGTCGTGGAACGCGTCGGCAAGTTCGCGTGGTACTGCGCCCGCCTTGCCGAGGTGCGCCTCGAGGATGGCGGCGACATCAGCCCCGTCGACCCGTCGATCCTTCGGTTCCCGCGATAGCTCTTGCTGACGGTGAAGTTCGTCGTCCGGATACGGCGCACCATCGCGCGGCAAAGGACGATCCGGATCCTGCCGGTGCAGACGCAGCGCGTGGTCGAACAGGGCGGTCCGAGATCCGAGCGATCCAGGCTCGGTCGTCGCGCTCACCGGCGGACGGAGGACTCAATTCTTCCGATCATCATGGTGGGGATCATGCCAGCGTCGACCCGCAGGGGGCAAGTGCGCACCCCACGCCAGGCATTCTCGAGTCCCGGGTCGTCGCCCGCGAATGGCACAGATCCTCGAGCCGCGCCGACGCCGATGCCAAAACGATCACCTGTTTCCGATCTTGACAGTCTGGATGACCGACCCAAGCGGACTTTGTCTCAGGCCGCGGCGGGTTGGGCGGTGGCCTGGCGGCGCCATTCGGCGAGGTAGCGGCGGGCGGTGCCCGCGTGCAGGTTGATGACGGGCCCGAGGTCGCGGGCGAGGGCGTAGTCGGTACGCGGGTCGCCGGGGGCGACGTCGCGCAGCAGGACGGCGGCGAGACGGGCGCGTTTGCTGCCGCGACGGGCGGTGCGCAGGGCCCGGGTGAGCACGGCAGGCGGGATCGGCTCTGGCGCCGCGTTCCACGCGGTGGCACTGTCCGGCCAGGGCACGTCGCGCCTGGTCGACGGTTGCACCGCCGCGTTCTCGGTGGGCGGGGTTGGCTCTGACCGCGGTGGGTCAGAGGCTTCCGGGCGCTTGGCGCCGTCGCGGCCTGTAGTGGTCGGTTCCGCGTGCTGCCTGCCGTGAAAATCGCGCTGTCGGTCCACGCTGCGCCCGGTCGTGCCGCCGGGGCTGTCGTCGTGGCCGGAGCCAGGCGAGTGGGCGCGGCTGGATGCGAGGTGTTGGGCGCTCCCCGGGCCGGGCCTGTGGGTGCTGGTGTGGCCGGCCGGTCGGGGGCGGGCCTTGCGGATCTGGTTCATGAGCATTTCGTAGGACCCGATCAACGCCGCCGAAGGCCACGCGGCAATCAGCCGGGCCGCAAGATCAACCTCGGCGTGCATGACGTTCGCTGCGATGCTCGCGGCGGAGGCCAGGGCAAGCAGGGCGTAGGGCAACGGGGAGCGGCGGCGGCCGGCGCGGCTGTCGGCGAGCAGGGTCAGGCTCGCCGCGACGATCAGCCCGTCGACCGAGATCGGCACGATCGCCGCCGTCACCCGGTCCTCGCCATGCTCGCGGGCGACGCCGGCCATGTGTCTATAGGACACCGCGCCAGCGATGAGAGCGACGGTGACGACAGCGGCGACGGTCGCCAGACGGATCCACAGCTCCCCACTCCCCCACCGCGACCGGCGGACGGCTACGTCGCCCGGCCAGGTCGCCAGGGCGGTGGAAACGTCGATCGTAGGGGCCGTCGGAGCGACCTCGGCCAGGCGAGCCTGGGCGCCGGCTGGCTGGTCGGGGCGAGGCCGGGCAGAGGTTGGAGCGGTCATGGCGACCTACCAGAGGTGTAGGGGTTCCTACAAAGGCAGTGCGAATCCGCGGGCCGATTCCGGACGCCCGCGTCGGAAGCTGGGGCGAAGGTCCCGAACGCGGCCGTACAGCGCACTGCCATCGCCGATGTCACCGTGGATGTCATCGCCGCAGACATCGCGCTGAACTGGGTCACCGCCGAGGGCACCCGCGCGAACATCGCCGGCCTCACCCGACCGCTCGGCAGTCTGGCGGGGTGATGACCGGGTCAGGCCGCGCGAGCCCGGGCTCGTCGCAGAAGGCTGCTGATGGTGAGGGCACGTTCGGCGGTCTGGGTCGCCAGCCAGGTCAGCACGCATTCGTCCTGCGGCCCGAGCGACATCCCGGCGAGCGCGGCATGCAGCCTGTCGGCGAGGTCGTCGGCGGTGAGACCGACCAGCTCCCGGCCGGTCGAGCCGGTCGGGACCGCGTAGGCGAACGGCATCGGGTCACCGAGCGGTCCGGAACCCTTGGTTGGCAGTGGGGCGGGCAGGAAGACGAGCGTCGTCTCGACGTCGCCCAGAGCCTCGAGGAACCGGGCGGCGGCGGGGAGCTGTCGCAGCGTCGCGATCACACCGGCGACGTCGTCGTCCGGTTCGACCATCACCTCGAATGTGCCTTCCGCGGTCAACCGCGCCCGGCCCGCACCGGCCACGGGCGCCGGGTGAGCGTCGAGTGCGTGGATCTCGGTCACGACGGTGGCGTACTGCTCGTCGAACACCACGCGGCCGGCCGCGGCGGTCGGCAGGTGCGACAGGTCCGGGACGAGCAGCAGCGCCTCAGGGTGGCGAGCGATCTCGTCGATCGCGAGGTGCAGTCCGGGGCGGTCGCCGTCGTCGGCGCTGGCCGGCCGGTCGACGTAGACCTCGACCAGGTCGAGGCCGGCGCGTTCCGCGTGACCTGTGAGCCGTCCGTGTAGACCGTTGACGACGTCTTCGTCGTCAAAGACGCAGACGTAGCCGACTGCCGGGCGCGGTCGGGCCGGTGGCGTGGCCAGGCACGTCACCTTGGCCAGCGTCGCGGGTCCGGCCGGCTCCATCGGGGTTGGCGGGGTGTCGGGAGCGGCTACGGGCGTGGCCAAGGTGGGGGTGGGCAGGGAGCGTGGCACAGGATGGGCCATCGCATCCTCCAGACCAAGGGGGTGCGGTAGACGGATACGCCAGCCTGTCGCGGGGTCGGCGGCCGGAGGCGTGGGCCGACAGTAACCCATGCCTTAAGGCATGTCTATGCGCCTTATGGCATGCAATAGCGCTGCGGGGCAACGGTTCTCGCTATGGTCTAGGGCATGTCGCCCAACGGGCCGCCCTACACACGGATCGCCGCGTCACTACGCGCCCAGATCGCCTCCGGCGAATATCCACCCGGATCCCGCCTCCCGCCCCACCGCGAACTCGCCCGCACCCACGCGGCCGCGCAGGAAACGATCAGACGAGCCATCGCCCAACTCCAAGCCGAAGGACTCATCGAGACCCGCGGCCAGCACGGCACCTTCGTCCAGACCCGCCCCACGATCCGCCGGATCGCCAACGACCACTACCAGCGCCGACCAACCACCACGGGCGAACCCACCTCACCGTTCGCACACTCCGCGGAGGCCTCCGGCGGCCACGCCACCTGGGACCACGAGACCACCCGCGAGACCGCCGACGAAACCATCGCCACCCGACTCGCAATCCAGCCCGGTGACCCCGTCGTCGTCACCCGCTACCTCTACCGCTACGACGGAACACCCACCCAGACCGCCGTCTCCTGGGAACCCGCAGCCCTCACAGCCGGAACACCGATCGAACTACCCGAAACAGGCACCGCCGTCGGCGTCATCCCCCGCTTCGACACAATCGGCCTGCCCATCGACTCCGTCACCGAGGACATCACCGCCCGGCCACCCACCCCCACCGAAGTCCAGACCCTCGCGCTACCCCCAGGCGTCGCCGTCCTCACGATGCGCCGCACCTACCATGCAGGCGAAACACCGGTCGAGACCGCCGACATCGTCATGGCCGGCCACCGAAACCTGCTCACCTACCGCCACGCCGTCACCTGACGAACGATCCGAGCCGAGCCGAGCCAGCACCGTAGCCGTCTCTAAAATCCACCCCGGACCTGTTCCGTAGAACCGCCCAATCCCGAACGAAGCGTCCCGCACACAAGTATTCTGCCTTTCCAGCATTTGCCGATAACATCGAGCTTGCATTTGGATACGCACCTAATACCAACGAGAAGATGCCAGTTAGAGCGGGCCTACGAACTACCACGTCGTCAAGCGGATGGCGCGGTCGAGTGTTCTTCGGATCGCCGGTCCCAGCGCATTACCAGCTGGCGGTCCTCTGGGACTACGACCACGTCGAAGCCAGCTTTCTCGGCCGCTCGCCTACTTGCGACATTGCTCTTGCGCATATGAAGCCACACTGTCGGATGGTCGCTCGCCAGCGCCGCGAGGCGGTACGCTTCGGTCCCTATCCCGTGCCCCCTACTGGCTTTGTTGAGCTCGATGGTGAGGCTCGGGTGCACCCCAATACCCGCCGTGTCCACAATATTGATCCAAATACGGCCCGCCCGCTTGTCGCCATCAAAAATGTGCCAGAAACGCCCGCCCTGGTCTCCACCGCGCCCTGGGCTTCCCCTGCCGGCGACAAGCCGCACGTCCATGCTGTCGCCGTCGTCTCCCATCGAACTAAGCTGAAGCCGTTCAAGACCTTGACAGATGTGGCCAACTGTACCCTGCCAGAACTCTGCAGGGAAGAACCCAGGCGACAGGGCTAGGTGCGTCGCAACTATCTTTCCCGCATGTGGCCGCAACGCCTCGATGACTTTGTCTATCTCGTCGTCTATGCGTGGCTGATCCGCGTCGTGGATACGAGCGTGCGAACGCCAGTCACTGTCTCCGTCATAGCGGTTGGAGAAGTAGTCTGCGTCGATGTGCAAGAGGAGAAGGGCGTCCTCGGGCACGTTCGCCAGCCAGCGGTCTGGCCGTGAGGTGACCAGCAATTCGCATTCTGCGGGCTCATCGACCACCTTGCAGACCAATCTTGGCTGTCCCGACGAGAGTAGCCAGTCAGGTGCCGTATCGAGTTTTATGCCATAGCGACCGTCTGTTCGCGACCGGGGCGGTTCCTGCCGGAGATGGCGTATCTCCACGTTGTGCGACGACCACAATAGTGGGAGCAGGAAACTCCCAATTCCAACAGCGCCGCTCTCGATCGCTCCCACCAAGCTTTCGGGGTCTGCCAAGTCTACTGTGCGGCCTGTTATGAGGTCCCGCAATGCACCTCGTTCTACGCCGAGGCGGGGGCTACCCAGATCCTCATGATCGTCGATGTGGGCGATAACGATCTTGACCGCACTGCCGCATTCCCGGATAGCCTGAGAAAAAGTGTGTAAAGTCCACGCGTCCGAGAGGGAGACTTCTACGCCACACACGCGCCCGCGGGCTACTGGAGTGTCTCGGACACGGGTCAACCCGAAACGCGACGACCACCATCTGAGGCCCTCTGTGAACCGCTCATCCACGTAGTAGGAGGCACGTGGCGGCGGACTCGGCGTTACGTGCCAGACGTCGCCGACCAGTTCGACGACCGGAACCCATTCCGCGAAGTAGTCTTGTAGGAAGTCGTCCCGCGCACGGGATTCTGCGGGGAGGCGGTCCTTCGGAATACGGACGACTGGCCGTGGTAGATCCTCCGTGCGTATTTTCCTGCCAGCCTTGGTCATCACCGCCCCGGCCGGCGCGCGTATTCAGTATACCTATGGTATAGCAGGTCGCACAGGTCGCGGCCTTGCGGGGTGAGCCGACATGCCTGCAGAGTTTCGAAACCGTCAGCTAGTCGCGCCAGGATGGCCGAGGTGTTTTCCTGCGCCCGTTCGCGTAACTTTTCGGGTGCGCCGCCGTCCACCGCCCATGCCCAGAAGGACAGCAGTTCCACGAACACGAACACAGCGTGCAAAAGGCCAGACGGGGGTCGAGGTTCCTCACGCCAGGGCGAACGAACCAATGGCCTGTCGACCGAGACCAGTGAGATGGAACGCCCGATCAAGTAGAGCTTTTGGTGCCGATATTCGTGAATCAGACTGTCCGCCACGTCGAACAGCGCCGCAGCGTCCCAGCGTGCTGGCGGGGAGATATAGAGTCCGCCGGGAACCGTGTCGTCGGAGAAAGACACGCTCTTGTCAGGGTCGGCACTGAGATCTCGGATGAGTTGAATATCGCAGCACAGGCGTGTCAGTTCCGCGAGCATCGCCGGTGAATAAGCTCCAACTACCGCGAGTGACCGCCGAAGGTTCACGCGATGATCGTCGGCTTCCGCAGCGCTGGCCGGGAGGAACTCGATTGGCGGTCCGAATGGCATCTGCAGAAGCCGGTCTTCACGGTGAAGCGCCGGCTCCGTGCGAGGTTCGAGGTCGACAAGCCCAGCGATGTCGTCGAATCCCAGCTGTTCCGACGTGAGCACGGTGCCGTCGAGTGCTCGAAGGGGACGGCCCTCGGCATCGGCCTCACGGATACGCAACCATAACTGTGTGGATGCGTAGGTCGCCACGGCCCGCTTTACCTCCGGGCCTGCGAGCCGTAGGCGGCTGGCCGACTTGTCTTCGGGTCCGGCCGCGGCGACTGCGTCGGCAAGACGTCTATACGACGTTTCGCGCCATGCGGCGAGTATCCGCTCAAGCTCGCCCCGTCCTTCTGCGGAAGGAGCGTCGATTTCGTCCCAGTCTATCCCGCTGTAAGGTTCTGTTCGTAATGCTGCCTGCTCGTCATTGACTGTAGCGATCAGGCGTGCGCGCGCGTGTGTGATGAGCCCGAGCATCTCGCGGCAGTAGACGGTCGGGTTAGCGAACCCGCCACTACCCGATCCTGGTCGGTAGCGGTGGGCGACCGCGCCGCCGCCGCAGACAGTCATTTCTGGGCAGGACCTGCACTGCGCCGAGAGCCCCTCGGGGCTAAGCAGGAAGGCATGCTGCTGGATCGTGGGTGATTCTGCAGCCTCGGCGATGCCGGCGGTGGCTAGTGACAGATCGAGCCTCGTCCGCCCGTCGTAGGTGGTCTTCAGGACATCGAGATCATGCCAACCGCCGTCGGTCTCGACGGTTAGCAGGCTGACGTCACCGATTCCGAAGGCGTCCGTACTGCTCGGAAGGCCACAAAGGGACGCGAGCAGCGCATCAAAGGTCCTTAGCCGCAGCTGGGGGAACTCGTCAAACCAAGTATCGAACGCATGGGTCAGCCAGTCGGCATAGATCCCCAGCTCGCGGTCGCGCCCAGGTGGTGGCGTGGCGTGATTGGCATCAGGGAGTAGGAGATCCAGAGCCGGAATTCCTTGCGCGCCGAACCATCGCACCGTGTCCTGCGGGCTGGCTTCTGGGTCGATGACTGCGATAACTCCAAGGAAGACGTCGGGTCGTGTTCTTAACAAGCGGAGCGCATTCATAACTCCCGCATGGCTCGGCTTCCCATTTCGCAGAGGCCTGTGTCGGTCATGGACCTCGGATGGGCCGTCGAGTGAAAGCGACACCCCTATTTCGGCTTTGCCGAATGCAGTGAGTGCTTCCTCATCGAGCAACACACCGTTGGTTTGGAGCCCTATATCTATCCTAGTGGCGGGCGCGACGGCCGCACGTATGCGCTTGGCAAGCTCGACAAGGCGAGGAACGCCGAGAAGCAGCGGCTCGCCGCCGTGAAAAATGACCGACATCCGAGGAACAGCGACGCGCTCCACGTACTCGGCCAGTCGGCGGGCGAGGAGATCGGTCGTCTCATACGAGATCAGACGAGGCTGATGGCGCCAACTTTGGTCAGCATGCTCATAAATGTAGCAATAATCGCACGCTAGGTTGCACCGCGAGGCAACCTTGACCAGCAGGCTAGTGATCTTTCGACCAGCAATTTCCGCGGACAAGCGCGAACCCTCGTCCCAGGCCGCCGTCAGGATCGGTTGTGTCGATGATGCATGCGGTCGTACGAGGTAATTTCGTGGTGATTGTCGGCCGCCGTAGCCGTGTCATAGAGGCGCGCAAGCGCGGGATGCTCCGATCGGTGGGCGACGACAGCCTCCCTGAGGTTCTCCGCGTCGCCGGTAAGCACTTCCGAAGACTGCATGACGCTATCCACGCCATCCCCCTCGACTTGGCTGCGAAGACACTGTACTCCCCTGGCGTCGTACTTGGTATGTCTTTCGCCCACATCACCCGGTCAGTCCGCGAGTCGTGACCACCCACCGGTCCACGGTGCCGCGGCTCGGCGAGATCAGACCCGGACGACCGCGACAGTGCCAACCCGTCCCGCGTCACCGCCCGGAAGGCCGCCTCCACCGCCAACATCGTGATCATTAGGCCGGCTAGCAGCTTGTCAACCAGCTCAGCACGTTCGGCGTGAGTAGCAGTCTGCCGGGGCCTCACGTCCGAGGGCGCCCGGCAAGACCAGGGCTCACCTGCTCAACGAATGTGGCTGTGAGAGGCCGTGAGCAGGCACGGTAACCCGCTCGTCCTCATGGATCGGTGGACGCGGCGCTCGGCGGGGGATCGGATAGGCGGATATGGGTTCTGTCGACGGCACTGCCGGGTCTGGGGTTGGTGGCATGTCCGCTGCTGCGGAGTTCCAGCGTTCGGTGGCCGAGACGGCGCAGGCACGCACCGATGACCTTCTTGCTGTGTACGCCGACGCCTACGGGGCGGAGGTGGGCGATCGGAAGGTGACGGCGTTCGCGGACCGGCTCGCGCGAGCACAGCTGCGTCCGGGCTTTGAGGTCGCGTTCGCGTCGACGCCTGGCGCCGGGCTGGTCGGTTTCACGTTCGGCTATCCGCTGCCGGCCGGTGACACGCACTGGTGGGTGGGCCTGCGTCCTGGGCCGGAGGCCGGGTTCGTGGTCGAGACCGGATCGCGGACGTTCGTACTCGCCGAGATCGAGGTACGCCGAGCCTTCCAGGGCGGTGGCGTGGGTCGCGGGCTGCATGACCTGCTGTTGGCGGGGCGTTCGGAGGAACGCGCGACGCTGGCGGTGAACCCGGCAGCCAACACGTCGCACGCGATCTATCGGAGCTGGGGCTGGGAGCTGGCTGGCCAGGTTCCTGGTAGCTCGGGTGACTACTTCGACGCCTATGACCTGTTCGTGATCTCGCTGAGCAGCTCGGCAGGGCGGCGGTAGAGCCGGAGCTGTTCGTCAAGGTCCCGGACGGCGGCGGTACGTTTCCAGGGCTCAAGGGCCTGGCGCAGGTGGACGATGCGGTCGTTGATGCGCCCGCTGCTGTTGGCCATGGTCAGCTTCGCGATCTCGACGATGTGCGGGCAGGCGGCGGGGCCGTCGCCCTGGTGGATGATGGCCTCGGCCTGCATCGTCTGGGTCATGACCCGGTTGTGCAGGTTGGTCGGGTTGATGAGCGGCAAGGAGCGGCTGGCCGCGTCGAGCGCCGCGGCGGGCCGGCCGAGCAGCAGGCTTGCCTCGGCCTCGGTACCCAGGCGGAAGGACTCGTCGAAGAAGTACCAGCGGTCAGCGGCCGGGTCGTCGTCGCGGATCGTCGCGGTGGCAGCGTGCTCCAGGGCCAACGCCTCGTCGCAGCCGCTGTGCTGGTCGTCGTCATGGACATAGGCCCGGACGGCGACGTCGGCGGCGTAGGCCACCGCTCGGGGGTTGCCGGTGCGTCTGGCCCAGGTCTGTGCGGCGACGGCGTGGTCGATGCCGACGCGAGGTTGTCCGGTCCAGGTCGCCAGATGGCTCATCGTGCACAGGACGTAGGTGACCAGGTCGGTGTCCTGGGCCGCATGTGCGGCCGCCCTGGCCTCGTCGTAGTAGTGGCTCGCCGTGCGGTAGTCGCCGAGGTTGAACAGCAGCCAGCCGGCCAGCTGGGTCAGCTCCGCGTAGACGGACCGTGCCCGGCGGGCCGGCGCGGCCGGCGGGAGGCTGCGCAGGATCGCGGCGAGCACGTCGCGTTCGGCCATGACGCACTGAAGAGCGGCAGCTGGTCCGAGGACGTCGCCGTGACGTCGACAGTCCGCGATGACGGTCTCTGCCCGGTCAAGGGTGGCGGCGTCGAGCCGGCTTGGGTCGTCGAGCACACGGGCGAGCCGCTGCTGGTCGTCGCTGATGCGTTCGAACACGGGTGCCGCGTCGGCGAGCGCGAACGCGCCGCTGAGCTGGAACAGCAGCGCCCGGCGGTCGACGTCCGCGCCCAGCCGCTCTCCCCACATGGTCACCGCCTGCGCGAGCTCACCAGCACGAGCGTTTTCGTCGTTCGCGCGGAGACCGGGACCGGCCTGTGGTTCCACGGTCATTTCGTCTGTTCTCCCATCCGCGCGATAGTGAACTGGCGGTGAGTCGGTCACAACTGGGTGGCGCCTGGTAGGCGTCCCAGGAGGGGGATCGGAGTGAACAGTTCTGCGTATTGGGTACCGATGCGAGCGCCCCAGAGCCGGGCGAGGGTGTCGGCCATGGGGCCGAAGTGGTCGTTGATCGGCTGGGTGACGCTGTGGGCGGCGAGTGCGCGCATCTTCGTCGAGTACGTCGTGGTGATGTCGATGATCGTGGCGGCGGGTACGGGACCGGCCAGGGTCAGGGAGTTGTAGCTGTCGCAGCTGTAGAGCCGCCGCGGGAACCCGGTACTGATCACCGCGTCGGGGACGGCGGCGAGAACGGCCTCCGCGACGCCGCGGTGGTGCGGGTGGACGTCGGTGGCCGGGTGGGTGACGACGATCTCGGGGCGTAGCCGGGCTATCAGTGCGCTGATCGCTTCCGCGATGGGATGAGCGTCGAGGATGTGGAGGTGGGCGCCGAGGGTGTCGGCTCCAGCTGTCGCCTCGGCCAGGCGGGCTGGTTCGGCGGGTGGGATCGCGATGGTGGCTTGGGCGGCTTCGGCGTGTAGGGCGATGGTTCCGCCGGCCCACAGTTCGGCATCGTCGGGGTGGGCCATCACGGCGAGCAGCGTCCCGGGCCGTCGAGGATCGCCGGGCCGGCTCATGAGGTCGTCGGCGTGGCGGAGACGCCGGGAGACCACCAGAGGCCGAGTTTGGTGATGATCTCGCCGGGGATCGGCAGCGGTGGGATGGGCAGTCCGCTGGGGACGTGCGGCAGGGGCACGTCACAGTGCAGGCGGATCATGTCGCGCCAGGCGAGGACCTGGGGCCAGGCGGCCTGGATGGCTGCTCCTCGGGTGCCCCCGAGTCGGCCGGAAGTGGGTAGGTGGTCGAGGGTGAGTCCGTCGGCGAGCAGCGCGGCGGCGGTTTTGGTGCCGACCCCGCGGATGCCGGGGATGTTGTCGGCTGGGTCGCCGGCGAGGGCGCGCAGGTCGGGGAACTGGGCGGGGGTGACGCCGTACCGTGCGAGGACGTCGGCCGGGCCGACGAGCCGGGTGCCGGGGCGGCGGGCGGTGTTCAGGATGCGGACCGACCCGCCCTGGCCTGCGGGTTCGGCGAGGAGCTGGTAGTAGTCCTGGTCGGTCGACAGGATCAGCACGTCCCGGGTGAGCCGGGCCGTGTGGGTGAGGGTGGCGATGATGTCGTCGGCCTCGGCGTCGGCGAGTTCGAGCCAGGTGACGGCGAACAGGTCGAGGCCGGTCTTGATGTCGGCGAGCGCGCCCAGTGGCCGGCGGGCTTGGTCGTCGCTGGGACGGTTGGCCTTGTAGCCGGGGTCGGTGGCCTGCCTGCTGGCCGCGCCGTGCTCGCCGTCGAAGACGACGAACACCTCGGGCCAGCTGCCCAGCTCGGCGGTGACGGCCTTGCGGAGCAGCGCGAAGAACATGAACTGGGTCGTGATGTCGCGCCGCGCCGAGTCACGGGAGTAGATCTGGGCCGGGGTCCCGAAGCAGGCGCGGAAAAGCAGGTTGTGCCCGTCGACGAGCAGAAGAGGTACCGGGGACATCGATCACCACACCGCTTTCAGGAATGCGTCAGCGACAGTGGTGGGCCGATAGTCCCGTGACCGGTAGTACGCAGCGCCACACGTTGCGTCGCAACATACCGGATCAGACGACGGCCGCTCATGGGCCGGTCGGTGGCGCGGAAGGCCGGGCGCGTTGGGGCTTCGGCAGCGAGCTGGGCCCGAGGATCGCCCGGTGGGCGGCGTGGGCCAGGAGCGCCTGGTGGCGGGCGGCCAGGCCGATCCGGTTCCAGTGAAAAAGCACGTGGTAGCTAAGAACTTCGCGTAGACCTCGGTGGAGTCGGCCGGTCCGGTTCGCCTCAGCGAGGCGTCGGCCCGCCTGGGTGAACGCGCTGGCCCAGGCCGCGTGGGTCGCGGCCGGGCCGCCAGCTCCGAAGATCGGCTCGTTGGGTGCGGTGTCGGCTCTGAGGAAGACGGTGACGGTCTCGCTGAGCGCGGCGACCTGGCCGGCGGAGGCATCGACAGGAAGGCGACGCTCCGCGCAGACCCGGGCCCAGACATCGCCGCGCTCGTACCATTCGAGGCCGGCACCGTGTAGGAACGCGCCGCACAGCAGGATCGACAGCTCCCGACGCCCGGGCCGGCTCACGGCGGGGGTCGCGGCGAGGCACAGGATGGCGCGGCTGTCCGCGGTGAACAGCTCGTGGGCGGCGTCCATCGCCAGCCCACCACCGAAGGCCGCCGTCTCGGCTTCGTAGATCCCTGGCCACCACGCATCGAGGTGCCCAGCCGCCGTGAGGCGATCGAGCGCGGCACCGACTCCGGCGGCGTCGGCCGGCCCCGGCCCGGAGGGACGTAGCCGCAGCCGCCAGCAGGGATGCTTCCGGATGAACCACCAGGCGTCGAGCATGCCGCTTTGTTCGGCGTCGAGCAGGATCGGCAGGAGGTGGGTCGCCGCGACCGCGTCGGCGCGGCCCCAGTCGCGGAAGCGGAGGTAGACCTGCTGCCAGCCGGCGGCCCGGTGGGCGGTGAGTGCGGCACGCCCGGCAGCGCGGTATATCTCGGCGGCGGCCTGAAGGTCCGCCGTTTCAAGTCCGGTGGCTGCGGTGGTCAGGCCGACGGCTCGTCGGCCGGTCAGTAGCGACAGAACCGCTTGCTCGGTGGAGTCGACGTTCATGGGTTCGGCTAGCTGATCAGCAGGCATGCGTCCCATCCCGAGATTGGCAGGGTGTCGGCGGCAGCGGTGTGGAGCGCCAGCGCCGTGCCGGCGAGGCCGTTCAGGAAGCCGCGGTGCCCGGGTCCTTGGGCGGGCGCCGCGTGGGTGGCTCGGAGGAGTTCGCCTACCAGCTGTGGAAGGCGCGTGCTTAGGGCACCTGTGGGGTCGTCGGCGGCGGCGCGACGGACGGTCTGGTAGAGCCCAGCGTGTCCATGGCAAAGCCCTGGATCGGTGAGGAGGGTCTGCTCGGCCGGGTCGTCGAGGCAGGCCAGCAGCGCCTGTTCGTAGGCGTGGCGGCGCTGCGGATCGCCGAGCGCCAAGGCGGCGAGTTGGCCTGCGCGGGCGATGCCCGGGGTGCCGTAGCACCAGCCCGGCCGGCCTGGCTGGTTCCGCGCGCAGTGGCTGGAGCGGAGTTCGGCGAGATTGATGTGCGGTGGCCAGAACGGTCCCGTGGGGCCGTCAATCTGCCAGCTGTCGAGCCACGCACAGATCGTCGCGATTGCTTCGAGGTGACCGTTGACGGTGAGCCCGCGGCGGGCGGCCTGGCTGAGCAGCGCGAGCGGGCCTGCGATTCCGTGGGCGACGCCGATGTTCGCGTGGCCGCCGCGGAAGGCGGCGGCCTGGCCGCGCTGCGGGTCGTGGCCGACCCACCAGCCGGGCAGGGTGTCGCCGTCGACAGTCAGCGTCCGGGTCAGCGCGACGAGGTAGGTCAGGACATGCTCCGTCGCGCTGCTGGTGGGAGCGCGACGTAGTAGGAGGGCGCCAAGTCCGGTCAGGCCGAGGAACAGGTCGTACTCGGCGAAGTCCGCCAGTCTGCCCGCTTTGATCCGTTCCAGGGCGCGGCGGGATCGGCGATGGGCCAGCCGTGCCACGACCTCGTCGAGCGCGGCGAGGGCCTCCCGGTAGCGAGCGGATGGCCCGGCCGCGGCATCGAGGACGAACGCGATGGCGGGGGCACCGAGGTAGAGCCCGGCCGTGTCGTGATCGCTGACGGGCCGTGCGGTGGCGTCGAGCAGGTGGCGGTGCGCGCGTTGCCACCTGTCGAGGCCGACTCGGGCGCGCTCGATGAACAGCAGTGCGGTTCCGACGCTGCCGCTGGACAGCGCCTGTCCGGGAGGGTTGGTGGAGGCGGGCGGCGCCGGCTGCGCGAGCCGTCGAGCCTGCTGGTCGGCCTCACGCAACAGATCGTCGCTGGTGCTCATCGTGGTCTTTCGCCGTTCGCAGGTTCCAGGTCAGCGCGATGGCACGGGCCAGCCGTAGGCAGAACTGTTCGGACTCTGCGTCGAGTCCGATCAGCCTGCCGTGCTGCAGATGCAGTAGCGATGCGAGCACCGAGTCCATATCGGGCGCGAAGTCGTTCGCGTCAGGCTGGTCAAGGTGGCGGCGGTAGGCACGGATGACCTGTCGGCGCTGTACCCACGCCGCGATGAGTGGTTCCTGGTTCGTGAGTAGCTCCGCGCGGTCCGGGGTTACCAGTTGGAGGCCCTGCTCGCGAAGGTCTCGGGGGAGGCGCGGACTGCCTCCGTGCGGGACGTGGTGCGTGAACCACCGCGCCGCAGCGTCCCGGCCGCCCAAGAATCCCGCCGCGAGGTCGATCATGCTGGCGGCGGCGACTGCTCGCGGATCCAGGTCCGACGGCGTCGTCGTCAGGGTGAGCTGCGCGAGCGCGGCGGTGGAATCGGCGGCGAACGCGGCCTCGGCCGCGGCCAGTGTCAGCCCGGTGCCGTATCTGCCGACTTCGGGCCGGTAGGTGCGGAGTTCCAGCGTGTGCAGAAGCCCCGTACGGCAGAGGCGTTCCGCCCAGGTGCCGAGATGGCGGGTCGCGTCGCCGTAGGCATCCGGCGTGGCCAGGCCGATCCAAAGACGCAGGTGGGGGACGTCCGAGCCGTGTCGCAAATACCACAGGCCAGGGGACGCGCCCGGCTCCGTGCATGGCCAGACGGCGAGTAGCTCGGGCAGGTGGGCGGTCAGTATCTCGGTCTGGCGGCGGGGGTTCCCGTGCAGCCGCGCGTAGAGCCGGGTCGAAGCGCCGGGGAGGTGGCCGGCGTGCCGGACGATCCGTACCGGCCGGCGGCGCAGCGGAGGAGTGGGAGAGCGCTCCGGGTCGAAGCGGACGAGCGGGAGCGCGATCTCGTGCGGACGGCCGTCGATCCAGCCGAAGACTGTGCTGTCGGGTGCTTCGGTGAGCAGGATCGTGCCGTCCCGGTTGAGCTGGGAGCGCAGCAGGCCGCGGTGCGCGGGCTCGGACACGTCGAGCTGCACGACGATGTCGCGCTCGCCCATGTAGACCGACGTCGGAATCCGGTAGACGTCGCGTAGCCGCTGCCACGCCCGTTCCCACTCGAGCTGCGAGGCATGTCGACCCGGCAAGTCCGTCGAGGTCAACGACCAAACGGCAGGGTGCAGGACGGTGCGCCCGTAACGGACCTGCGGTAACACGGGCAGACCGCGGGCAGCTCCCCAGGAGAACGGGACGCATGGCGCGGCGAGGGCTGTGGTGATCTCGGACAGGAAGCGGGCCAGCGGCTGGGTCGCGAGCTGGAAGTCCAGCGCATGCAGCGACATCGGCTCGATGACCTGGCCGGTCGAGAGCGACACCAGCATGAGGCGGCGCGCGGCACCCGTGACCGCGAGATCCCCAAAGTCGATGTTCTTCGTGTCGTCGGGCGGCCAGTGCTCGCCGAGGCGGAGCAAGGGATACAGGGCCGGTGTCCGGACGAGGTGCTGTGACCGTGGCATGAGCGCCGGGCACGACACCTGGACCGCGATCGCACCCGGGTTCAGCGTCGGCACGGTCGCGAACGCGCGGCCGAGGCGGTCACGGTCCAACTGGGCGAACAGATACAGGAAGCGCCCGATAGACGTGCCGGCGCTCCTGGCCGCGCTGGCGAGGACAAGCCTGAAGTCCCCGCGATCGAGCGCCTGCGGAGAGGCCGCGTGCAGGGCGAAGCGCAGCTCCGTATGCGCGACGGCGGTTGGCTCGTCGGCCGCCTGGCTGGTGGCGGCGATCTCCGCCACCATGCGGTCGTCGAGGACGAGGTCCGCGCCGTGCAGCACGGCACGCTGAGCGAGGCGCAGGAGCGCATGGTCGCGTGCCAGCACCGCGTGAACCGGCGGTCTGGCGGCCGTACCCCGGTAGCCGGCCGGGTAGCCAAGCCCGCGGTCGGCATCGACGACCTCGCCGAGCGGGACGATGGCGCCCTCCCCATAGCGTTCGAGAAACCGCCTGTGCCACGTCCGCCACGCCGGCCCGCCCGCGGGATAGGGCGCGAGCCGGACCAGTGCTGCCGCCGCGGTCGCGGCCTCACGAACCACCGCGCGCGGCAGCGCGATGTCAGCGTCGAGCAACAGGTCGGCGGCGAGCACCGGCCCGGGCCGGTCGTGCAGCGCCGTCATTCGGGCGGTCGCTGTCGCGCGCAGCTCCGATCGTTCGCGTGCCGTACGCGCGGCGCCGTAGTCGCGGAGGAGTTCTCCGATCTCCTCCAGCTGGCGCAGGCCGGACCATCCGGCGTCCGGTAGCGAACGAAGCCGCTCGCGAAGATGGCGCAGCGGATCGGTCACGTCTGCTGGCGGATGCAGACCGCTGATGAGGACTCCGGTCGCGACCAGCTGCGCGAGCAGCCGATCGACGATCTGTGTCGGCGTGTCGGGGAAGCCGGCGGCCAGCTCGGTCGCCAGGTCGGCGAGTCGGCTGGGGTCCTGTGCCGCCCGCAGGACAGTTCGAACTGGGCCACTGTGGCGTACCTCGATATCCACCAGGGACACGCCGCCGGATTCATCGGTCCGAGCCTGGAAGGGAACGACGATCCGGTCCCCGCGGACGAAGGCCAGCGAATTCACCATGACCGGCAGCTCGCGCAGCACCGCCGGGTCGGATTCCAGCGCGGAGACCAGCTCGGACAGCCATCGAGCATCCGGGCGCGCGACCGGCCGCGGAGCACCGCCCCAGCGGACTCGTGTTCGATCCGCCAATGCCGCCAGCGCAACGCCCGCGAAGAGGCCGAACGGTGTCGACCTCGTCGTCATGCGCAGGAGATAGAACATCACCGACTCGACGGCCCGGCGCACCCGCGGGGGCGCCATGGAGTCACTTTCGTTGATCTCCCGGACCGCCGCGGCGAGAGCTGGGCTGGCGACCTCGATCGCCTCGACCAACTCCTCGTCGCCCCAGGCCTGGCGCAGCCAATCCCGCCACTGGCGGACCCGCTCGGGGTCCTGATCTGCCAGGTCCGGCCACTCTCGTCGATCAGCCACGCCGTCGCGCGCGCTCGCCCGAAGGACCACAACGTCGATGTCCCGGTAGCGGACCATTCCCGCCTTCCTTCGCTGCCGTGGCCGTCCCGGGCAGCCCGGGACGGCCACGCTTCCTCCGATCGGCCTGGGGCTACTGATCGTGGGTCAGCCGGCGCAGCCCATCTACTGCTGTTCGCAGGTCACGCCCGCGCTCTCGGCGGTGGCGGAGCAGTTGTCGCTGGTGCAGTCGGCCGAGTCGAAGCCGCTGGCGGGCAGGCCGGCGGTCACGATGCTCACGTCCAGGTCGAACTCGTCGAACCCGAGCTCGTCGGCGTCGAGCGACGGCACCGTGGTGGTGGGGGCGGTCATGGCGCGCTCCTATCTGGTGAGGGTGTTGCGGAGGTAGCGCGGTCCCAGGAGAGGACCAGCGTGGAATGACGCTTGGCGATGACGTAGCCGTCCGGAAGGCTCTCGCCAGGGGCGCGAGCGGGGACGACGGTCAGCCGCGGCTCGGCGCCTTCGCGGCGGGCCCGCTCCCAGCCGCGGATCTCCTCGGCGAGTTGCTCGGCCAGGTCAGCGCCGCGCGGGCCGTGACCGAAGGCGCCGATCTCGAAGACCGTCGCGGGGTCATCCAGCGGCCGAAGCCGGGCGCGGTAGGCCAGGCTGTCGCCGTCTGCCAGGGCCGGCGTGAGGATGCGCCAGGACGGGGCAACCACGCCTCGCTCGACAGCGTCCTCGCTGCTGGTCATCTGACAGGCCTGCGGCGTGGCGAGCAGCCACAGGTCCTGGTCGGCCCACAGCTCGCCTCGCCGAAGCGTGACGCCGGTCCACCTTTCGGCGCGCGGCTGGGTCAGCACCCCGGCCAGCCCGCTGGTGTCCACCGGGCCGAGTTCGTCCAGCCAGACACTCACCCCCGCGTCGTCGAGCGTGACCGACCGGCCGCGGTGCTCGCCGATGCCCTGCACTGGGACAAAGCCACACTGAATCTGACTTGTGCCCACCAGCCGGTCGCCGTCCCGGTCCAGCGCCCATGACCGGGTCAGCCCACGCGTGCGCAGCGGCAGCACAAGACGGCCGTTCGGAGCCAGCTGCCGTACCCACTCCGGCGCGACGTCCCAGACCCCGACCGTGACGATGATCAAATCGAAGGGCGCGTACTCCGACGCCGCGAACTCGCCGTCCCGGCACACGGTGCGGACGTCGTGGTAGCCGGCCAGGTCCAGGCAGGTACGCGCCCGGTCCATGACCTCCGGGTCGATGTCGAGCGTCGTAACCTCGCCCGCGGGGCCGACCAGTTCTCGCAGGAGCGCGGCGTTGTATCCGCCGCTGCCGATCTCGAGGACACGCTTCCCCGTGAGGTCACCGGCCTGGGCCAGCATCCCCGAGATGACCCCCGGCGCGGACACAGCGCTCAGGTTGAGCCCGTCGCTGCCGGTCTTGGTAATGATCGACTCGTTCGCGTAGGCCTGCTCCAGCGGAATCCCCGGCGTGAACAGGTGGCGAGGCGTCCGGAGCAACGCCGACTGCAGCGCGTCCGACATCGGAAGACGGAGCGCGTCCAGGCCGCGCGCGAGGCGCTCGACCATCGCCGCGCGCAGCCGCCCCGCGTCCGGCTCGGCGACCTTCCCCGTGGACAGCACCATGTCGGTCGGGACCTTCCCTGTTGATGTATGAACCGTGGACTCGATCCGGGCCCTACGACGGTCGTCGATACTTCACGCGATCATGAACTGTGGAGGACGAACAACCGCGCCGCCGACCGAGGAGTCATGCGCTCGCCGGTGCGGCTTCCGTTGCAGCCATGACACAATCGGCACAAGGTCCTGCACAGACTGCAACATGCGGGGGCGATGCCTGTCCCTAGTCGTTGCATCCACGGCATCCCGCGACAGCAGGGAGGTGGCACGGTGCTCGCCGAGGGGGAGCCGAACGGCGCACTCGCCGAGCTGTCCGCCCTGCTGCGCCATGTCATCGCGAGCAAGGGCACCAACAACAGCGAGCTGGCCCGGCGTACTAGCTACCGGCGCCAGCAGATCGCCGAGGCTGTCAACGGCCACAACGTTCCGTCGGAGGGGCTCGCCAAGAAGCTCGACGAGGCTCTGGACGCGGACGGCCAGGTCATAGCCCTGCGCGACCAGGCCGACCGAGAGCGCAAGGCGCGCCGGCTCAATCTCCTGCTCCCACGCACCGAAGCCGCGCAAGACGTGGAGACCGCCGACCTCCGCCTTATGCCGGCGCTCGGTCGCCGAGTCGATGCCGCTGGCTTGGCGTTACCGATTCCGCAGGTGGCAGGGGACCGCGCCGCCGCGTCGGATCCGGACCCGGTTACGGCCACAGGGGGCGCGGAGATGACAGCGCGGAAGGCCTCGGAGCACGCTACCGATGCGGCGGGGTGCTCACTCCCCGACCTGACCATCGACCAGCTCGATGACGACCTGCGGCATCTGGCGGCACAGTACGGCGCGATCACCCTCCCCAACGCCTACCAGCAGGCTCAGGCGCTGCTTGATGTCGCTCAGCGGTCGCTTGAACGGACGAAGGCGCCCCGGCAGTTGTCCCGGCTTTATCTGCTCGCCGGCGAGGCGGCGGCGCTCTGCGGCTCCGCATGCTTCGACCTGTCGTTGCTGCGGCCGGCTGCGCAGTTCGCCCGCACCGCCGCGTTGTACGGGCAGACGATCGAGTTCGGCCCGTTGCAGGCGTTCGCCCACGGCACCCTCGCGTACATCGCGTACTGGCAACGCCGCCCGGCCGAAGGTGTGCGCCACGCCCTGGCGGCGGCGGAGGCGCCGGGGGTCGGCACTGTTGGACGCCGCAGGATCGCCGCCATCGCCGGCCGCGCCTGGGCCCACCTCGGAGAGACGTCCCAGGCACGGGCAGCCATGGCCGAAGCAGAGGCGCTCACCGACTCCTCAGAGCACGACGACCTGCACGACATCGACGGCGAGTTCGGCATGACCATCGAGCGCATGCTCATGAGCAACGCCGCTACGGCACTTCTCCTCGGCGATGCGGAGGCTGCCTGCACATATGCGCAGGCAGCTCTGGACCAGTACAGCGCGCTGCCTGCCGAACAACGCCCACCGATGTTCGTCGCGCAGGCTCAGGCCGATCTGGCGAATGCCCGGCTTGCCTGCGGCGACGCCGACGGCGCTGCCGCGGCGCTGGATGCCGTCCTCACGCTTCCGGTCTCCTGGCGGGGTACCGGAGTGATCCAGCGGGTGAACTCCATCCGCCTGCGGCTCGTCACACCGGCCTTCGCCCAGGCTCAGGCCCTGCGGGGCTACGGCGACGCCATCGAGGACTGGGCCGCGATGGTGCCCGCGCAGGCCGATCTCATTCGTCCAGTCGCACCGATGACGGAGAGCTGACCTCGGTCTGTACCGCCGACAACCGGGCGGCGCGCAGCACCCTTGCCTCGTTCTCGGCGGAGATCCCGTGCTCGTGCCATCGGGGGTTGTCCACCGGGCGGCCACCCGCCTGCATCCATCGCCAGGTGTCGTGCACGGTGTCGCGGATGGGCCGTGTCGACAGGCCCACGGCTCGCGCTGCCGACGAGTCGACAGCCCACACGCCGGCGTTGGTCCGCCACAGCGGCAGTTCCGTCCATTGGCGTATCCCAGCGTCCACCAGCACCTCGTCGGCGACCCACTCGACGGTGCCCCGCCGGCCGGTCACCTCGACACAGGCATCCAGAAGGTCGCCGAAGGTCTCGTCGCCCGGCGCGGTGACGTTGTAGCTGCCTCCCTCGGCTGCGGCGGCCCGGTCGAGGGCGAACGACGCAAGGTCGCGGACGTCGACTGGCTGGATGCGGCGGCCAGGATCGCCCGGTCCCAGGATGGTGCCGCCGCGGGCGGCGCGCGTGAGCCACCACGGCAGGCGCCCGACATACTCGCCCGGCCCGAGGATGACGCCCGGCCGTAGGATCACGGACCGCCACTCGCCGAAGGTCTCGCGGACCGCCTTCTCCGCGCCGGCCTTCTGCCGGCCGTAGTACCAGTCCGGCCCGGT
Source organism: Pseudofrankia coriaricola (assembly GCF_001854805.1). Taxonomy (GTDB): domain Bacteria; phylum Actinomycetota; class Actinomycetes; order Frankiales; family Frankiaceae; genus Pseudofrankia. Next base: position 29,046 of record NZ_MBLO01000044.1, read on the forward strand.
CCAGTCCGCGGGCAGCCGTCCGAACTCGGCGTCGGCATCAGCGGGAGCGTCCAGGACCTCCGAGCTTTCGTCCAGCGGCTTGTCCGGCCAGTCCCGGTAGACGTTGACCGTCGACACGAAGACGTAGGCGCCGGCCACCGGTTCCAGGAGCGTGGCCGACGTTAGTACCTCCCGCGGTGCCATGTCGGTGGCGGACGTGTCGATGACGACGTCCCACGGCCCGCGGCCCGCGAGCGCGCTCAGGTCGTACCGGCTCGTCCTGTCCCCGGTCACGGCGACGGCCCCTGTGGGCGCGGGACCGGACCGCCCGCGGGTGAAGACCGTTAGCTCCCACCCACGCGCCAGGACCTCGTTCGCCGTCGCCCGACCGAGGAACCAGGTACCTCCGAGCAACAGAACACGCATGCCCAGATGCTGCCTGCCGGATCACCCAGCGCGCCAGGCCGTTGCGGCACAAGGAGAGATCGGGAGCGCGGTCCTGTAAGAAGTTGGAACAGAGCCGTTGTTCCTACAGGCCCCCGCAGGAAGCGCTGCCAGGGCCGGGGCGACAGCGCGGGCCAGTTCGGAGACTCTGACCAGGGACAAGAGCCAGTGGGTGCGCCAACCTCTATATCATCTACCGAGTCGAACAAGCGTTCCGAATCTCGAGCGGTTGCGGACGCTTCGGCGCGCCTCCCATCGGCCGCCGCAGCGACGCGACCAGCGACAGCGGATGGCTGGTCGCCGGGTCGGGCTGCGCGAGGCGTACGGGTGGCCGGAAACGGAGGTCGCCTGGACCCGGGTTCCGCAGTTCGTGGGCACACAGTGAAGATCGCTGACGTGAAGTCGCAGGTAGCGGGCTTGTCGACCATGGAAATCGGGCTCGCGGTGCCGAAAGTGTGGTAACACGACTGGTCTGATCGTGGTTGCTCCGCCTGGGTCTGTGTGGTTTGGTGTGGGCATGTACCTGCGGTTCACGCAGCGGCGGAACGCCGACGGGTCGGTCGTGCGCTACGTCGCGCTGGCCCACAACCACCGCGTCGACGGGGCGGTCAAGCCCCAGGTGCTGATGAACCTGGGCCGGGTCGAGGCGGTCGACGTCGACGGGCTGCGCCGGTTGGCCGCCTCGATCCGCACGCACTTCGGCGACGGCCAGGACGACCCCGCCGGCTGCGGCGAGACCGGGCTGGCCGCCGGAGCCGGGCCGATGGAGGTCACGGACGCCCGGCCGATCGGCGGGACGTGGCTGCTTGACGGGCTGTGGCATGAGCTCGGCATCGCGACCGCCCTGGAGAAGGCGGTCGCGGACCGGCGGTTCACCACGGCGGTGGAGCGGGTGCTGTTCGCGCTGGTCGCGAACCGGGCGCTGGCGCCGATGTCGAAGCTGTCCGCGGCCGAATGGGCCGGCGAGGACGTCGTTGTGCCGGGTCTGGCGTCGATGGATGAGGACCAGGCCTACCGGGCGATGGACCTGCTCGTCGAGGCCGACGTCGCCGGCGCGGTGCAGGAGGCGGTGTTCTTCTCGGTGGCCCACCTGCTCAACCTCGAAGTGGATCTGCTGTTCTTCGACACGACCTCGACCTACTTCGAGACCGACACCCCTGATGCCGACCAGCCCGCCGCCGACGACGTGGGCGAGCCGGCGCCGGGGTTCCGCAAATACGGCAAGTCGAAGGACCACCGGGACGACCTGCCGCAGGTCGTGATCGGCCTGGCGGTCACCCGGGAGGGGATCCCGGTGCGGGTCTGGTGCTGGCCCGGCAACACAGGCGACCAGAGTGTGCTGGAACAGGTCACCGACGACCTGCGCAGTTGGAAGCTCGGCCGCGTCATCACCGTCGTCGACCGCGGCTTCTCCTCGGCCGCGAACCTGGCCTACCTGCGCCGCGCCGGCGGCCACTACCTGGCCGGGATGCGGATGCGCGACGGCAACCCGCTCGTCGACCAGGTCCTGTCCCGCCAAGGCCGCTACCAGGACGTCCGCGACAACCTGCGCGTCAAGGAGATCCGCCTCGACGACGCCGACGGGACGCGGTTCATCCTGTGTCACAACCCCGACCAGGCGACCCGCGACCAGGCCCGGCGCACCGCCGACCTCGACCGCATCGAGGCCGAACTCGCCCGCATCGCCGACCAGCGTCAGCGCGACCGCGACCGGCAGCTCACCGATACCGCCCGCCAGCGGGTCGAACAAGCGCACGTCAGGGCCGAGTGCGCGCTGCGCGACCACCCCTCGCTCGGCCGCTGGATCCGCCAGACCCCGAAAGGCCGGCTCGCGATCGACCGCGCCAAGGTCAAGGCCGAGGAACGCCTCGACGGCAAGTACCTGCTCGCGACCTCCGACCCCGACCTGACGGCCGAGGACGCCGCGCTGGGCTACAAGAACTTGCTGGAAGCCGAACGCGGCTTCCGCGACATGAAGAGCGAACTGCTGCTGCGCCCGGTGTTCCACCGGCTCGAGCACCGCATCCGCGCGCACGTGCTGCTCTGCTGGCTCGCGCTCCTGCTCATCCGGGTCGCCGAACGCCGATCCGGGCAAACCTGGCGCACCCTGCGTCGCCAGACCGGCCGGATCATGCAGATCACCCTCGCCGGCCCCGCCGGCACCGTCGCCCAGACGACCGCCCTCAGCCCGACCCAGAAGGCCATCTACCAGGACGTCTCCATCGCACCACCCGCCCGGGTCACCGCCTTCGACCCCAGCTGATCACCCCGCGGCAGCCCCGCCAGGGCCGGCCAGGGCGTGGACACACGCCCTCTCCCGGCCCTACACGTGTTCCCCCAGGCCAAAGCCATGATCAGCAGATTCGTGTGACCACCAACTGCGGAACTCGGGTGGACGGTCCGCCGAGAGCGGTAGGGGCGAAGGGCTCGCGACCGAGGGCGGCGCGGCCGCGCTTGACTATGCTTTCAGAGTCCTGGCGCGGAAACGGATGATCAGCGTCATCCACCCGGAGAACGCCATCTACATCCGGGTCGCGTAAAAGCTCGGCCTCAGGCTCGCCGAGACCGCCGAACACAGCGGCTAATCTCGCAGCATCTACGCGAATACCCACGACTGAGCCGGGTGCACTGGCGATCTCTAACGGACGAAACCGCTATCCCGTGACGTATCGGGGTGCCATAGCTTCCATCTGCTCGATCACGAGGCGGATGGCCTCCGGCTGCTTGTCCGGCGGGTACTTGTACTTGACGAGAAGCCGTTTGACGGACGATCGGAGCTTGGCGCGCACGTCGTCTCGCACGGTCCAGTCGGTCTTGACGTCACGGCGCATAACCGCGACCAGCTCGCGGGCGATCTGGGCGAGCACGTCATCGCCTTGAAGGGCGACGGCCGACTCGTTGGTGCTGACCGCGTCGTAAAACGCCAGTTCGTCGCCGGAGAGCGGTGGGCTGAAGTGCTGGCCGCGGTTGCCCTCGGCGGCGACCTCCTTGGCCAGTTCGATGAGCTCGGCGATCACTTCGGCCGAGGTGAGCTGCTGGTTGGTGTACTTCCGCATCAGTTCAGCGATAAGCTTGGAGAACGCCCGCTGGCGCACCAGGTTGTGCCGCGAGACCTGGCTCGACTCCTCGACGAGAAGTGCCCGAAGCGCCTCGATCGCGAGATGCGGGTTCGAGGCTGACTGTGCCTTGACGTGGAACTCCGGCCCCAGGTTGGAGAGCGACGGCTTCGGCAGGCCGGCGGCCTCGTAGATGTCGATGATCTCGTCGGAGGCGGTCGAGGTCGCGACCAGCGTGGCGAGCATCCGCTGGATCTCTTCCGGTACCGGTTTGCCCTCGGCCTGCCGCTGCTGGGCGTCGAACTTGCCCATCCAGACCCGGACTTCCTCGTAGAACCGCGCCGTCGAGCGTAGGTGCTCGAGAGTCTGGCTGCCCGAACACAGCGCCCACGCCCGGGCCAGTTGGTTGGACAGTTTACGGAAGCGGTCGCCGAGAGTCTCCTCGCCTTCCGCAGCCTGGTTGCCGGGGGTAGTCGGGGAGCGCAGGTAGTTGGTAAGTCCGTAGACGGCCTTGACCCAGCTCTTCTGGGCACCGGTCAACTGCTTCCGCCACGGATAGCCGGCGCACAGCGCGTTCAGGGAGGCTATAAGCGTGGTGGTGAGGTCGACGGCCTCGTCGATGCTCTTGCCGACCGGCTTCTTGGCCCGGTCGGTGTCGGTGTACTCGGCGAGCGCCCGGCTCAGGTTGTCGACCAAGGGGGCGAAGGCGACGAGCAACCCGTCCGGCTTGCCACGGAAGGTGCGGTTCACCCGCGCCAGCGTCTGCATCAACAGGGCGCCCTTGAGCGGGCGGTCGAGGTAGAGCGTGTGCAGCGGCGGAGCGTCAAAGCCGGTGAGCATCATGTCCTTGACGATGACGATCTGCAGTTCGTCCTCGGCGTCACGCAGCCGCTTCTGGATGGTCTTGTTCTGCCCCTCGCGGCGAACATGCTTCGCCACCGGCATGACGTCCTGCACGGAGCCGGAGTACACGACCTTGATCACACCCTTGTCGACGGCGTCGTGGTGCCATTCCGGTCTGAGCGTGACGATCTCGTCGTAGAGGCGGGCGCAGATCTCGCGGGTCGCGCCGACGATGAACGCCTTGCCCGGCGAGCCGATGAACTTGCGCATCTCCCCCGAGCGAGTCTCCCAGTGCGTGACGATCTCGCTCGCGAGCGAGGCCAGCCGGGCCGGCGCCCCATACACGGCGTTGATCACGACGACCGATTTCTCGATCTTCGTCCGCTCCACCTCGTCAAGCCCGGCCGTGGCCTCGTCGGCGGCCCGGTCGAGATCTTCCTCGCTGATGTCCTTAGCCAGAGCGACCTTCGGCAGCCGCGGTTCGAAGTAGACGGGGACGGTCGCCCCATCCTCGACGGCCCGGGTCAGGTCGTAGATGTCGATGTAGTCGCCGAACACCTCGCGGGTGTTGCGGTCCTCGAAGGAGATCGGCGTCCCGGTGAAGGCGATCAGCGCGGCGTTCGGCAGGGCGTCCTTGAGATGGCGGGCGTAGCCGTCGAGGTCGTCGTAGTGGCTGCGGTGCGCCTCGTCGGCGATGACGATGATGTTGCGCCGTTCCGACAGCAGCGGATGATCGAGGCCGGCGTCCTTCTCCGCTTTGCTGAGGCCGAATTTCTGCAGCGTGGTGAAGTAGATGCCGCCCGTCGCACGGCTGGCCAGCTCGTCGCGTAGCTGCGCGCGGGTCGTCACCTTGACCGGAGACTCGCTCAGCAGGCGGGAGCGATTGAATGCCTCGAAGAGCTGGCCGTCCAGCTCCCGGCGGTCGGTCACCAGGACGAGAGTCGGGTTCTTGAGCTTGGGCTGGACGGCCACCAGATGGGCGTACAGCTCCATCTCCATGGACTTGCCCGAGCCCTGGGTATGCCACACGACACCGGCCTTGCCGTTGCTTTCGACGGCGGCGACCGTCGTGCCGACCGCCTTGGCGACGGCGAAGTACTGGTGGGGCTTCGCGATCCGCTTCGCGTAACCATCGGCCCCGCCGTCGAAGGCGGTGAAGTTGCGCTGCAACTGGAGAAACCGTTCGGGGTTGAACACACCCTCGATCAGAAACTCGAGCTCGGTGCCGAGATGCACGTCATCGACGGGTTCGCCGAGCTTCACCGGCTTGCCATCATCGTCGACGTTCCAGGGCGAGTAGTGGTTCAGCGGCGTGAACGGGGTGCCGTAGCGGGCGGTGATCCCGTCGCTGATCACTGTCACGACGGCGAACCGGAAGGCCATCGGGAACTCACGCAGGTACGTCACCAACTGGGCGTGCGCGGCGTCGAGGTCGGCCTTGGCCGACCCTGCCCGCTTCAGCTCAAAGATCGCGACCGGCAGGCCGTTGAGGTAGAGCACTACGTCGAAACGGCGCTCGATCTCCGCCGTCCGGACGGTGACCTGGTTTACCGCGAGCAGCTCGTTGTCGCCGACCTGATGACTGACCAACCGGATGGTGGGGTTCTGCTCGACACCGTCAGCGTCAATGTAGCTGATCCCCCGATAGCCCTGGACGCAGATCTGGTGCAGCCGGTAGTTCTCCGCGATGGCATCCTGCGAGGTCGGCTGGATGATCTCCGCCAGCGCCTGCTCCAGGTACTCCGCCGGCACCTGCGGGTTCAGCGTGCGCATCGCGGCCAGCGCCCGGCCCGGAAGCACGATGTCATCCCACGACGCCCGCCCGTTCCCGGCGCCCGGCGCGACAGCGCTCCCCGGCAGCGCCCGCCACTCCTGCTCAGCAAGCGTCTCCAGCGCCACCCCCTCCCAGTCCGCCTCACTGAACCCCGACTGCCCCGCCATCACACAACCCCCTCCACGACCCTCTCCGCGTCCCGTACGCGGATCTTGCCGGACATGAGTAGTGGTAGCAGTTCGTCGCGCGCTTCAGCGGCCTTTCTCGATTCAACAGTCATCTGCGCGGCGGCCGCGTGAATCGCACCCACTTCTCGAGAGAAGCCGTGCGCAATATCTGCACGAGGGACCCGAACCGAGAACTGCTTGAACTTGCCTCTGCTCAGCTCAAGGAAAGTCGCACCGTTGGCGTGACTAATAAATTCCGATGTCCGAGCGCGCATCTCATGGAAGAGCCAGTGCTGATACCTGGAATCCCTAGCATTGACGACAATGAAGCCCTGATTCACCGCCACCGGCAGTTGAGTAACAGCAAAGGCGCCGATAGTGGCCCGTGATGTCATCAGGATTGAACCCTTAGGGTAGAGCGCCGAGGAGCATGAACTCAACCCCGCTGGTGTAATTGTGCGGCTTGTTGAGAACAGGTAAGGACCTGCGAGAGCGGTCACATCGGTCGGCGTCGCCCACCAAATATCTCCGTTCCAATACTCGTCGACCGAGGTCTTCGGGGTTCCTCCTCCACCGACTTCAGCCATGTCGCCAAACGTCCTGTCGCCAGGCTTAATATTCTTGACGGCCTGCGTGAACTTGGCGTCGGACAGCTCCACGCAGAGACGCAGAGCCCGGTCATTGGCGGCGATCTTGTCGTCGAGTGCCCCCAGAACGTCCGCGATCGCGCGCTGTTCCGATATTTCGGGGGTCTGTACCTGTAGCCCCGCGATGTAGTTTCGGTTCAACATCGGCTGCGCCCCGCCTGAGTTGAATCCGGTGAAGTCCGTGATCTCGAACAAGTAGTACACCCAGCGCGGGTTATTTCCCTTGAAATCTTTGACAAAGAGCGAGGTATTGAGTGGCCAATAGGGACCCTTTACTAGTGTGGGCTTCCCGATAGACGCACCCGCTCGACCGACGACGACGCCTGGGCCCTCCTCGCGGGCCTCGTTGTGCCGGCCGGATATACCGCCTGAGCCCACGACTGGCACCGTGCCAGCGGTTCGCGTGCTAGTTGGAAGATCATATCCGCGTTGAAGGCTAATCAGGTCGCTCAGCGCACGTGTTGGCCACTCACTCACCGATTCGCTCCAACTGCTCGCGGACGATTTTTCCGAAGCGCGCTGATTCATCAAACGCTGCCAGCAGCTCCTTTGTGAGTCGTTGGATCTTGTCGTCGAGGAGTTCGCCGTCGTCTTGGACTTCGGCCGAGCCGACGTAGCGGCCTGGGGTGAGGGCGTAGTCCGCGGCCTTGATGTCGGGGATGCCTACGGACTTGCAGAAGCCGGGGACGTCCTTGTAACTCAGCTTCTTCTGGGCGGCGGAGCGGGTGCCGCGCCAGGCGTGGAAGGTGTCAGCGATCCTGGCAATGTCTTCGTTCGACAGATCACGTTCGGCGCGGTCGACCATGTAGCCGAGGTCGCGTGCGTCGATGAACAGCACCTGGCCGGAGCGGTCCACACCCCCGTACTCCCCAGCGCGCTTGTCCTTGGCGAAGAACCAGACGCACACTGGGATGCCGGTGCTGCGGAACAACTGGGTAGGCAGGGCGACCATGCAGGAGACGAGGTCGGCCTCGACGATCTGGGCACGGATGGCGCCCTCGCCGTTGGAGTTGGACGACATCGAGCCGTTGGCCATCACCACACCGGCGCTGCCGCCGGGGGCGAGCTTGTACAGGATGTGCTGGATCCAGGCGTAGTTGGCGTTGGTCGCCGGCGGGACGCCGAACTTCCAGCGCGGGTCCTCGGTGTTGCGCGACCAATGCTTGATGTTGAACGGTGGGTTCGCCATCGCGTGGTTCATCTGCACATCCGCGTGCTGGTCGCGGGCGAACGTGTCACCCCACCGCGCCCCGAGGCCCTTGTTGTCGATGCCGTGGATGGCGAGGTTCATCTTCGCCATCCGCCACGTCTCCTCCAGGCTCTCCTGGCCGTAGATGGCGATGTCCTTCGGATCACCCTTGTGGTCGTAGATGAACTTCTCGGTCTGGACGAACATGCCGCCCGACCCACAGCAAGGGTCATACACCCGGCCCTGTGAGGGCTCCAGCAGTTCGACGATCACACGCACCACACTCGGCGGGGTGAAGAACTCGCCGCCTCGCTTGCCCTCCGAGCGGGCGAAGTTGCCGAGGAAGTACTCGTACACCTCACCCATCAGGTCGCGGGCGCGGTGCTCCCCCTGCCGGCTGAACCTGGCGCTGTTGAACAGGTCGAGCAGCTCGCCGAGGCGGCGCTGGTCGATGTTGTCCTTGTTATAGAGGCGGGGCAGCGTGCCCTGCAGCGTCGGGTTGGCCTTCATGACCAGGTCCATCGCCTCGTCGATGAGCCGGCCGACGTTCTTGGCGGGCTCGGTGCCCTCCGCCGGCCGGCCCTTGGCGTTCTCCGCTAGGTACGTCCACTGGGCCAGGGGCGGCACGACGAAGACCCCGTACCCCTGGTACTCCTCGGGGTCGTCGATTAGATCCTCGATCTGCTCGTCGTCGTAGCCTTCGGCCGTCAACTCGGCGTGGATGTCCTCGCGGCGCTCGTCGTAGGCGTCGGAGACGTACTTGAGGAACACTAGGCCGAGGATGACGTCCTTGTACTGGTTCGCGGACAGCGAGCCGCGGAGCCGGTCGGCGGCCTTCCAGAGAGTGTCCTTGAGCTCCTTCATCGTCGAGGGCGCCGACGGTTCCTTCTTGGTGCGGGGCGGCATGCTGCCCGTCCTTCCTCCTGCGTCGTGGTCCTACTGCGTCGTCCGTACGGTCAGGGTCACCGCGCCGGCAGCGACCCCGTCGATCATGGCGGCGACGAGATCCCCAGTCGCGGCCAGGTGGCGCCGCAGGCTCGCCTCGTGGTTCGCCGCCGCGACGAGCGCCGCGTCCAGTTGCTCCATCTCGGCGGTGTCGAGGATCGGCACATTCCAGGTCTGCCACTCGGCGGGCTCGTCTGGCAGCCGGTTGATGATCGCTGCCACCGCGTGCGGGCCGATACCGGCACCCGGTCCGATCCTGAGAATCCTCGACGGTGAGGCCACTAATGATCCGCCGTGGTCGTCGACCGTCGCGACGGGGCGGGGCCGCTCCGCGATCACCACATCCCCCGGCTCGGTACGGGCTGCCTGCGGGTACAACCGCGCCGCGTCGAACGGGTCCAGCAGCATCGAACGGAGTGGGTCGATCGCCGACAGAACTCGCACCGACCCGGCCGGATCGGCGTGTCCGGGATTGATTCGGCTGCCGCGCAGCACCCGTAGATGCTTCATTCCCGTCAGCTCGCCGAGCGACCGCCGACTCAGCAGCGTCGACCCTGGGGCGCGCTCGACCAGGACGTCGAAAGGTTGGATCGGCTCGCTCGTCACCAGCGTGCCCGTGTTGATCGCGGCAATGTGCCGGTCAAGCTCCGTCGTGGCCAGCCGCGCCGCCCGTGCCCCGCGAGGCACGACGACGGCGCGGGCACTCAGGATGCGCTGCAGATCGTGCGGGCGAAGATAGCGGAACGCCCGGCTACGGACGGCCAGCGCCGTGGCGGCTACGGCGGCGGTCACGTCAGAGGCGAGGTCGTCGAGGTCCAGCTCGTCCCGCGTGAACGCGGCCAGGTCGGCCACCAGCGGGTGCCGCGTGAAGCCGCCGGGCGCGCAGACCCACAGGCCCAGCGCCTGCCGATGCGCCTCCCGCCACAGACCCCGGGGCAGTCGGAGCGCGACGGCGAGGCTTTCGGAACGAAGTGTCTGCGCGCGGTGCTTCTCCTGCTCGCCGTGAAGGTCGTCGCACAGGACGGCTGCCGGGCCGACAACCACCGCAAGTTCACCGTCGCCGAGGTCGAGCACGACGTTGTCGAGCAGATCGAGGATCTCGTCCGCCGTCCTGCCGACGACCGACATCACGCGGACGCTCGGCGCCACCGCTGCTCCGGCCGTCTCGATGCCGCGTATCGCCGCCCGCCGCCTGAGGTCGCGAAGGTCCGTAGTGTCACCGGCGACCGCGAGTTGGGCGAACGACTCGGCGATCGCCAGGGTCACGCTCGTGACGGGGCCGACGTGCACGAGCGGCACGCCATCTGGGGCGAGGTGGAGTGCGCAGGCATCAGCGACGGCGTGAATAAGGCCGACCACCTCGGACGTGAGGTCGCGCGCGCCCCGCGCTCGGGCCGCCCGGCCCTGCTCCAGGCGGTCAAGTGCCTCGCGAGCGCCGTACGACGCCTCCACCAGGTCGTCGACAAACCCCAGGGTGCTGGTAGCCGGCGCAGCAACCGCTATCTCGCGTAGCAGCATCTCGTCATCGGGGTCGACCGAACGCGCTCGCGCGAGACGTTGCTCCGGTGTCGTCTCGGCCAACTCCTGCCCGGTGAGCGTCGCCAGACAGAGCCAGGTGACGAGCTCGTCCAGCGAAACGCCCTCCGGCACGCTCAACGCCGGTGCGTCGAGATTCGCCTCCGCGTTGTTGCCCCGGCCGGTACGCGCCAGCCACGCGACGATATCTTCGCGCGGGAATCGCTCTATCCCGCCGGAGGTCTCCACCGGGTCGGGAAAGGGCAGGTACTGACCGCGTACGCGCGGGCGGTTACGCCACATGCTCACGACCGGACGACGAACCCGCGCCAGATCCGCGACGTCCTGCAGCGTCAAGGTGGGCCCAGCGCCCTCCACCGCGCACCTCCTCCGATCGCTCCGGCGACTCACACAGAGTACTGGGACGCATCCTGCTATCAACGCTGGCGAGTGATAAGCCGGTTTATCAGGCTTCTCGTTATAAGTTTCGAGTCTTCAGGAGCACAGTGATCTCCGTCCGGGCCGCTCGGGGGGCGGCCCGGGCACCACACCCTCTCGCCCCCGCGGAGGTCACGACCATGAACCCGACGCGAAGCGCCCTCTACGAGCAGTTGTTCGACGAACTGGCCGAGGCCGGCGCGTCCGACCTGGCCGCCGATCTGGTGCTCGCCGCCTTCGAGGGGGCCGACGCCCTGGCTGGCGTTCTCGGTGGCGCCACGACACCGCGCCCGTCAGCGCCGCAACGAGCCGTCCGTCCCGACGCAGCCGCGATCCCGGGCATGTATCTCACCGCCATCTCGGTCTGCGGCTTCCGCGGCATCGGCCCGACGAAGACGCTCAACCTGCGGCCCGGCCCCGGCCTCACGCTCGTCACCGGTCGCAACGGCTCCGGGAAGTCCAGCTTCGCCGAGGCCGTCGAACTGGCCCTCACCGGGACGAACGAGCGCCTCCAGCGCGGGAAGATCTGGCGGGACGGCTGGCGCAACCTGCACTGCGGGGACGCACCCAGGGTCGAGGTGGAGCTGACGTCAGAGGGCACGCCACGGCCCATCCGGGTCGTACGGGCCTGGCACGCGGACGACACCGACCTGCTGGCCGCGACGACCACGGTGCGCCTGCCCGGCGAGACCGCCCGCCCGCTGGCCGACCTGCCGTGGCGGGAGGCACTCGCCGACTTCCGGCCGTTCCTCGCCTACTCGGAGCTGAGCGGCCTGATCACGGACGGCAGCGCGAAGATCTTCGATGCGCTGAGCGGGCTGCTCCGGCTCACCGAGCTGACCGACACCCACACCCTGCTGCAACAGACGCACAGCGACCTCGACAAGGCGCACAAGGCGGTCCGCGACGGCCGAACGGTGCTGCTCGCCGCCCTCGCAACCTCGGACGACCCACGGGCGAAGGCCGTCTCGGCGGCGCTCGCCTCGAAGGTCTCCCAGGCGTGGGATCTCGACAGCGCGCAATCTGCGGTCAGCGGGGGCAGCGGCAACAGCCCCGCTGCCGGCGGCAGTGGTGTCGACGGTGAGGTGGCGGCACTGCGGCGCCTCACCGCGCTCACCGTGCCCGACCCGGCCGACGTGGCCGACGGCGCGGCACGACTGCGGTCCGCCGTCGCGCGGGCGGGCGCCACGGCCGGAACACCCGCCGCCGACGCCCGCCGGGTCGCCGGGCTGCTGCGTGCCGGGCTCAGTCACCACCAGGAGCACGGAGACAGCACCTGCCCCCTGTGCGGGGTCGGCACGCTTGACGGGACCTGGCGTGCGGCCGCCGCCGCCGAGGCCGACAGGTTCGGCATCCTCGCGAAGGAGGCCGACGACGCCGACCTCCGGCTGCGCGACGCTCTCGCCGCGGCCCACGCGCTGGTGGAACGGCGCCCGGACATCCTCGGCACCGATCCCGCGGGTGGCCTGACCGCCGCCGAGGTCGTCGATTCGGTCGCGGAAGATGCCGCCGGAACCCGGGCCGCCTGGGATGCCTGGGACGGGCTCCGCGCCGTCGTCGACCCCGCCGCACTCGCCGACGAGCTTGTCGTCCGGCACACGGCACTGGTCACCGCCGTGGACGCGCTGAGGTCCAACGCCCGCTCTCGCCTGGACGACTTCGAGACCGCCTGGTCACCGCTGGCGCGGCAGGCCCAGGACTGGCTCGACGCCGCCCGCCGCGCCCGTTCCCTCCAGCCGCACCTGGCCGCCCTCAAGGAGGCCGGCGACTTCCTGAAGCAGCTGCTCGAACGCCTGCGGGACGAGCGGCTCGCGCCGTTCGCCGCGCAGCAGCAGGCCATCTGGGGCGAACTCCGCCAGGAAAGCAATGTCGATCTCGGCCCGGTGCGGCTGCGCGGTACGGCGACCCGACGCCGGCTCGTGCTCGACGTCACCGTCGATGGCGCGGGTGGCACCGCGCTCGGCGTGATGAGCCAGGGCGAACTGCACGCCCTCGGGCTCGCGCTGTTCCTGCCGCGCGCCACCGTTCCCGAAAGCCCGTTCCGGTTCGTCGTCATCGACGACCCGGTGCAGGCGATGGATCCGGCGAAGGTCGACGGGCTCGCGCGGGTGCTGCTACGCACCGCCGAAACCCGTCAGGTTGTCGTCTTCACCCATGACGACCGGCTCGCCGACGCGGTGCGGCGGTTCAGCCCGAGCGCCTTTCCCACCTACCACCTGGACGTCATCCGCGCGGAGCAGTCGGTCGTCGACATCAGGCCGTCTCTCGACCCGGCAGCGCGGTGGCTGAACGAGGCCGAGGCGCTTACGCTGACCGACGGCCTGCCGGATGACATCAAGGCGGTGCTGGTCCCCGCCTTCTGCAGGTCGGCCGTGGACGCCGTGTGCCTCGACATCCACCGCCGCCGACGGCTCACCGCCGGCGACCGCCATCACGACGTCGAGGCCGCGATCACCGCTGCCCGCCGGACGGGGTCGAAGGCCGCGCTCGCGATCTTCAACGACACCGCCCAGGAGAAGAAGGTCGCGTCCTACATCACCAACAAGTGGGGCGCGTCGGCCGGGAGTTTCTACCGGACCATCAAGGAACGCGGCCACGAGCCCTGGGCCGGTGACCTCAGCGACCTGGTGCGGCAGTCGACCGACCTCGTCGGCAAGCTCGGCGAGCTTCGATGAGCGCCACCGGTCGCCACCCGAACACCGCTGATCACTACCTGAAGGCGGCGGATCGCTACCTGGACGTCGCTGACGGCCTCCTCCGTGGCGCACCAGCAGGTGTCGCGGGGTTCTGGCCACGGGCCTGCGCCTGGCTGCTGCGGCTCGCGCTCGAAGCCACGGTGAACGAACTGTGGGCCCGGGAACGCCCGGAGGTCGTGCAGGTGTCGATGCGCGCGCGACTGCTCAGTCTGCACAGTGCGCGAGCCCTCGAACCGACCGTTCCCAGCCGCGCGGAATACCTCTGGGCGGTCCTCTCCCGCACAGTGCACCACCACCCGTACGAACTCTCCCCGACCGCCGCCGAACTGCGCGGCTGGTACCAGGACGTGCGGACGCTCGCGGACGAGCTGCGCTCATATCTGCCGACGCGCACCCGAGGGGGAAGTCCGCCGGCCTGACCCACCCACGACCGACGACCGCGCACCGTCCACGGCACCGGAATCCAGTCCCGCGAAGCCGGCACCCATTCAGAAAGGGATCGACCATGTCATTTTCGGAGTTCTCAGGACCGCAGGCTCCGCCCGGAAGGCCGAATCGCTGGCCGTCCCAGCCGTGCCGCTCACGCTTCTCCTGTCGCTGGGCCTGGTGCTGAGCGTCGACCCGGACGACGCTGGCGCCGTCATCGTCGACCAGCAGGACGGCCCCGCGGGGCCGGCTGACGAGGCCGGCGGGGGCGACGGCAGCGGCGGCGGGGCCGCCGGCACCAGGCAGCAGCCGCTGCCCGCCGGCACCACCGGCGACTGGCAGGTGAGGCTGAAGGTGACGATCCCCGACACGATCGCCCAGGTCGCCGCGGAGAACCAGTCCAACGTGGATGGTGGCGTGGCGCGGCGTCGGGGCCTCGGCCGAGGGAGTCATCGGGCCGACGGCGGGTCCGACGACAGTGACGAGCCTCGCTGTCGAGGTCGGTAACGCGGCGACCCGAAGACGGCACGCCGGGTGCCAAATGAACTGTGCCCGGCGTTGACAGCCACCACCGGAGCCGGCACACGTTCGAGGAGCCCGGCATTGTACGAACCGGCTTCCCGTGCCCGCTGAACTGCACGGATAGAAGATTTCCACGCACCGAGCCTGATAGCTACAATCTACTTGCCCAGGTAAGCGGCCCACTGTGGGGCAGGGTGGGGCGGGAGGGGCTCGAGCCCTGACCTGTCTTGCTCCATCCGATCGCGGATCCTGGCTTTGCGTGCGGCTCAGGGCGACTGTCCGTGATCGTTCCCGTCGCCGGATCTGTCGTCGTGTTGCCCGTCCGGTGTCTCCTCTATCCGCATGCGCGCAGAGTGACACAAGTAGCGACACCGTTGATCGTCAGGTTCGCACCCGAAGCTCGGCGGGGCTGAGGCGTTCGAGTGCCTTTCCGGCTCGGGGGTTGACGATGCCGCGGCCCATGTAGGTGTCGAGTGTCATGGAGGCGCGAGAGTGGCCGAGCTGGTCGGCGATCTCGCGTGGGGTGAGTCCGGCTTTGTCGAGAGCAGTGGCAGCGGTCTTGCGGAAGTGGTGGGGGACGAGCCAGGTGTAACCCATCCGGTCGAACGCTTCCCGCAGCTGGGTGTGGGCGTTGTCCGGGTCCTTGAGCGTTCCGGCCGATGACATGAACACCGGGTCCCATGCAATTTTCGACGCGCGGCGGTTCTCCTGCCGCCGACGGAAAAGGTCGACACCCCAGCCCGGCAGCACCAGCAGTCGTTCGTGAACCTTCGACGTCGTCGTGGTCTTGACGAGGAGCCCTTGGCCCTTGACCCGCACGACGACGCTGCCGGTGAGGAGCGTGCCCGCCTCAAGGTCGAGGTCGGGCCACTGGATCGCGAGTACCTCGGCGATCCGCAGCGCCGTGCACAGCATCCCGTCGATCATGTCGGGCAGCTCCTGGCGCATCGCCGCGTCGTCGTAGGTGAAGCTGGCCCGGACCTGCGCGAGCTCAACAGTAGACAGCGCTCGAGGCGGGTTCTTGACCTTGGGCCTGACCGGTGCCACTTCGCGGCAAGGGTTGATCTTCATCGCGTCGAGCCGGCAGGCATGGCCGCACATGTTGCTCAGCACCGTCCGGCACACCTTCGCGATCGCGGCGCCGTGGTTGTGGCCGACGGTCTTGATGAAGCGGTTGACCGCGCCGGTGGTCAGCTCACGGACTCGCAGCTGACCGAGGCCGGGGATGATCTGGTTGTCGAGCCGGTCCCGGTAGAGCTGCAGGGTGCCGGGTGACCTGTCCAATTGGTGGAACTCGGTCCACCAGTGCTCGGCGAGAGCCTTGACCCGGGACTCTGGGGTGATCTCGTCACCGCCGCCAGCCGCCGTGACGCGGTCAGCGAGGGCCTTCTTGAGGTTGCGCTCGGCCGCGGCCATGGTGGGTCCGTACCGTTCGACGGGCGAGGTGCTCCCATCGAACTCGCGGTAGAGCGTCATCGCGCGAAAGCTGGAACCGGCCCGGTAGACGCGAATCTTGCCATAGGTCCCGGGCGGGGTTTCGGGTCTGCCTGTACCTCCCACAGCCCACACATTACCCACAGAAAACTACGAAGATCGCCAACAGCTAGCGCAAGATCACGACGAACGTCGGCGGCCAGAAGCTGCTGCTACCAAAGAGCTTTGACGGTCATCGGAGGAAGCCGACAGGCCTCCTGGTCCATCCCGGCAGGTTATAGGTTCGAGTCCTATCGCGGGAGCCTGACCAGCAGGTTTGCAAGATCTACTGGCCTGGTGGGCGCCCGAGAGCCATTTTAGGACCACTTTATTCGCCGGTACCACGTCGCTTTTCGTGGTCTCTCATCGCTCCACTGTGTGCCTGCCGAAAATCCCATCCGCGCTGGTCAGGGCAGTCACGGCCGTCAGGACTGGTCGTGCCCCCTCCAGCGTCCGGCCCTCGCCCGGTACGGCCCATGGCTGCGGGCGGATGCCGGTTCGTGCTGCTTCGGCTGACCTACCTCGGTGTCACGAACGCGTTCGCCCTGCTACGCCTGCTGCCCTACGGCGACCGTGACAAGGACATCGAGATCCTCACCCTGCGCCACCAGATCGCCGTGCTKCAACGCCAGCTCGACGGYCAACGGATCCRGKTCMAGCCCGCCGACCGCGCCCTGCTCGCCGCACTCCTGCGTCCGCTGCCCCGGCCAACCTTGCACGGCCTGCGGCTTCTGGTGCGCCCGGAAACTKTCCTGCGCTGGCACCGCGACCTGATCACCCGCCACCACRCCGCCATCTCCCGTCCCCGCCGGCGTGGCCGGCCCCGCACCGTGGCCTCAATCCGTCTCCTGGTGCCGCGCCTGGCCAAGGAGAACAGCAGCTGGGGCTACCGAAGGATCCACGGCGAACTCCTGACCCTCGGCATCAAAGTAGCCCCATCCACAGTCTGGGAGATCATGCGCGACGCGGGCATCGACCCCGCACCCGACCGCACCGCGACCAGCTGGGCCGACTTCCTCCGCTCCCAGGCCCACGCCCTGCTCGCCGCCGACTTCCTCGAGACCGTGACCCTCAACGGAGAGCCTCGGCACGCTCGTCCTCGCTGTGTACGAACGCACGGACCGGCACTTCCCGGTTCCGTAGGAGCTCCACGGTGGTCCTACCGACCGCTCCCACGCGTCCCGCTGCGCCGGTTACGAGAACGGGCGACACATCCGGCATCGGCTCTCCCCCGCAGTCATTGCACCGGGCGTCGCCTACCCCCTCAAGCAGGTACTACACGGCTTGCGAACAGGTCACTGGATCGAGCACGGCACGCCGGCGGCCACGCGAGCCCGCCGCCCGCGTTGGGCGCCGACCGCGCTGACGTGATGCGACGTTTGGTGAAGGACGTGTCATCAGGATATGAATGTCAAATGTTTCTGAAATACATATTATCGCATGGGGTGACCGTGATATTCGTCGACAACGCGACGAGCGTGCTGGCAACCAGGCGCAGGAGCCGATCAGTTCCGCGTCGCATGTCGTGGACTGCCGTGTAGGACGGACGGGACCGGCGAGTAGAGCGCCGTGACTGGGAAGGTCTTCGGTGCTGGACGTGAGTTGCAGGGGCAAACGTGCCGTGGTGACCTGAGGTACCCAGGGGTCGGAGCTGCCATCGCGGGTGAAGAAGGGAATCCAGCGTGAAAGCGATCCAGATCGAGGCGTTCGGCGATCCGGCCGAAGTCGTCGAAACCGTCGACATCCCGGATGTCGGTGCGCCAGCGACCGGCGAAGTGGTGATCGCCGTCGAAGCCTCGCCGATCAATCAGTACGATTTTACGATGATTGCCGGCGACTATGGCTATCGGCCACGGCTCCCCGCCATTATGGGCACGGAAGGAGTCGGCCGCGTCGTCGCGGTGGGCGCGGGCGTCACACATCTGACGGAAGGCGACCGGACGCTGGTGCCGTTCCTGCACCCGACCTGGGCCGAGCGCATCAAGACCGACGCACCCTGGCTGCGGCCGCTGCCACCAGGCGACATCAACCAGTTCGCGATGATGGGGGTCAACCCACCCACGGCCTATCTCCTGCTGACCGACATCGTGAAATTGCCGCGCGGATCCTGGGTCATCCAGAACGGCGCCAACTCCGGCGTCGGGCGGGCAGCAGTTGCGATCGGCAAATCGCTCGGGCTGCGAACGGTCAACGTCGTCCGTCGTGACGAGGTCGTCGCGGAAATGAAGACGCTTGGCGGCGACGTTGTGCTGGTCGACGGACCCGACCTTGCCGAACGCGTCGCGGTGGAGACAGGAAACGCGCCGATAACCCTGGCACTCGACGGGGTCAGCGATACATCGCCGATGAATCTGATGAACTGCCTGTCCGAAAGCGGCGTGCTGGTGTCCTACGGGCAGACCAGCCGCAAGCCGATGCTCGCGCAACCGCACAACCTTATCTTCAAGAAGCAGACGATACGCGGCTTCTGGCTTCGCTACTGGTATCAGTCAGCCAAACCGGACGAGATCGCGGCGATGTTCGATCAGCTGACGTCGCTGGTCGCCGCCGGCACGATCTCGACCCCGGTCGCCGCCACCTACGGTTTCGACCAGGTCGGGGAAGCGATCACGAAAGCGGCACAGAGCGGCGGAAAGGTGCTGTTCACGTCGAACACGTGATTCGTCGGCGAGGGGGTTCCATTCGGTCGAGCTACGCAACTCGACGGCCCCGACCCGCGCGGCCTGCGACGTCACGTGCACAGGACGCCCGTCAGCACGGGCGGCATGCTACTACCTAGAGGGAAATAGAACGTGACCGATCAGCGCAACGCGGCCCAGGGCGAGGCGACCACGCTGGGACAGGCGCCTTCCGGTGGGCGCCCACGCTGGAACGGGCACCTTCGGTGGGGTGACCGCGCCGGGTCAGGCGGCCTGGGTGGCGTGGTCGGGTCGTTTGGTGATGACGGTGTCGTAGCCGATGGCGTTGAGCTGGGCCT
>NZ_MBLO01000045.1 GCF_001854805.1 Pseudofrankia coriaricola
GCTTACTGACGTTGAACTCGCGAGGTGACCAGCTGTGGGGGTTCGAGTTGTAGGCCGGTTCCGGTCAGGAAGCCCGCGAGCAGGTCAGGGCGGTACTGGAGGCGTTTGATCGCGGTCCTGATGACGTGGATCAGGTGGTCCAGGCCGTGCGCGGCGAGGTTGGCCAGCGTCCCGGTCTTCAGATAGGCCCAGAGGCTTTCCACCGGGTTGAGTTCGGGGGCGTAGGCCGGTAGCCAGGCCACGTCCAGCCAGTCGGCGTGGTGTTCGACGAACGTGCGGGTCAGCGCGGCGTGGTGGGCGGGCAGGTTGTCCCACACCACCGTGATCTTGCCGGGGAGCTGGTGATGCGCGGCGCGCAGCAGCCCGGTCAGGTCGGACGGAGTGACCCCTTTGGGTTCGCCGCGACGGCCTCGGTGGACCCGCAGCCGGTAGAGCAGCCGGGGTCTGTGACCGGGGCGCAGACACAGCAGGCCGATGATCGCGACCCGCGGTGAGCGCCGCGCCGAGACCGCCACGATCGGGGTGCGGCCACGGTGCGCCCAGGTCCGTCCCTTCGGCGGTCTCAGCGACTGGCCGGTCTCGTCGAGGAAACAGATCCAGGCACCGCGGGCCGCGGCCGTTCTTTTACCCGCGGCCACCCGTCCCGCTGCCAGGTCGCGACCGCCCTCTCGTCGCGCTCGACCGCCCGCCGCGTCGGGCGCTGCGCCGAATAGCCCAGCCGGTGCAACAGCTTGGCGACCCCGGTCAGCGTGTAGGACTGCCCGAACAGGTCCTCGATCAGCAGCGCGACCCGGGACAGGGTCCAGCGCTGGTCGACCGTCCAGCCGTGCACAGCCGGCCCGCGATCCAGCTCGTCGTCCAGCCGGGCCAGCTGCTCGTCGTCCAGCCGGCAACGCGACGCCGGCCCGGACGACCGCAACGCCTCCGTCCCGCCGGCGCGCCAGGTCTGTTGCCAGGCGTAGGCGGACTTTCTCGACACCCGCAGCCGCACGGCGACCTGCGGCGCAGGCAGGCCATCAGCGAACATCGCCGCGGCCCGCAGACGGACCTGTTCACGGCGGGCACGGTCCGCATCCGTCAACCCGCCACCATCGGCATACCTCATACCTCGGGGCTACCCCACAACCCGAAGCTCACCCCACGAATTCAAGGTCGATAAAGGCCCAGGCTGACTTCTGGCACCACAGCCAGAGGGCAGTCAACTCGGCGAGCGGAGGTCCCGCTGGCAGGAATATCTTTGCCCAAGATCGCCAGGGGTGGCTCGATGCAACACCGCCCTTCCGCGGCACCGCGTCAAGAGCCGGGCGAAAAAGACGCTGACAGGCCGACACTTCCGGCGTGGTCGAGCCCGATCAACCCGAACGCCTACCGCCCCGACCAGCGCGGCTGCCGCCTAGCGCGGAACGCGGCGACGCCCTCTTGGAGGTCCTCCGTGGCGAAGGCGAGTGCGAGTTGGGCCTGCAGGTAGCCCAGGGCAGCATCAAGCGGCTGGTCTCTGGTTGCGTCCAGGGCGTTCTTGCCCATCCGCATCAGGAGCGGTGAACGAGATGCGATCAGCCCGGCCCATTCATCGACCTCGGCGGCGAACCGGTCTGGGGGTGCCACCGTGTTGACGAGGTGTAGCCGTTCTGCCTCCTCAGCTGAGATCAGTTGGCCGGTCATCATGAGTTCGTTGGCCTTTGCCCGGGGCACGCTTCGATAGATGAGTGCGGAGATCATGAACGGGAACACGCCAACATTGATCTCGGGACACCCAAACCGAACGCCCGTGCGAGCGACGATCAGGTCGCAGGCGAGCGCGAGGCCGAACGCGCCGGCGAGGACGTCGCCGCCGGCCGCACAGATGCTCGGCCGCCCAAGCTGCCCCAGCAGCCGAAAGACCCGGGGAAACCGATCCAGCCCGGCATACTTATTTATCATCGGGACGTCGTCGGAAAACGCCTTGAGGTCGCCGCCGCTGGAAAACACTTGCTCGTCGCCGGACCTCAAGACGACCACTCGCACAGAGTCATCTGCTTTTACCTGCTCGAGCAGGCCGATCAGCTCGTCGAGCAGTTGGTTACTGAGGGAGTTACGCGTCGAGGGATCATTGAGAGTGATGGTAGCCACGCCACGTGCATCACAGTCATATTCGACGATCGGCATTGGAACGGTTTCCTCCTTCTCCGCGCTTCTGCGGGTGCGGTGGGAATCGGCAGCGCTGCTCGGTCACGCGCGCCAGCCCGACGTGGTTCCGGACGTACGGGGCGGCCGCCTTCTGGCACTCGGCCTGATCCTCTCGTTCAGTGCCGGACTGGCCGCGGTACTCATGAGCCTGGGACTGCTGCTGGTCCGTTCGCGCTCCCTCGTCGCCCATCTAGGCCGCTTCGACCGGTCCTGGAGCGCGGCGCTGCCCATCGTCACCGCCGTGGTCGTCACGGCCCTCGGCCTCAAGGGCATCGGCGTCACCGGTCCGGTGTAAGGACCGAGAGAACCGCGCCACCACGACCGGGGGCGGCCCCGCGAGCGGACACCTCGCGCTCCCCGAAGGGTAAGTACCTCGCGCCCGTCCCGATGTTCGGTCGATCTGGCGTGCGGCACACGTGGCACCTCGACACGCAGAGGGTTGCTGGKGAGCACCTCCTCGCGGTGGTCGTAGGCAGGGACGCGCGCTCGACTCGCCAGCTTGAGCGAGCCGCTAGTCGAGTCCGGCTCCCTGCCTCCACCAGCCGCGAGCCGTATCGGACGCAAAACTTAACCACGTAGTGGCCCGATCGTCAAGGGTTGAATTGTGACCCACCCTATTGCTAGCGTCAGACGTCAGACGTCAGACGTCCGCACCAGGCTAGGACCTCGTCGCAGATTCAGACCTTGCCGCCTCAGAAGCCATGCCCGACCTCGTGGGGTCTGGGTCTTCGTGTCGGCCACATCGCCGGACAGTCCGGCCGCAGTGTGTGCTCTCCGGACGGGGTGACAGGAAGTCCTATGGAGGTAGAGCGTTGAAACGAGTGATCTGCACTTCAGTGGACCGAGGCGTCGCCCCGTCCGACATCGGCCCTGACGACCTGCGCAAGCACCTCAGTGTCGCAGACACCGCCCGTATGCTGGTGTGCGCCGTCCACCTGACCGGCGATCTCACTCTTCTCGATCGGTACGAGGCGCATGTCACCGCCTCAGGCGGTGCTGGACAGTTCTTCGTCGTGGAGGGCGGTGCTGGAGACCACCCCGTGGGAGACCCTGAGCCGGACGGGTTGGCCGAAAACCAGGTACGCGCGGAACTGACCGACATTCTCTGCGAGGCCGTTGCGCAGACCCCGCTCAACCTCTACACCCCCTTCGACGACAAGACCACATTCATTCGGCTGGGCAGCGTGGCCTCGGGCGCCAAGATCGACTCGGCCTACAGCCAGTTCCTTCTCGAGCAGGCCGGGTTCCTGAATGACCTCGTTCAGGACGAGCCCGCGAAGGCGACCTCGGACGTGCACATCGCGATCATCGGCGCCGGTATGGGTGGCCTCGACGCGGCGGTTCGGGCCACGGCGCTGGGCCTTGACTACACCATCCTCGAGAAGGCCGCCGGTGTCGGCGGTGTGTGGCAGACCCACCGCTACCCCGGCAGTGGCGTGGACACCCCGTCGGTGGCGTACTCGATGTCCTACGAACTCAATCCCGACTGGGGTCGCGAGTTCCCGCTGTCCGACGAGTACCGGTCGTACCTCGAGGACTTCGCCGCAAAGCACAATATTCTTGAGCACGTGCGGTTCGGCACCACCGTGTCCGCGATGGTGTGGAACCCGGACGACGCGACGTGGGAGCTCACGGTGAGCTCCCCAGGCGGCGACCGCGTGGTCCGCGCGAACGTCGTCATCTCGTCGGCCGGCACTCTCAACGAGGCGAGTATCCCGAACATCGAGGGCCTGGACAGCTTCCAGGGCGACATGGTTCACACCACGCACTGGCGTCCCCTCGACGTGGCAGGCAAGCGCGTCGCGGTGATCGGTACGGGTGCTGCCTCGATCCAGACCGTCGCGTCGATCGCGTCGGAGGTGGGCTCACTCACCGTATTCCAGCGGCAGCCGCACTACCTGATGCCCAACAAGGCGTCCGACATCGTGCCGGACAGCGAGATCTGGCTACGCCAGAATCTCCCATTTTACCTGCAGTGGACCAGACTAAAGTCGGTCTGGGAGCTGAGCGATGCGGATCTCTACGAGATGAGCTACGTAGACCGTGAGTGGATGAAGACGCACGACATGTCGTTCTCCGCCGCGAACGAACGCAGCCGGCAGGCGTCGCTCGACTACATCAACGAGTGCTTCGGCGAACGCTCCGAGCTGGCGCGGAAGGTGACGCCGGATTACCCTTTCATGACCAAACGACCGTTGCGTGACCCAGGGACCTTCGGTCCCGGCGGTTTCTACTACGCACTCACTCTGCCGCACGTCGAGCTCGTCGCTGAAGGAATCGACTCAATCGGGCCGAACTTCATCCGCACGACAAGCGGTGAGAAGATCGAGATCGACACGATCATTCTCTGCACCGGAATGGTGCTCCACTGGATGAAGCACATCGACGTAGTCGGCGTCGACGGCGTCAAGCTCGTGGATGTGTGGGGCGAGGACGACCCCCGCGCGTACCTGGGTGGGACCGTTCCAGGCTTCCCGAACTTCTTCATGAACAACGGGCCGAACACGGCAGGTGGGCACGGAGGCACGCATACCCTCCAGGCAGAGACGGTCAACCACTACTCCTTCGAGTGCATCAGGTTCATGCTCGAGAAAGGTGCCCGGTCGATCGAGGTCACGCAGGAGGCGTTCGACGACTACCAAGCTCGTCTTGACGAGGCGATGAAGGACAAGGTGTGGGTGGCCGATGATCGCGCCCACAACTTCTGGAGGAACTCCAAGGGTCGCGTCATCCTTCAGCAGCCGTGGCGTCTCCTCGACATGTGGCGCATGTGTCGGCGGCCGAAACCAGCTGATTTCGTGCTCGCTCCCGGCCCGGTGCTGGTGGAGTCAGCGTGAGATGGTGGCCCTGACTGATATTCTGGATCATGCCGGCCGAGCGGCCGGCAGGTCGCCTAGTCACTAGCAGCACCGCGGTGCCTGTCCGGTAACGGAACCTGTGGGATTGTGGCTCACAGGCATCCGTTGCCGGAAGGCAGTCGGGTGTGACGCGTGCGGGACTCTCGTTCAGCGGGCACGAAGGAACTTGATCCTCAAGCGTGTGACCAGGCTAGTTGCTGGCGATCATCAGCCCTGTCACTGACAACACCGCGAGGCCTGCGAGTATGGCAAGACATCAACCACGTCAGCGAAGCACCTCTGCTCAGGTCGAGGAGCTGGTCCGAAAGCTTGCGGCCAACGGTGAGAAGCGAGTGCCCAACGAGGACCTCCTGGCGTCGGAGCTTGGAGTGAGCCGGCCTACGATCCGAACCGCTCTGCAAGCGCTTCAGCGCGACGGGCTCATCAGGCGGCGCCACGGTACCGGAACGTTGATCAACCATTTTGCCTTCGGTCGCGACACGACAAGCATCACCGCTGAGCGCGACATCATGGCCCACATCAAGGAGTGCGGTCACGAGCCACGCCTCGAGTCCGTCGCGGTCATCCCGTCGGTCACACACGAGGGCGCCGGGGCCGAGCTTGGCGTGTCGGCTGATGAGCCGCTTTGCGAGATTCGGCGGGTGTACACCGCCGGCGAGGTGCCGGCCGTCCTCACCTACGAGTACATCCCCGAAACCTACATCCACGTGCCAGCCGAGGCGCGCGTACCCTCCCGCACGATCCTCGACTTCGTCGCGGCGTGCACCGAGTTCCGCGTCGCCTACACGGTCACCTCGCTCGTGCCAGCCGTGGCCGACGCCGAGGTCGCGTCGGCCCTCGACCTCCCCCCGGGCACGCCGATCCTGTGCTTCGACAGCCTCCAGATCGCGTCCACCGAGACTCGCGTGGCGTTCTCGCGGTCCTGGGTCAGCTACGGCGTCGTCCGCTACTGCGTGGTCCGCGACCAGGGTGGCTGACGCTGGTCAAGCACGCCCACGCGGCGATATGCCAGGGCCGGGACCATGACGAGGGAAGAAGGCGCAGCAGCACGGGATCTCCTAGATTTCGAGCACGAGCCGGCCGAACGCCGCGCCGCTCTCCAGGCGTTCGTGGGCGGCGACCACCTCGTCGAGCGGGAACGCGCGGTCGACGACCGGTGGCGGGACGTTGTACGAGGCGAGCACGGACATCAGGCCGGCGAAGTCCTGCGGGCTGCCCATCGTGGTGCCAAGCAGCGAGTACTGGCCGAAGTAGTAGGGCCGGACCGCGATGCGAGCTTCCTCGGCTCGCGACGCACCGAGCACGACCAGCCGCCCACCGGGGCGCAGGGCACGCAGCGCGTCCTCCCACGTGCCGACCGAGTCGAGGACGACGTCGAAGCCTCGTCCGCCCACGAGTCCCCGCGCGTCCTCCGGCCAGCCGGGGTGGTCGTATCGCACCCCTGCGGCAGCCCCCAGCCCGCGGGCCCGGTCGATCTTCTCCTGGCTCGACGACGTCACGACAACTCGAGCGCCGACGGCGGAGGCCAGCGAGACCGCCATGGTCGCGACGCCACCGCCCGCGCCCAGGACGAGCAGCGACTCGCCCTCCTTCAGCGCGGCCCGGGTGAACAGCGCCCGATAGGTGGTCAGCCCGACCAGGGGCAGCGCGGCGGCCTCAGCCCAGGACAGGCCAGCCGGCTTCGGGACGACGCACTCGCGAGGCACCCGGACAAGCTCGGCATAGGTCCCGTTGCGGCGGTCTCCGAGGATCTCCCACCCCGCTCCGGGCGCCGCCACGTCCTCGCCCCACCACAACGAGGGCACCACCATCACCTCGTCGCCGGTGACGGCGTCCACACCGGCACCGTCCGCGCCAGGGACGTGCGGCAGCGGCGAATCGTAGCGACCCTGCCGGACCAGCACGTCGTGCCAGTTGAGTGCGGCGGCCTTCAGCCGGACCACCGACCAGCCGGGTGCGGCCTCAGGATCTGGTACGGCGGCCATCCGGAGCACTCCCGGGGGGCCGAACTCGTCCAGTACCGCCGCCCTCATGCCGCCCCCGGCGCAGTACGGTGCGCCATCTTTCCTCGCGCTTCTCCTGTGATCAGGCCGGGTACCAGCTAACCGGCCCGGCCACGATCGAGTGGCTGGTCAGCTGGCGGCCCAGGGTGGACTGGGCCTCACGAGCAGCCTCGATGATCAGCTCGAGGTCGAGACCGGTGTCGACCCCCATCTCGTGGAGCATCGAGACGAGGTCCTCGGTGGCGATGTTGCCCGTCGAGCCAGCCGGCACCGGGCAGCCGCCCAGCTCGCCGAAGCTGGACTCGAAGCTGGTGCAGCCCGCCTCCAACGCCGCGTAGGCGTTGGCCAGGCCCTGACCCCGGGTGTTGTGGAAGTGCGCGGTGACCTCGATGCCGGGCAGCCGCTCGATGGCCGCCGTAAAGAAGCGCGAAGCGTACGCCGGGTTGCACATGCCAGTGGTGTCGCCGAAGCCGATCTCGGTGGCCCCGGCCTCCGCGAACCTCTCGGCGAGATCCAGCACCCGACTCATCTCGACCTTGCCCTCGAACGGACAGCCGAACGAGGTCGCGATTATCGCGCACAGCCTGAGACCCTCGGCCAGAATCCGCTTTCCCATGACCTGGACGCCGGCCACGGTCTCCTCGACCGTGCGGTTGATGTTGCGCTTGTTGTGCGTCTGGGACGCGGAGACGAACAGCGCCGCTTCCTCGAAGAACTCACGTTCACGCAGCGCGTTGTCGAGACCGCGACTGTTGGGGACGAGCACCATCCGGGCGACGTCGCCGGGCACGTCGATGCCGCGCAGCACTTCGGCCCCGTCCGCGAGCTGCGGGATGACGTCGGGCCTGACGAAGCTGGCCACCTCGATCCGCTTGAAGCCTGCGCGTCCCAGGGCGTTGACGAGCCGGATCTTGTCCGGGGTCGGGATCCTCTCCGGCTCGCTCTGGAACCCGTCGCGAGGTCCGACCTCGCGGATGTGCACGCGTCGGGTCTCTCCGTCGGTCGCGTTGGGGTAGCTGGTCATCACACCTCCTGATCAGCGCAGCTTGTCGACGAGGCCGCGGATCTCGTCCACGGCCTGCGGGTTCTCGGCGCTCGACAAGTCGCCCGGATCGGTGCCGAGGACGGCCGCGCGGATTGCCCGCCGCAGGATCTTCGCCGAGCGCGTCTTCGGTAGCCGCTCGACCCGGAGCACCTGGCTTGGCGTGAAGGGCTTCCCCACACCACCGGCCACCAGGCCGCGCACGCGGCTCGCCACGTCGGGCTCCGCAGCGGCGTCGCGCGCGGCGACGTAGAAGACCCACACCGCCTCGCCCTTGCTCGGGTCCGGGATGCCGACGACCGCGCACTCCGCCACGTCGGGGTCCGCGGCGACGACCGACTCGATCTCGCCCGGCGCAACGCGTTTGCCCGCCACATTCATCACGTCGTCGGAGCGGCCCAGGACGAACCAGCTACCGTCCTCGTCAACGAGCGCGAAGTCGCCGTGCCGCCACAGGCCATCGAAGGTCGACCAGTAGGCCTCGTGGTAACGCGAGCCGTCGGCGTCCTGCCAGATGCCCCTGGTCATCGAGGGCCAGGGCTGGCGACAGACGAGCTCGCCGATCACGCCTCGGACCGACTCCCCCTGGTCGTCGACCACGTCAACGTCCATCCCGAGCGCAGGACCGCCGAGCGAGCAGCTTCGGATCTCCTCGACCGGGTAGGGACAGAGGAACGAGCCCCCGACCTCGGTGCCACCGGAGAAGTTGATGACCGGCACCCGGCCGTCGAAGACGTCGCGTGCGAGCCACTGGTAGGACTCGGGATCCCACGGCTCTCCGGTGGAGCCAAGGACACGCACGCTACCGAGGTCGTGACGCGCCACGCCGCCGTCGGCCCGGAGTGCCCGGACCAGGGTCGGGCTCACGCCCAGCATCGAGACCTGGTGCCGCTCGACGAGGTTCCAGAGCCGCTGCGTGTCCGGCATGTCGGGCGAGCCTTCGTAGAGCAGAAGGGTGCCCCCGGTGCCGTGCGTACCGAAGATCGAGAGCGGGCCCATGATCCAGCCCATGTCGGTGATCCAGCAGAAGGTGCGTCCCGAACCCAGGTCGAAGCCGTAGGCGACCTCGGAGGCCGTCTTCGTCACAAAGCCCGCGTGCGTGTGCACTGCTCCCTTCGGCCGTCCAGTGGTGCCCGAGGTGTAGGCCAGTAGCAACACGTCGCCGGCCGCCGTGGACTCGACCACGGGATCCAGATCGCCGGCCAGCGCCTCGTACCAGGCGATCTCGCCGTCGACGAGCTCGAGCGGCCGCCCGAGGTTGCCGACCACTACCACCGTCTCCACGCTTGGAGACGATCCGAGGGCGGTCCGCAGCATTGGGAGCATCGCCGTCTCCCTGGAGCGGCGCACCGTGCCGTCCGCGGTGATCACCACCTTCGCCCGCGCGTCCCGCAGACGGCGCGCCACGGCTAGCGGCGCGAAGCCCGAGAACAACGGGACGAGAATCGCGCCCAGGCTCGCGACGGCGTACGTCGCCACTACGGCCTCGGGCGTCATCGGCAGGTAGATGGCCACCGCGTCGCCCTTGCGGACGCCCCGGGCCCGGAGCGCACCTCGCAGCCGGGCCACGTGGTCGGCGAGTTCACAGTAGGTGAGCGTTCGGACCCGCCCATCCTCGGACTCGTGCACCACCGCCCTGACGTCCGGGGAGCGGTCCGCCCACGCACCGAGGCAGGCGTCGGCCGCGTTGAACCCGGCGCCGACGAACCATTCGGGCCACGCGATGCCCCGGCTCTGGTCGACCACCTGGCTGTACGGCGTCCGGAACGTCAGCTGCAGGTCGTCGACCACCTCGCCCCAGAAGGCACCGATGTCGGCCACCGACCGGGCGCGCAGCTCGTCGGCCGTCGCTACGCCGAGCCGGCGCATCAGCCGTGCGACGTTGCTGTTCTCCAGATAGTCGCGGCCGGGGCGCCAGACGTAGGTCATGAGTGGTTCCGTTCGACGACGAGGTGGACACTGCGCGCGGTCCGGCTCAGAACCGGCTGCGCGCTCTGCGGGCGGCCGGGGTTGTGGCGGATGTGCGTGACGGCAGGCCGACGGTGGCCTTGCCAGGCATGACGTCCTCGCCGCGCTGGTTGCGCGCGAAGGTCGTGACGTGGACGAGGGACTCGCCGTCCTCCGACACCTCCTTGCCGACCACTTCGCCGCCGAGCTCGATCACATCGGAGAGGTAGACAAAGCCCCGGTACTGCGAATCCAAGTGCTTCACCCAGCCAGCGTCACCCACCCAGTGAGTCATCAGCTGGATTTGCCAGCACTGACGCTGGAAGCCCACGTCATACTGGAACGCGACGCCCATCGCATTGGCGGCCGCCCGGTTGTAGTGCACCGCGTAGATCGGCTCCTGCGCACCGGTCGTGGGGTCACGAAAAGACCATGCAGGGTGAGCTGCGTAGTCGACAAGCGACGCCGCGTGCGCCTTCAGCCGGGGGATCGGGGTGCCGCCCCCGGCGATGAACGCGACCTCGTCGGTGAGCCCGACCGGGCCCTTGGTCAGGCGCGAGACGGTGTCGCCGACCTCGACGTCCTCGAAGTAGCGGGGCTCCTCACCACGCGGCTGCTCCGTAAGAACCTGCTTCTCGACCTCCTCGATCTCCCCAGAGGTCCACGGGTGCGGAATCGTCAGGGGCTTGCGCTCGCTGTTGTTCTTGCGCGCGGTGGCCCGTTCGTAATTCACGACCTGCCAGCGGATCTCGGCGACCGTCTCCCCAAGCTGGTTGGTGTAGGAGTTCGTGAAGTGGTCGGTGACCATCTGCCGCGCGAACGACGACGGCCGCGGGCCTGTGAAACCGTCGTAGCGGCAGCTCGCGGTGATGGTGTCACCCCAGTAAACCGGCCTGAACAGGTCCATGTCGGTCGCCGAGTGGAAGGAGCCCAGACCCGGCCAGCCGAACTGAATGCCGGAGAAGCAGCCGATGACAAACGACGGCGGCGCTACCGGCGCGCCGTAGTCCGAGGCCCGACCGCGCTCGGCGTCGGTCCAGAGCTCGTTGACGTCCCCTATGCCGCCGGCGAACTTCGCGACCGCGATCCGCGTGGCTTCCTCGTTGTTCACCGAATGACCGATACGCAGGTCCACCCCAATCTTCGCCCGCATCGACTCCATCATTTCCTCGCCAATGACAGCCTCCGGCATACGTGCCTCGGACGTCGAGGTCGGAAGTGACGAGTTTTCGGTGCTCACCGAGGAAGCTCCTTTGCCGTGGCCAACAGATCATTGTGCGGTCCGTGCGCGCTGTGGTGCAGTCCTCGCACCCGACTAGGTCATCTACGCCTTCCGCCATGTAGTCTAGTGCTATATCATCCAGTAGTCGAGCGATCCGATGCCACTCGAACGGATGTTGCAGGCTCCCGTTTCCAGACCGGAAGGCCACGATGCCGAGACAGATCCCTGTAGTCGAGTACCTCGCCCTCGGCGACGATCCTCACCTGACGAGCCATGCCTGTCGGTCGTGCGGTGCCCTGTACTTCGACCGCCGCAACGCGTGCGCCAAGTGCTTCGCCACGGACTTCGACACCACCCACCTCGCCAACCGAGGAAGGGTACGGGCCTTCACCATCGTCGGTCGGATCAAGCGTCCGTTCGTGTCGGTGGTCGTCGATCTCGAGGGCGGCGGGGTCGTGAAGGCGAACCTGCTGGGAGTCGACGACCCAGACGCGATCACTCCCGGGATGCCCGTCGAGCTCGCGACCTTCGTCGCGGGCACCGACGACGAGGGCACCGAGGCCATCGCGTTCGGGTACCGACCGCGGTCCGACAGAGAGGCGCAGCCGGCATGAGCGCGGGTGACATCTGGATCGTCGGCGCGAGCATGACGCCGTTCGGTCGGTTCGCGGACAAGGATCTCGTCGACCTCGCAGCCGATGCGACGCTGGACGCCCTGCGCGACGCCGACATGACCATGGCCAATATCGGGATCCTCGCGCTGGGCAACGTCTACGAGGCCAACTCCCACAACGGTCAACGGCTCCAAAAGCAGATCGGCCAGACCGGCATCCCGGTCTACAACGTGGTCAATGCCTGCGCGACCGGAGCGAGCGCGGTCCGGATCGCGATGCTCGCCGTCGCTGCTGGCGAGACTGAGGTCGGTCTGGCCGTCGGCGTCGAGAAGATGGGCAAGATGGGCATGATCGGCGGCGCGGCGGCCGCGCGCGCCGAGAAGAAGGTCTACGGGCCGCGCGGCCGGTACGGCGCGGTAATGAAGTCCGAAGGCCTGTTGGGCACCGGGCTCATGCCGGGTGTCTTCGCCCAAGCCGGCACCGAGTACGCCCTGGCGAACGGGGTGACCGCGACACAGTTCGCGAAGGTCGCCCAGAAGAACCACGCGCACTCGGTGCTCAACCCCCTGGCTCAGTATCGCAAGGAGTTCTCACTCGACGAGATCGTCTCCGCCGAGATGATCTCCTACCCCAACACGCTGCCCATGTGCTGCCCCACCGGCGACGGGGCGGCGGCCGTGGTCCTCGTGTCCGACCAGAAGCTCCGCACTCTCGACCCCGACGTCCGCCGGCGCGCTGTCAAGATCTCAGCCTCGATCATGACGTCGGACCCCTGGACCGAGTCCGACCAGGTGCAGCCGGACGTGAACACGCTTACCCGGATGGCCGCCGACGCAGCGTACGAGACGGCGGGCCTCGGCCCGGCCGACCTCGACATCGTGGAGCTGCACGACTGCTTCGCCACCGCGGAACTGCTGCACTACGACAACCTCCGGCTCTGCGAACCCGGCGGAGCCGGGGACTTCATCGACTCCGGTCGCCCCTGGCGAGACGGCGACACCCCCGTCAACGTCTCTGGAGGACTGCTCTCCAAGGGCCACCCGCTCGGCGCGACCGGCGTGGCGAACCTCTTCGAGGTAGTCACCCACCTACGCGGCGAGGCCGGTGACCGCCAGGTCGAGGGGGCCCGCGTCGGGCTCACCCACGTCATCGGACTCGCCTCCGCCTGCGCCGTCCACATCCTCGAGGCGCCCGCCCGCTGACAGTCAAGGAGGAGCGGACGGGACGGACCGCCTCGGGTGCGCCGTGCAGGCGGTCCGTCCCGGCGTCGCAGCGGAGGCTGGCTCAGCTTGCTGATCCTGCCGACAGGTAGTGCGCGAACAGGTCGCTGGCGCGCAGCTCGGCCGACGGACCGGCAAACGCCAGCTCGCCTCGCCTCAGGACGAAGGCGTGCTGGGCGATGTCGAGCACCCGGTGTACCAACTGGTCGACGACCAGCACCGAGACACCACGTCCTGCCACCAGCTCGTTCTCGAGGAACTGGAAGATCGCGTCGGTGACGATGGGCGCCAGACCGAGCGACGGTTCGTCCAACAGCACGAGCTGCGGCTTCCGCACATAGGCGCGGGCCATGGCCAGCATCTGTTGCTCGCCACCGCTCATCGTGCCTGCCAACTGCTCCATCCGCTCGCCCAGGCGCGGGAACACCGTGGTGGCCAGGTCGGCCGCTTCACGTTCGCGTCCCTTCTCAGCTTGCATGATCAGGTTCTCGCGCACGGTCAGGCGTTTGAAGACAGCCCTGCCCTCGCCGATGTGGCACAGGCCCATCTTGGTCCGCCTATACGGTGCCAGGGTTGTGATGTCGCTGTCGTAAAGGGAGATTGTGCCGCGGGTCGGGCGGATCAGGCCCGCGATCGTGTTGAGCAGCGTCGACTTACCTCCACCGTTCGGGCCGACAAGCGCAACGACCGACCCGGCGGGAACCTGCATCGAGACTCCCCGCAGCACCTCCGTCCGGTCATAGCCGGCCGCGAGGTCCTTGACTTCGAGCGCCGGTGTGCCGGCCATCGGCTGCGGAGACCGGGTCGCGGGTGGGGTCGGTGCGGCGTTCATGCCGTTCCTCCGGCGCTGACCTGGATGGGGGCGGCTGACCCTACCTGCGGGCGCTCGCGGGTTCCCGTCTGCTCGGCGCCCAGGTAGGCGGCCTGCACTTCGCGGCTCTGGGCCACCTCCGAGGGAGTCCCCTCGAAGACGAGCTGCCCGAAGTCGAGGACGTAGATGTAGTCGCAAAGCCCCATTACAAGCGACATGTCGTGCTCGACGAGCAAGATGCCGCAGCCCCGCTCTCGCACCACCTCCCGCAAGATCGCCGCGAACCGCCTGGTTTCCTCGACGCCTAGCCCGCTCGACGGTTCGTCGAGGAGCAGGGTGTCGAACGGCCCTGCAAGACACCGGGCGAGCTCGACGAGGCGGCGTTGGCCGGTCGACAGGCTGCCCGCCTGAACGCCGGCGACATCGGTGACCTCGCAGAGTTCCATGGCCTCCTGCACGGCGGCGTCGCGACTGCTCAGTTCGTGCCGTCCCGCGATCAGCTGCCGCCAGGGCGCGGCGCCCGCGCGGCTCGCCTCCCAACCAATACCGACGTTGTCGGCCACCGTGAGTGAATCGCAGAGCTCCATCACTTGGAACGTCCGGCCGAGCCCCAGCCTCGCCCGCGCACTCGGCGAACGGTGGGTGATGTCGCGGTCGTGGAGCTTGACGGTGCCCTTCGACGGCCGGTCGAAACCACTGCAGGCGTTGAACGTCGTGGTCTTACCGGCGCCGTTGGGCCCGATCAGTCCGGTGATCTGCGCTGCTTTGGCCTTCAGCGAGACGTCGTTGACTGCCACCAGCCCACCGAACCGGATGGTCAGGTGCTCGACCGTCAGCGCGCTGGAGCCGGGAGCGAGCCGGGCGGGCGGCGTCTTGGTCCGCTCGACGCGGGGGCCCGTCGACGACGGGTGGGCCGACCGACGGCCAGCCCGACCGAACTTCGACTCGAAGAATTCCTGCAGGCGCTTCGGCATGGGAGCCGGCCCGCCCTGAGTCGCGACGAGCACCGCGAAGAACCCGAACAGGACGTTCATGACGCTCGTGGTGTTCTCACCCGGCAAGTAGCCGGGGATCACAGCTGTGATGCCGGCGAACAGCCCGTACCACGGCACCCGGAAGGGAGCCAGGGCCAGGATCGCCAGTAGGACGACGGAGTTGAACGATGTGAAGTAGGAGTTGGTCGGTCCGACGCTGCCGAGCATCGCGCCGTACAGGGCCCCGGCCACTGCGGCGATGAAGGCGCTGGTGCAAAACACGATCACCCTGGTGACCCGCACGTCCACTCCCAGCGTCGACACGGCCTTCGCCGAGTCGCTCAGTGCCCAGAGCAGCCGACCGAGCCTCGCGCGATGGATCACGCCGACGAGGACGACCGTCGCAAGGAGGAACGCCATGACCACGTAGTAGTAGGCGACGTCGGACTGCGCCCAGCTCGGCCGCGGCATCGAGCGCCCGGCCGCGAGCGTGGTGAACATCCAACCTCGGC
Source organism: Pseudofrankia coriaricola (assembly GCF_001854805.1). GTDB lineage: Bacteria > Actinomycetota > Actinomycetes > Frankiales > Frankiaceae > Pseudofrankia. Next base: position 15,370 of record NZ_MBLO01000045.1, read on the forward strand.
GGTACAGCAGGCGCTCGACCAGCAGCCCGAACCCGAGGGTCGCCAGGGCGAGGAACAATCCCGAGAGCCGGATGGCTGGTATGGCCACCAGGGCTCCGACCGGGACGGCGATCAGACCCGCGGCAAGGATCGCGAGTATCCATGGGAAGCCGGCCTCTAGCTGCAGCTGGGAGAAGGCGACGGCACCGATGGCGGCGAAGGCCGCACTGCAGAGCGAGACAATGCCCGCGGTCCGCACCAGCAGCCCCAGGGCCAGGATCATCATCGCCATCGTCAGCGCGCCGGTCCAGTACGGCGTCAACTTGTACCCGGGCGCCCAAAGCGGCACGGACGCGAGAGCGCCGAACACCACCACGTACGCGGCGAAACGAAGCGAGCGCGGGCCGTGCCAGAGCAGCGCCGGGCGATGCTCGAAGGTGGAAGGCGGCAGCAAGGTGCGCTTGGGGAGGAGCAGCATCGCGCCGATGAGCACCACGAAGGGCAGCGCCTTCGACATCCCCAGGAGGGCAGGGTACGTCAGCTCGTACCGGGAGATGACCGCTTCACCGACTCCCACCAGGATGCCACCGACGAAGGTCATCGAGATCGAGGCGAACCGGCCGACCGCGGCCGCCGCGAAGCTCTGGACCACGAGGAACGTCAGCAGGATCGGGTCCAGACCAAGGAACGGCAGGATCAGCACGCCGGACATGGAGGCGATCGTGCAGCCGAGGACCCACGACACGCGGCGCACCCGGACGGGACTGACCCCTTGGACGTCCGCGAGGTTCGGGTCCTCGACCACGGCACGCATCGTCAGGCCGAGCCTGGTCTTCTTGAACAGGACCGTCAAAGCGAGGACGACCAGCGTGGCTGCGACGAGGACGGTTACCTGGCTGTAGCGGACATTGACGTCGAACAGCCGGAACATCTCGTTGCCGCTGGGGAGGTACTGACGGACGGGCCTGGTGTCGGGACCGTATTTCAGCGTGCCGGCGCCCTGCATCAGCAGGATCAAGCCCGCGGTACCGACAATCTTCCACGCGGTGCGCTGATGGGAGAGCCGTCGAGCGACGAATTCCATCACGAGTCCGGCGACCGGGCCGGCTACCAGGACCGCGACCACCGCGGCGACGATCCAACTGGCCTGTTGCTGGACGTAGAAGTAGTAGAAGACGTACGCGCCGAAGGTAGCGATCGCCCCGTGCCCGAAGTTGAGGATGCCTGCCGTCTTGTACGTCAGAACCAACCCGGTTGCTGCCAATCCGTAGATGGCACCAGTAACGATCCCGGCGACGACGAAGGGAAGGATTTGTAACACCTGACGACCACGCAATCAAGCTAGGGGGCAAAGACTCGGCGAGACTCTCGCTGGGCGGTCTTTCTGCCAACCGACCCGACAGCGTGACGTCTCGACCGCTCCTGGCCAGCCGGGAGGTCAACTGGCCGCGACGCCACGCTGTCGGCAACATCAGCTCTGGACGCACTCCGAGGCCAGGTCACCCTTGGCGCCGTTGCCGGACTTGCCCTCGAAGGCGACCCGCTTGAATTCGCCCTTGGAGTCGCGCTCGATGGTCCAGAAGCAGCTGATCGCTGGGCTGGGCCCGTCCTTGGTGAAGGTCAGCGGCTGCGGAAGCAGACCGTCGAGCGTCTCGTCCTTGACCTGCCGGTAGGCGCCCAGCACGCTGGCGCTCGTGACATCGGCGCTCGACGCGGGATCCTTCTGCATGGCCTTGCGGAACAACTCCAGAGTCGACCACGTCGTCGTCTGGACGTACCCGCGATAGTCCACACCGTGGCCGTAGCGCTGCACCGCGTCACGGAACTGCTTGGCAGGCGCGGCGTCGGCGAACCACGGGAAGCCGGTCGACATCCCGTACATGGGCGTGTCGCCAAGCGACTCGAAGAGCTTGGCGTACGTCGAGACCAGGATCAGCGGCCCGGTGTAGCCCTGCGTACGACACTCCACCAGGAGCTTGGACAGCGGGTTGGAGGTGACGTACCCGGCGATCCCGCCCGGCTTCTCGTTGACGATTTGCAGGCACTGGGCGGTGGCACTGGTGTCGTCCGCGGCCATTGTGACCGTGCCCTTGTAGTCGATGCCGACCTTGGGTGCATAGGCCTGCTGGACTTTGCCGATCGCCGCGCATTCGGGGACCTCAGAGCAGACGACGCCTACGGTCGAGTGGAGACCGGCGTCCTTGGCCACGTTCGCGGTCGTCTGCAGGATCTGGGGCGCCTGGATGTCCGTGCCGAACCACGTGCTCGGGGAGTTCTCCGCGCTCCGGGCGAAGTTGACGCCGCCGATGATCGGGACGCCCTTGGAGTCGAGGTAGTCAGCGATGGCTGGTCCGGCGACGGAGCTTTCGATCGCGATCGCGACCACCCCGTCCTGCTCGACCGCCTCGCGCGCGGCCGCGGCCGCTTTGTCGGCCTGGAGCTGGTCGTCGTACACCTTGACGGTGACCGGGTGCCCGTTGATGCCGCCCAGCTCCTTGTTGACCATGTCGGCCCAAGCCTGGGAGACCGGGCCGGCCGGCGCATAGGTCTCTGAGAAGGCGCCGGTGCTGGAGGCGATCAGACCGATCGTGATGGGCGTCCCGGTCGGCGTGGGGCCCGCGCCGGCCGGGGGCAGGTCACTCGCTAAGGGGTTCCCCGTCGCAGAGTCGACCGCACTGCCGCCTCCGCCACACGCAGAGAGCACGAGCGCAGCCACAACGCCCGTGAGAGCGATACGCCTACAAGATCGGGATTTTTTCAACGCCACTTGTGACCCCCTTGGTTGGCGGCAGCCTGCATTGGTCTCGGAAGTATGGTGTGCGTCACCAGCAGGGTCAATAGTCATCGACTATTTAGTGCTCGACTATTTTTCCAGGCCAGGGATCCTCGTACGCCGCCCGGCGGGCCGGCACGTCAGGTGGCGAGTGCCCTGCCGAAGGGGGTGGTACGCACCTCAAACGGTCGTACGCGCCTCGCGACGACACGGCGACGGTGCGTTACCGAAGGTGCCGGCACCGCAGGGACTGGTCGTCCGGCAGTCCCACCGACCTGGGGCGGGGCCGAGCTACAACGCGGTACCGCTACGACGATGTACGGAGCACCGGCTGATGTATCCCGCGCACAATGCCCCTGCTCAACCGCGAACTCGGAGCGGGATGGTGGCGTACATACGCTGAGACGCACCAGGCGTTCGCCAGTCCGGACGCCAGAGGATGCGACGTGGGCGACGGGACATCTCAGGCGTCATGTGTCGGGCGCACTTTTGAGATGACGTTGGTGTCGCCGCCCCTCATACGCATACGCGCCAGGATCTCGGCGAAGTCCGCGCGGTCCGCGGCGCTGCTGCCGCACAGCCCGAAATCGACCTGCCGCACTGAGTCCGTCGCCTCCGACGAGATCCTCTTTCCGGCGGCCGTAATCGACACCAGGGTCGCGCGCCGATCCGTCGGGTGCGGACTGCGAACGATCAGCCCCCGCTTCTCGAGTCGGTCCGTCGCCAGAGTCGCTGTCGTGGCGTGCACGAGCAGGATCCGCGCCAGTTGACTGATCAGGCGGGTCCCGTTGTCGCTGAGACGCAGCGTCATCAACAGCATGTAGTCGGTGATGTTGAGCTTGTGGGCACGCAGCGCGCCCTCGACCTGGTCGGCCACCATCCGGTGGAAGCGGAACAGCGAGCCCATGGTGAAGAACTCGTCTTGCTGCTCGCCGAGGCCGTGCAGCGCCCAGAAGGGACGTGCCCACTCCAGCGGGTCGATGGGCGATGTGACCCGCGCCGAACTGCTCTCGTCCGAACGAGATGACATCGCTGGCTCCGTTTCGGTCGAGCCCATCGAATACTGTGGAATGAACTATACGGGACCGCACCATTTACGGTGCCCCCGCCATGCGTCGCCGCGCCCCCCCCGCGGCCGGTCCCCCGCCCTCCCGCCCCGCGGCCTCAGTCCGGGAGCCCAAGGAACCGACGCGCATTGCGAAAGGTGACCTGCTCCAGCATGTCGCTGGGCAGGGAGCCGACCTGGTCGAGGATCAGTCCAGGAAGGTCCGGCCCGAACGGGTAGTCCGAACCGACGACTATCTGCGAGGTCCCGTACGTCTGCTCGAGGTGCCGGAAGGCCGCCGGGGCGAAGACCAGGCAGTCGACCCACATCCGTCGCGCGTACGCGCTCGGCGTCTCCGGCAGCACGTCCATGAGGTGCAGGTCACGTCGATCAACGGGTCGGTGGTCTGACCGCCACGTCCGGTCCAGGCGCGGCAGGATCATCACCAAAGAGCCCGCGCCGTGACTCGCGCATATCCTCAGCCGTGGGAAGTCGCGCACGATCCCCTCGATGATCAGCCCCGCGAGCGCGGCTCCGATCTCGTTGGGGAGCGAGGTCGCCGCGGCGGCGGTCTCCCAGGTTATCCCCAACGGTGCGCGTCCCTGACCAGCATGCACGAACAGCGCGAGGTCGAGCCGTGCTGCCTCCGCGAAGAAGGACCGGTACCGGGCGTCGCACAGCGGCACGCCGGCCACACTCGACCCGATCTCGACGCCGCGCAGCCCCGCGGCGCTGACCTCGCCCAACATCTGGGTGGCGGCGTCAGGTTCCTGCATCGGCACGACGCCCAGACCGACCAACTTGCCCAGTCCGCTCGCCACCTGGTCCGCGATCCACTCGTTCGTGCGCGAACAGAAGTGTGCCGCCTCGTCGGCCGGTGCCTCGTAGTTCAGCAGCGCCGGCATCATTGAGAGCACCTGGATCTCGACGCCGGCCTCGCGCATGTCGTCGAGGCGTTCGGCCAGGCTGTAGCCCCCCGGCTTGACAGCTCGGGTCTTACGCCCGCCGCGGCACAACCAGGCTTCCTCGCCCGACCGGTCGAGCGACTGCCAGGGATAGCTGCCGCTCAGCCCGAACGGGATCTCCGGGGGCACGACGTGCGTGTGTACGTCGATCATCTGATTGACCACGCCGAGAGCTCCTAACCACGACCATTGACGCTTCGGCTCAAGAGCCTCGACGCCATCGATTTACCAGCATCACCGAGCTTCGGTACGGGTTGCGCCGCTCCTGCCACGAAACGCGGGGAACGTGGCGGGTCACTTCGCCAGCTGCGCAACGATGCGCAGGCGCAGCTCGGGACATGAGTCATCCGATTCCGAGCCCTGGTGCGCACGCCACCACACGCCCAGGTCGTGGCTGGCCTGAGCGAGGATCTCCGCGGCCTGCGTGTAGCGCGCGTTGACCTCGGCGAACGTCTCCAGAGGACCGTCGCTCAACGAGCGGATCCGCCGGGCGAGGTCGGCGAAGTGGTCCCTTCTGTCGCCATCGGCCCCGACCCACTCGTCGATGTCGGCGAGCAGCCCGACGACGAGGTCGGTGCGGTGCCGCACCCGGAGCGCCGCGTCGTCCCAGTCGATCTGCGCGAGGACGGCTCGGATCTCACGCAGGCGTGCGCGCGCGAAGTCCGAGCGCACCTCCGGCTCGATGACGTCCCTGAGTACGGCGCGGACCCCGGCGATCGTCTCAGCGGGTGTCGGTCGCATTCCTACCTTCCCTCCGCCGCGAGGACCGCCGCGAGGACCCTCCGGACGAGGCCGTCGGACGGCGGCTGTGGTCGGTCGGTGGTGCCGAGGGCGAAGTTCCGCGCCGCGGTCACCGCGATGACGGCCAGTCGGAAGGCCGACATGATCTGCCAGAATTCCAACGCCCTCCGGTTGATCTCCAAACCCGTCCGTTCGGTGTAGCGGCGCAGGAAGTCCTCGACCTCCCACCTGCCAGGGATGAAGTGCTCGTGCGTGTAGAGCGTCGTCGTGTACCAGCCGAGGTCGTCGAGCGGATCACCGAGGTGGACCAGTTCCCAGTCGAGTACGACGGAGAGCTTGCCTTCGTGGACCAGGACGTTGGCCGGGCGGAAGTCGCCGTGCACCACCACCATCCGGGCCGGCGGCGGCGGGGGGTTGTCGCGCAGCCACGCCGCGACCGCCCGCAGACCGGGCTCGGGTTCGATCTGCGCGGCGTCAAGCCTACCTTCCCATTGCTCCAGCTCCTGCAACGCGGGCTCGGGACCCGGGTCGGGCAACACTCCCTGGACTCCGGTCTCGTTCGCGTCGATCACGTGCAGCTGACCCAGAGCATCCGCCAACGAGGCCGCGAAGGCTGACTGACCTTCCGTACCCAGTCTGAGTGGATCGTTCGGCCGCAGCACCGCACGGTGCGCTGAACCCTCGCAGCGTTCGACGATCATCGCGGGCCGGAGCAGCTGCTCGCCGGTGTCGTCGAGCCAGTGGACCCGCGGGCTGGGCATGCCGGTTCTCGCCAGGTGCTTGAGCACGGCGAACTCGGCCACCCGTTGCGTCTCGACCACGTCGGCGGGCGGATCTCGCCGCATCAGGAGTCGGTGGACAGACCGTTCGCCGTTGTCGGCCCAGACCGCGTCGAAGGGCCAGTTCTCCCTCGAGGCACCGCCACCGGAGCGACGCAGGTTCGTGACCTCAGGCTCGGCCCCGTCTGGGAGGTTCGCGCGCAGGAACGCCGTGAGCGCCTCGACGACGGCGTCAAGCTCCGGGGCGGCCGCAGGCTGGACGGCCACAGCGTTCACGGGCCGGCCTTGTACTTCGCCGCGACCGCCTCCGGGTACTTGGTGTAGCCGGGGAGGACCACGTACTGCATGACGCCGTAGCCGACCTGGCCCTCGTGCCGCACCTCGAACAAGTGGTCGCTGCCCGCCTTGGCGTAGCGGTAGATCTGGCTCTCGTCGGTGAGGTCCCAGGTCTCGTGCTCCAGGCTCTCCTCACCCTTCCAGTGGCCCTGGAACCACCCGTTCCAACCCTCGTACCCGCCACCGCGCAGGTGGGCGCGCCCAGGGTGGGCCTTGAGTTCGAACTCCATCGCGCGGCCCGACTCCAGCGTGAGCGTGATCAGTCCGCCGTCGAGAGCCGGGGCCGGGGCGCCGTGGATCCACTGGAGGTCGTGTTCCACCCCGATGATCGCGTCGTCGTCGGCGGGAGCGCCGAAGCGTCGCCCGATACCTGCGGTCAGGTGCGTCAGCCGACCGGGCTGGTCCTCGCGGATGTAGACGTGCACCCCGAACTCGGGCAGCTGGAAGGGGCAGAACATCGCGAACTTCCACTTTGGGCGGTCGGCCGGCTGCGCGCCCTGCACGCGCGGCAGCGGGCGGGTACCCCAGGAGTGGTCGCGCTCGCCCCACCAGGTCTCCGGCGTCAGGGTCCATTCGCCGGTGGGTCCCTGCAGCGTGCCCGCTCCGCGCCCCATCTGCGCGTAGCGGGCCGCGTCGTAGACGACCCGGCTCCGGGCCACCTCGAAGTGCCGATCCTCCAGGATCGGCTCCTGGTCACTGGTCCAGGTGATGTCGAACGCCAGGCCGGACGGGTTGTCGTCGAGGATGAACCGGATCTCCTCGTACGGTTTGACGATCTCGGCCCGGAGCGGACCGACGGCCATCAGATCATTGCGGGGCGAGAGCGCACGGGCCATCCGAACATTGGTCTGCGTGTCCCCGTGAGCCAGGACGGCGTAGGCCTCCTGGGTGTCCTGGTTGGGGTAGTGGCCCAGCCCCAAGGTCAGCACGGCGTCCTTGGACCGGACGTCCTGAAAGCTCACCCAATACCGCTCGCGCCAGCTCGGGTCGCTCGACGCGACCATCGCGTGCGGGTAGGAGACCTGGTGATAGAAGTACTCGTCAGGCGGACTCAAACGCACCATTTCATTCCCATCTGCTGTCGGCCACCGTGCGGTGTGAGTGTGTGGTGGACCGACAAAGGCCCTCCACGACGCGGCAGCCTGCAACGCCTGCTCTGGGCGCGCACCCTGCCGCCGCTCGGCCGCGGCCGCCTGGAGCTCCTCAGCGGCCCTGCCACACACCCGGACGCTTCTCGCTCAGCGCGGCTACCGCCTCCCGCAGGTCCTCGCTCTGCGTGGTGATCGCCTCCAGGTAGAAGCCGGTGTCGAAGCACTGGTCGATCCGTGACGCCAGGGCCTTGTTCAATGTCCGCTTTGTCAGCTGCACCGCCACAGGCGGGAGCGCGGCCACCTGCCGCGCGAGCTCGAAGGCGAGCGGGCCGACCTCTTCGGGGGTTTCGACGAGATCGCTGACCATCCCGAGCTTCCACGCGTCCTCTGCGAGCAGCCACTCACCCCACAGCAGGTGACGCTTGGCTCGCGCCAGGCCGAGGTGGCTCGGCCACATCACAGCGCCACCGTCACCCGCCACCAGGCCGAGCTGGACGTGCGGGTCGGAGAACCGCACTCCTGGCGTCGAGACGATGCGGTCCGTGGTGAGCACGAGGCTGGTAGCGACGCCGAACACGTGACCGTGCACGGCGCTGACGATCGGCTTGGTGAAGTCGGCGAACTGCCGGAACAACCGTCGACCAGTGTCGACGTCCTTGAGTAGCAACCGCAGATCGGCGTTGATCTGCAGCATGCGCTCCGTGTCACCACCTGCGGAGAAGTGCTTGCCGGTCGAGGTGAGCACGACGGCGTTCACGCCGTCGTCGCCCTCAAGCTCCGCGAACGCCGGTCCCAGCTCCCCGAACAGCAGCTCGTCGAACCGGTTGTGCAGTTCCGGGCGGGTGAACCGCACCTCGCCCACGGCGTCGTGCCTGTGCACCGCCAGCGTGCTGTATTCCGTCATCGTTGTGCCCGTCTGCTCGCTGCGCTGTTCGGCCAGGTCCAGGTCGTCTCCACCAGACGAGGCGTCGGCCCTCATGGGGCGGAGGCCACCGCGACGCCCTGCTGCGTCAGGTCGTCGATCTCGTCAGCCGTCAAGCCCCAGTCCCGCAGCGCGTCGACGGTGTGCTGCCCAGGTCGAGGGGCTCCAGCCGAGACCGCACCCGGCGTCCGGGAGAACCGGGGCGCCGGGGCGGGTTGCGGGACGCCGGCGACCTCCACGAACGTGCCGCGAGTGCGGTTGTGCTCGTTCTGGGGCGCCTCGGTGAGCCGGAGGACAGGAGACACGCAGGCTTCGGTCCCGGCGAAGTGAGCGGTCCATTCCGCGCGCGTCCGGATCTTGAAGACCTCCCGGAACCGCTCACGCATCGCCGGCCAGGAGGACTGGTCGTCCTGAGGCCCGACGGTTGCCGGGTCCAGGCCAAGGCCGTCGAGCAGCGCGGCGTAGAACCGGGGCTCGATCGCGCCCACGGCGACGTACTCACGGTCCGAGGTCTCGTACGTGTCGTAGAACGGGGCGCCACCGTCGGTGAGGTTGACACCTCGCTCGTCGACCCACCACCCCTCCGCGATCATGCCGTGCAGGCACGAGGTCAGCAGGGCGGCACCGTCCACCATCGCGGCGTCAACGACCTGGCCTCGGCCACTGCGGGCCCGTTCGACGAGCGCCGACACAAGACCGACAACGAGCAGCATTCCGCCACCGCCGAAGTCTCCGACGAAGTTGACTGGCGGCACGGGCCGCTCGCCCACCCGGCCGACTGGGTGGAGCGCACCTGCGATCGCGATGTAGTTGATGTCGTGGCCGACCTCCGGGGCCAACAAGCCGGTCTGCCCCCAGCCGGTCATCCGTCCGTACACCAGCCTGGGATTGTGCTCCCAGCAGTCCTCCGGGCCGATGCCGAGGCGCTCGGCAACCCCGGGTCGGTTGCCCTCGACGAGGATGTCGGCGTGGGCGACCATACGCAGCAAGGCGCCGCGCCCCGCGGGCTTCTTCAGGTCAAGGATCGCCGAGCGCTTCCCACGCCCCAGCGTGAGCGGCGCCTCCAACTCCCGCGAGGGCCGGTCGATGCGAAGCACGTCAGCACCCATGTCGGCCAACATCGCGCAGGCGAACGGGGCCGGCGCGAGACTCGCGAGCTCGATCACGCGCACACCAGCTAGCGGACCCATGGCACCCTCCCAGGAGACGGCGGCGGACGAGCCTCGAACGGGAGCTCGGTGCGCCGCGGCTCACCGGTCCCGGTCGATCGGTCAGACCCGTTCGATGATCGTCGCGGTGCCCATGCCGCCGCCCGTGCACATCGTGATCAGGCCAATCGTCTGGTCGCGGCGCTCGAGCTCGTCCAGGACGGTCTGGAACAGGACCGCTCCGGTCGCCCCGATCGGGTGACCCAGCGCGATCGCACCACCGTTCACGTTCACCCGGCTTTCGTCGATCTTGAGGTCACGCATCACCTTCATCGGGACGGCGGCGAAGGCTTCGTTGATCTCCCACAGGTCGATGTCCGCGACGGACATCCCGGCCTTGGCCAGGCATGCCTCGGAGGCCGGTCCCGGCGCGGTGAGCATGATGACCGGATCCGCGGCGGCCACGGTTCCGGCCACGACGCGAGCCCGAGGTCGCAGACCGTGGGCCCGGGCATAGGCCGGCGACGCGAGCACCATCGCCGCGGCAGCGTCCACGACGCCGGAGGAGTTGCCGGCGTGGTGAACGTGATCGATCCCGGTGACCTCGGGGTACACCACAGCACACCGCTCGTCGTAGCTCCGGCCCTCGGGCTGGACCTCGGCCCCCAGCGCGACGAAGGCCGGCTTCAGCTTCGCGAGCGACGCGACGGTCGTGCCCGGCCGCGGGTGCTCGTCCCGGTCGAGCACAACCTGGCCGGTCGCGTCCTTGACCGGCAGAATGCTCCTGTCGAAGGCGCCGTTCTCCATGGCCGCCGAGGCCCGGTCCTGGCTGCGCACCGCGAAGGCGTCGAGCTCAGACCGGGTGAACTTCTCTCGCGTGGCGATCAGGTCCGCGGAGATCCCCTGCGGCACCAACGGATAGAGGTCGAGCAGGCGGTCGTTGCCGGCCGCCGTCGGCGTGGTGATGCCGCCCGGGTACCGGGACATGGACTCGACGCCGCCGGCGACGACGAGATCCTGCCAGCCAGCCGCGATGCCCATCGCGGCAAACATGATCGCCTGCTGCCCGGATCCGCAGAACCGGTTGAGGACCACGCCGGGAATCTGCTCCGGCCATCCCGCGGCGAGGACCGCCAACCGGGCGATGACGTTGGCGTGGTCACCATCTGGGTTGCCGTTCCCCATGATGACGTCCTCGACCGCCGCGGGGTCGATCCCGGCGCGTTCGACCAGGCCGTTGAGCACCTGCGCCAGCAGCTCCTGCGGATGGATGTCGTGGAGCCCGCCCCCCGGCTTGCCCTTGGCCCGGGGAGTACGGGCCCCGTCGATGATCCACGCTTCGTTCACCATCATTGCCTCCGATCAGACCAGACGGACCAGTCTCTGGGTTGAGTCGAGCCATCCGGGCGCCCGAGGGCGCTCGAGCTTCCCGCGGGCGACGATCCGGACCGCCGCGCCACCTCCGCCCGCAGCAGGTCGGCGGAGCCGACGACATCGTTGAACGCCGACCGTGCACGCTCGAGTGCCGAGGGCCGACAGCCTGCCAACGTCGAGGCGAGCTCCAGCCCGGCATCGACGAGGTCAACCGGCTCGGCCAGCCGGTCGGCGAGGCCGGCGGACCAGGCGGTCGCGGCGGGCACCCGCTCCCCGAGGAGCACCATGCGACGTGCCAGCGACAGGCCGACCCGTGCCACCAAGGAGCGGTAGGTGTACTCGCCCACACGGATCCCGAGCGGGATCTGCGGGAGCGAGAAGTAGGCGTCGGTTCCGGCGACAACGAGGTCACCACACAGCGCGAGCTCCACGCCCCCGCCGATCGCGCCTCGCTGCACGCACACGACGACCGGGACCGGGCACCTCGTCACCTCGTCGAACAAGGAGACCAGGTCGACGAGGTAGCCTCGGAACTCGTCCGCGGTCAGGGCCGCCGCCTCCGAGTGATCGCCACCGGCGCAGAAGTGCTTGCCCTGCGCCGACAGCACGACGGCCGAGCCGAGATCGGTCGCGTCACGGATCGCCTCCCGGAGGTCTGACACCAGCTGCGGCCCCAGCGCGTTGTTCCGCTCCCCGTCGGCCAACTGGACGTGGGCGACGCGGCCGTGCCGGCTGACGACGACCAGGCCGGTCATGACTGCGTCCCCGCGGCCGCGAACTCGGCGCGCCCGATGATCAGGCGCAGCACCTCGGACGTCCCCTCCCCGATCGAGAACGCCTGACTGTCGCGGAAGAAGCTGAGAACCGGTCCCTCGTCCGTGAAGCCGATGCCTCCGTGGAGGTGGAGCGCCGCTTCGGTCGCGTCGTTGGCGAGCTCGGAGGCCGCGAGCTTGGCCATCGCCGACTCGGTGGAGCACCGCTGGCCCGCGTCGAACATGTCGATGGCCCGCTCCATGAGCAGCTGCGCGCCGTCCAGCCGCACGCGTAGGTCGGCGATGCGGGCCAGGACGACATCGTTCGTCGATAGCGGACCGCCGAAGGAGTGCCGGTCCTGCAGGAAGTCCACCGTCGACGCCAGGACGCTCTTGGTCATGCCGAGGCAGATCGAGGCGACGCCGATGCGGCCGAACTCGACCATCGCCATCATCTGGTAGAAGCCGCGCCCCTGCTCGCCCATCAGGCGCTCGTCCGGGACGAAGCAGTCGTGAAGTTCGAACCAGCCGACACCGGCCGCGCGCAGGCCCAGCGTGCTGTGTCGACCTCCGAACTTGAAGCCCGGGTCGTCCCTGCGCACGATGAACATCGACAGCCCGCGGCGGGGCGGGCCGTCAGGGTCGCTGCGGGCGCCGACGAGGACGAAGTCGGCGTTCGCCGCGTTGTCGATCAGCCGCTTGCCGCCGTTGAGGACCCAACCGCGGTCGACGCGGATCGCCGTCGTCCTGAGTGCGGCGGCGTCCGAGCCGCCGTGAGGCTCGGTCCAGCCCACGGCCCCGAGCGACTCGCCGCTGGCGGCCAGGGGCAGCAGCTCGGCCTTCTGGGCGGCCGACCCGAATCGGTGCAGCAGCAGTCCGCTCAGGTTGGACCAGGTCGCGGCGACGGCGCCGGTCGGCCATACCCGCGAGAGTTCCTCCTGCTGGATCGCGAAACCGCGCAGTCCGTCGTCGGCGCCGCCGTACTCCCGCGGAAGCGCCCGTCCGAAGCATCCGGCCTTGGCCATCTCCCCGCGGATCTCGGGGGTGATCTCCTCGCGCTCGTCGGCCGCCGGCACGAACGGCCTGATCCGCTCGGCCAGCCGCCGCATGCGATCACGGTGGGCTGCCTCCCACTCGCGCCGGGCCTCGAGCGCCATCGACACCACCTCTTGAGGGAATTTGCTTAAAGCTCAATAGTTTGCAGTTAGACCATAATCCTCAAGCGAGCGCGGGGCATGACCTGTGTCACAGACCCAGCTTCGCCGCCACGGTGTCCAGGTGGTCGTCGACGACCGCCAGCAGGCGGGCGGACGACACCGCGCGCTTCAGGAACAGGTGGGCGTCGTGCTCCCAGGTGTAACCGATGCCGCCAAGCACCTGCAGCAGGCTCGACGCCGTGCGCTGGAACGCGGTCGACACCGACGAGCTGGTCATCGCGACCAGGAGTTCCTCGTCCTGGGCAGTTGCCTCGGCGAGGGACCAGGCGGCGTAGTACACGACCGACCGGCTGGACTCGACGGCGACGAACATGTCCGAACAACGGTGCTTGATGGCCTGGAAGGCCCCGATCGGCCGACCGAACTGCACCCGCGAGCCGGCGTAGGCGACCGCCATGTCCAGGCAGGCCTGCATGCCACCGAGCTGCTCTGCGGTCATGATGACCGTGGACACCAGTCGCGCGCGGTCCAGCGACCGGACGTCGCCCGCCGCACCCACTAGCTGCGCTGGGGCGGCGTCCAACGACAGGATCCCGAGCGGCCGGGTCGGATCAAAGGCTTTCGACGGCGTCGCGACGAACCCTGCCGCGTCCTTTGACACCGCGAACAGCGCCGGACCGCCGGTGGTGGCAGCGACGACGAGGACGAGGTCGGCGGTCGCGGCGTCGACGACCGCGGTGCACGTCCCCGAGAGGCTCCAGTTACCCGCCGCGTCGCATGCCGCGTCGACGGTGCCGTCACCTCCCCGGACTCGGCCGGGTTCGCCGCTCGCGACGGTGGCCGTGATCGCCCCGGCGGCGATCTTCGAGAGCAACTCCTGCCGGACGAGCCCGTCGGCCGCCTCGAGGAGCGCCGGCACGGCCAGGCCGGCCGTAGCGAACAGCGGCGAGCACAGCAGGTTGCGCCCGGCCTGCTCGAACAGCACGACCTGCTCGACCAGACTCGCCTCGGACCCGCCCGCACCCTCCTGGACGAGGAGTCCGGACAGGCCGAGCCCTTCAGCCAGCTCGGCCCACAGCCTCTCGTCGTAGGCACCGTCGCCGTCAACGAACCGACGACGGTGGTCGGCGCCGACGCGGCTGCCGAAGAAGTCCTCGAGCACTTCCCGGAACGAGCCCTGCTCATCGGACAGTGCGAATCGCATGTACAGCTCCTTCAGCTGGTCCGAGGGACTTTCACGCGCGGCTCACGTGGAAGACCGAGAACCTGCTCGCCGATCGTGTTCCGCTGGATCTCCGACGAACCGCCGTAGATGGTCGTCGGGCGGGCATGAAGGAAGTCGTAGGTCCACACGGCCGTGGACGTCGGGTCGATACCCGCGGGGTGAGGACCGAGCACCGCGAGGCCGGGGGCACCCGACGGCGCCAGGATGCCGCGGCCCGCGACGTCGAGCGCCAGCTCGGTCACCTGGTGGCGGTACTCGGAGGTCACCAGCTTGGTGATCGACGACTCCGGGCCGGGTGGCTCGCCCGAACTGCCGCTGGCCAAGGCACGTAGCGCCAGACAGTGCAGGGTGTGCACGGTCGCGCGGCAGGCCGCGATCCGTCGCCGGACGGCCGTGTCGCTCGCGCGGCCCGTGCGGCGGGCGAACTCGACCAGACGATCCAGCTCCGCACGCGCCTCGAGCGCCGCCGCGACACCGCCCGCCCCGCGTTCGTAGCCCAGGAGCGTGATGGCCACCTTCGACCCGTTGCCGACACCGCCGACCACGTTCGAGGCGGCCGTGCGTGCGTCGGTGAAGAAGACCTCGGCCAGCTCGGTGTCGTCGGCCATCGACCGGATTCCGCGGACGTCGACGCCTGGCTGGTCCATCGGGAGGAGCAGGAACGACAGCCCCTTGGACCGCTCCGCCTCCGGGTCGGTGCGGGCCACCAGGAAGATCCAGTTGGCGTCGAGGCCGCCGGACTGCCAGACCTTCTGGCCGTTGACGACCCACTCGTCGCCGACGAGACGGGCCTGGGTCTTGACGTTGAAGAGGTCAGAGCCCGCCTCGGGCTCGGAGTAACCCTGGCACCACCGCACCTCACCGTCGATCGTCGCCTGGAGGAACTGTTTCTTCTGCTCGTCGGTGCCCCAGTGCAGCAGGGTCGGTCCGAGCAGCACCAGGCCGGAGGAGTCGGTCGAATGCGGGTAGCGAGGAACACCCGCCCGAGCCAGTTCCTCCGCCAGGATCGACTCACTGATCAGGTCCCGCCCGCGGCCGCCGAACTCCTCGGGCCATCCGGGTGCGAGAAGGCGCACCTCCCGCAACGAATCGCGCCACCAGGCCAGCCAGGAAGCTCGCTCGCTCGCCTCGACGTCGCCGGAGCCCCGCCAGTCGGACGGGAACACGCTCGAGATCCACTCTCGTACCTCGAGACGGAAAAGCTCCGCTTCCTCGGAATAACGCAGGTCCACGTGTGCTCACCCGTTCAATCTGTCCGGTGGGTCCCGGCGGGTTCCCGCGACGTGGTCACGAGGTCGGGCCTTGTGCCGGGTGACACGTGGCACGGCCTTCGTCCAGCACTGCCCGGGGAGCCGAGCCGTCCGGTCCTGCGGCCTCGGTCCTGAAGACGGCAGAGCCCTCGTCGGTCCGCCAGACCGACGTCGTCAGGGTCTCGCCCGGGAACGTAGGCGAGGTGAAGCGCACCGACAGCGAGCTCAGGCGGTCAGGATCACCGTCACCAAGGACGGAGACGAGGGCGCGGCCCGCGATCCCGTAGACGCAGAGCCCGTGAATGATCGGCTGCGGGAAACCGGCCCTCTCCCGGGCGAACCACGGGTCGCTGTGCAGCGGGTTGCGGTCACCCGAGAGCCGGTAGATGAGCGGGAGACGCTCGTCGGTCGCGAAGACGACCTGGGCGTCAGGCTCCCGGTCCGGGACCGGCTGGGGCTCCGGCTTCTCGCCCGGCGAGCCGCCGAAGCCGCCCTCGCCACGAAAGACCAGAGTCGTCCGGGTCGTCACGAGGGTCTCCCCGCTCTCGGGATCGGCTCCGGTCCCCAACAGCACGACGACGGCGTTCTTGCCCGGGCCTTTGTCCCGAATCTCACCGATCCGCGAGGTCACGGCCAGCGAACCCGCCGGCACGAGCGGGCGACACACGCGGATCTCCTGCGCGCCGTGCAGCAGCCGACCCCAGTTCGGCCTGCCCACGAGCGGCAGCGCCTCGAAGCCTGCCGCGACGATCACGCCGAAGGTGGGCAGGACCTTCTGCGGCAGGTCATGGGAGTTCTCGGTGGTGAGCGCGAGGTCATCTGCCCCCGCGCCGACACCAAGTGCATACAGCAAGGTGTCACGGTCGGTCCACGAGACGACCTTGGGGCCGACGGTCACGCCCAGGCTCTTGAGTTCGATTCCCACGCCCACTCCTGCACGTCATGGCCTTCCGGCCTTCCACCTCGCAGTTGGCTGATCAGCTCGCGAGGCCCTCCGGGTTGGCGCTCCATTTCTCCGTCAGCGGCAGCCCGATCTCGGCGACGACGTCAACGAGCTTCTCGTGGGTCCAGCGGCCGTCGGTCGACAGCGTCCACGACTTGTCGGCCTGCCACGGTGCGACCCGCTGCACCTTGCTCCCGCCGACGACGAACACTTCACCGGACATCTCGCAGTCGGGGCTGACGAGGTACGCGACGAAGGGAGAGATGTTCCCGGGGTGCCACCGGTCGAACGCACCCTCCTTCGCGGCCAGGGCCGCGCCGAAGCTCTCCGTCAACCGGGTGCGAGCCTGGGGCGCCACGGCGTTCACGCGTACGCCGTACCGGGCCAGTTCCTTGGACGCGACCTGCGTCAAGGAGGCGACGCCGGCCTTGGCGGCCGCGTAGTTGGCCTGCCCCGGATTGCCGAAGAGGCCGGATTCGCTGGTCGTGTTGACCACGGCGGCGTTGACCTTCTCGCCCGCCTTCGACCGCGCACGCCAGTAGGTGCCAGCGGCACGGGTCAGCAGGAAGGTGCCCCGAAGGTTCACCCTGACGACCAGGTCCCAGTCGTCGTCATCCAGGTTCACGAGCACCCGGTCACGCAGCACGCCGGCGTTGTTGATCAGGATGTCCAGCCGATCGAACTCGTCCAGCGCCGTGTCCACGAGCCGCTGGGCACCCGCCGGGTCGGAGATGTCGTCGGTGTTCGCCACCGCACGCAGGCCCTCGGCCCGGATCTCCGCGACCACGCTCTCCGCGGGACCAGCGGCGTTGCCGGTTCCGTTCTGCGCACCTCCGAGGTCGTTGACCACCACCGAGGCACCCTGACGTGCAAGGAGCAGAGCGTGCTCGCGGCCGATTCCGCGACCTGCTCCCGTCACGATCGCCGTCAAGCCGTCCAGACCAGCCATGGGACACCCATCCGATCACTCACGCGGCGGCGCCTGAAGACCCCGCTGTCGGGGTTGCCGCACGGACGAGGAAACTCTATCAATATATAATCGTTCTATCTACTAAAGCTCGTCGTCCGGAAGCGGGATCACTCACGCGGAGAGATCGGCACCGAAGTCTTCGACCTGGCGTGGGTCGAAGTAGTCGCGCCAGTAGCGGATCTTGCCGTCGACGACCTCGAAAACACCCATCAGCTCCATCTTGTGGATGCGCTCGCCCGCTTCGTCGAGAAACCAGTCGATGCGCTCGGTCAGCACCTTCGTACCGTTGGAGGCGACGTTGACCACCTCGATCTCGTTTGTGTACTTCAGCGCGTCCAGGTGGGACCTCACGAGCGCGAGGATGGCCTGCTTACCGCTCTGGTTCGGGAAGCCGGGGCCGGGCGCAAAGACGGCGTCATCGGCGAAGAGCTCGTCGATCGCATCAATGAAGCCGCCCTTGAGGGGCATCTTCGCGAACAGCTCCTGCACCACGTCTGCGGGTTCAGCACTCATCGTCTAGCCTTCCTTTCGTTGGAGGTCGTCCAGTTGGAGGTCGCCGTGCGGACTATCGCTGGTTGCGGATCAGGTCTGCGGCTCGCTCGGCGATCATGATCGTCGGCGCGTTCGTGTGTCCTGCGATGAGCGTCGGCATGACGGAGGCATCGACGACCCTGAGGTTCTCGACGCCGTGCACCCGCAGCTCCGGGTCCACCACGCTGGCCGCATCCGTGCCCATGGCGCAGGTTCCCGAGGGGTGCTCACCGCGGAACGCGCCGACGCGGAAGAACTCCGCCCACTCGTCGTCGGTCTGGACCGAGTCGCCGGGGACGATCTCACGGCCGGCGTACGGCGCCATCGCCGGCTGCCGGATGAGGTCGCGCACGATCCGCGCGGCCTGCCGCAACGCGGCTACATCGTCGTCGCGCCCCAGCAGCTCGTGGCGCACCCGCGGGCCGTCGTCGGGATTGGCGGACCGCAGCGTGACACTGCCCCTGGCCACCGGGTGCGACACCGATGGCAGCGCCATCATCGCCGGCTGCCTCATCGGCCGCATCTTGTTGACGTCGTGCTGGTGGTCCTCGGCGCCGTCGCCCCCGCCCGATTCGAGCGCAGCCGGGTTGAAGGCGATCTCGTAGTCGACGTACGGCTCGTCGGACCCGTCGAACCGGCCGAACACGAAGGCATTTCCGATACAGGCGGTCGCGGGCCCCCTGCCCTTGCGGACTAACTGCCACGCAGCCTTCGCCACTGCCGCCGGCCCCATCTGGGAGTTCAACGTGGGGATCGTCGACTCGTACATGAGGGAGGTGTACAGGTGCTCCTGGAGGTTCTGTCCCACCCCTGGGATGTCGGCGGCGATCTTGATGCCGAGGCTCGACAGGTCGGCCCCCGGCCCGATCCCCGACAGCATCAGCAGCTTCGGTGTGGCGATCGCGCCGAGCGAGAGGATCACGGACTTGTCGGCGTGCTCACGGTGGATCTGACCGCGGTGGCGGTACTCGACCGCCTTCGCCACACCGCGCTCCACGATGACGCCGGTTGCGTAGGCGTGGGTCCGCACCCGCAGGTTGCGTCTGCGACGCACAGGGGCCAGGTAGCCGCGCGCCGTGCTGTAACGCAGGCCGCGGCGCTGCGACAGTTGGACGTAGGACACCCCGTTGGCGCGTCTGCCGTTGTAGTCCGGGTTGTACGGAAGCCCCAGCTGTTCCCCCGCGGCGACGAACGCATGGGTCAGCGGGTGCACGACCGCGGTCGGCGATACCCGCTGCGGTCCGTAGCAGCCTCGGTACTCGTTGCCGGGGCCCGTGTACGTCTCCGACTTGCGGAAGTACGGGAGCACCGACCGGTAGTCCCAGCCCGTCGCGCCCAGCCGGGCCCAGCGGTCGTAGTCCCCCGGGCTCCCGCGCGTCCACATCTCTCCGTTGATCGAGCTTGAGCCGCCCAAGACCCGACCACCACCCCACTGGTCCACGGCACCGCCCCGGCTCTGGTCGGGCTCTCCTTCGTACCGCCAGTTGTATTTCTTCGACAGTTTGAGGAGTCCCACCGGGAGGTGGATGAACGGGCTGTAGTCCTCGCCACCCGCCTCGAGCAGCAGGACGGACGCCGACGGGTCCTCGCTCAGGCGGGCCGCCAGGACGCAACCTGCGGACCCGCCGCCGACGATGACGTGGGACCAGGACCGCCGTTGTCGGCTCACGGGCACCTCCATGATGGAAACCGGACCTGCTCCCGCCCGCCGGGGCCTGTTCTGGTCACGCGGCACGGCCGGTTTCGGCGTCGGACTGTCGGGTCGTGCCGGAACTCGCCGTGACGGGCGAAGTGCAGGGCCGTCTACGGTTGCTGTCGTCCGTCGTCGGGAAACCTACTTGTCACGACAGTGAAAAACAGATTTGTAGACTATCGCGTCTTAGACCATTTGCGAACCACGGCCCGCCCGTCACCGGCTCGGTGGCTCTGAGTCACGGAGCACCCCGCTCGCACGAAGGGACTCAAGTTCTGCCTGGTCCAGCCCCAACCACTCGACCAGCACCTCCTCGGTGTGCTCCCCGACGAAGGCCGCGCCCGCCCTCGGTCCGCTCGCGGCGTCGGAGAACCGGTAGGGCATGCGGACGACCGGACGCGTCCCGCCGCGACGGTCGTCCACCGGGACGGCGATTCCTCGCTCGACCGCCGAGGAGGAAGCCACTGCCTCGTCGGTGCTCTTGACGACCGCCCAGGCGAGCGTCGCGTTCTCGAGCTGCTCGAACAGGTCACGCCGGTCCTGGAACGCCAGAACCCACTCACGCACCACCCGGGCGCGCGCGGCGAACTTGTCCTCGTCGGGCAGGAACTCGCTGGGATCGGTCAGGCCGGCGGAGTCACGTAACGACATCC
Source organism: Pseudofrankia coriaricola (assembly GCF_001854805.1). Classification (GTDB taxonomy): domain Bacteria; phylum Actinomycetota; class Actinomycetes; order Frankiales; family Frankiaceae; genus Pseudofrankia. The sequence goes on from NZ_MBLO01000045.1 coordinate 35,697, forward strand.
AGATGTGCCGAGGCTCTCCGGCGATGAGGACGTCGCCCTGCGGGTGCGGGTAGGTGACCCCACGCCCCTCGACGGGCGGGCCGTTGGCCTCCAGGCTGTAGTGAACGTAGTCGTCGCTGGCGAGCATCGCCTCGAACATGCTGAGATCGATGTGCTGACCCACCCTGGTGTCGTCGCGCAGCCGCAATGCCGCCAGGACGGCGATCGCGCCGTGCAGGCCCGCGAGCGAGTCGGCCAGCGCCAGCGGGAGGTCCGTGGCCTCTCGTCGGTCCATTTCGGCCATCCGAGCGAGCAGGCCCGATTCGGCGTGGAGCACGGGGGCGTAGGCCGGCCGCTTCGCCTCCGGTCCGGTCTGACCGAAGCCGCTGATGGACAGCATGATCAGCCCTGGGTTCAGCTCAGCTAGGCGCTGCCACCCGACTCCGAGCCGATCCATGACCCCCGGGCGATAATTGTTCACCAGCACGTCGCACTCACCGACCAGACGGCGAAAGAGCGAGACTCCCCCGTCGGTGCGCAGGTCCAGCGAGATGTTGCGCTTGCCGGCGTTCATCTGCACGTAGAGCCCCGAATGCGGGGCGTCACTCACGCCGAAGGCCTGCGAGACGTCGCCGCCGGGCAGCTCCACCTTGACGACGCTGGCACCGAGGTCACCGAGAATCCGTCCCACGTACGGTCCCGAGACGGCCCGGGACAGGTCGAGAACACGAATTGACGCGAGCGGGTACCCAAGACTTCCTGCGTGGTCGGACATTTCGAACCTCTCAGATCCGCTGTACCCGGCTGTCGCCGGTCGACGGACGGCCGGCGCACCTGTTCCCCGCTGGCCGCGGCGAGCAAGACCCGGTCAGAAGACGGCGAGCGGGTTGACCGGAGACCCAGTACCGCCCGGGATCCGCAGCGGGGCGATCAAGGTGAGGAACTCGTAGCTACCCACCTCGACACACACCTCCGCCAGCCTGTCGACCTGCGCGTTGTCGACCAACGCGACTCCGTAGGCCCAGATCATCGAGTGGACGGTATGGGCGATCTCGGAGTAGCTGGGATAGGACGCGTCGTGCATGTCGGCGATCACCACCGCGAAGTCGTACTCGCGGATGAACTCCAGACAGGACACGTCGAGGCCCGGGCGCGCGAAGTCGGTCATGTCGGCGTTCCAGACGCCCCACTGGCCCTTCTCCTCGAGCCACGCCTCGAGACCGCAGTTGATGACCAACGCATCGCCCGGCTCCGGGGTCAGCTCGGTTTTGGCCAAGATGGCCTCCAGTTCCGCCCCGGTGACCGGGACGTCCGGTGTCACGCTCGGCGTACCGCGATGCTTCGGAACGTCGAGCAGGACGCCCCGGGTAATGATGCCGTCGTGCCAGACGTCGACGTCGGCCCAGCTGGCTTTGTTCGCCCTGAAGACCTCGTCCACGCGGCGTCCGTTCCACACTCCGTCCCGGTCCCAGTTGTGGTTCAGCGCGTCGATGTGCGTGCTCCCGAGGCAGTGGATCGGGAGCTGAAGGTGGTCGAAGGCGTTGCCGGTGTCCCGCCACCCGAACTGCTGGACGACCTGCCGCTGTCCTGGCTGGGGCGAGGTGCTGATCGGGCGCGCCATTGAGACCGTCCGGCCCGCGCGGACCAGGCCCAGGGCGGCGAGGCGCTTCTCGGGAGTGATCAGGTTGACCGCGCCGGCCTGGTCGTCCTCGCCCCACCGGCCCCAGTTGCGCTTCTCGACCAGCCAGGTGTCGATGTCCTCGGCGGTCCATTTCTGAACGCTCACACCCGCTGTCCCTTCTCGTCGGTGCCCCGCTCGGGCTCCGGACCCGTCGCCGCCTCGGTGGCGAGGAACTCGGCCTTGACGGTCTTCTTGTCGATCTTCTCGCCGGCCAGCGTCGGCAACCGGTCCGTACGGATGGACCACCGGGTCGGGAAGGCGAAGTAGGCGACGGCTCCCCGGAGGAATGTCGTCAGGTCCTCGGGCGTCACGGTGACGCGTTCCTTCGCGACGACGACAGCGGCCACCTCCTCACCCAGGTCCGCGTGCGGGATGCCGAAAACGGCGACTTCGAGGACCTCTGGGTGCCGCGCGATCGCCATCTCCACGTGCCCGGTGGCAACGTTCTCACCACCACGGATGACGACGTCCTTGCTACGACCGTCGAGGTAGAGGTAGTTGTCCTCGTCGAGGTGCCCGAGATCGCCGGTGTGCAACCAGCCCTCGCTGTCGACAGTCTCGTCGTCGAGCCCCAGGTAGCCGAGCATCACGGTAGGGCTGCGGACCAGCACCTCGCCGGACCCGGTCCCGTCGGGGTCGAGGATGCGCAGTTCGGCCACCGGATACGGTCGTCCGACCGTACCCGGTCGCTGCTCCAGGTCCTTGTTGCCGGCACCGGTGACGAAGCCGCCCGACTCGCTCATCCCCCAGGTGTTGCCCAGTCCACGCCTCTTGAGCTGCGGGAGCTGGCGGGCCAGGCGTTCCAGGAGGGCGGGCGACACCGGGGCGCCACCAAGCGGCCACGAACGCAGGCTGGAGAGGTCGTGTTCCTCGAACGACGGGTGTTCGAGCACCCTGATGGCCATGGTCGGCACTCCGCCGAAGCTCTGCACCTTCTCGGTCTCGATCAGACGCAGGATCTGCGCGGGATCGAACTTGCCCTCGTTGAGGACCATCTTTCCGCCGACGATCAGGTTCGTCAGCACGTTGGTCACGCCGCCGACGTGGAACAGGGGCGTGCAGACCAGCGTGACCGACTGTTGGCCGTTGGGATCGAGGCCGGCGGGCAGCCGTCGTGAGCGCATCAGCAGGTTGTGCTGGTTGGCGATCACCGCGCGCTGGGACAGCACGACGCCTTTCGGCGCACCCGAGCTCCCGGAGGTGAAGATGACGAGGGCCGGGTCGTCCTCTTCTCGAGTGGCGAAACCGTCCATAACGGCGTCCGCGTCGCCCACGGACCCTGCCTCGTACGCCGCGGCGAAGTCAGCGATCGCCAGGGCGCCGCTCATCCCGCAGGGCGCCGGATCAGGGAGGTCGGTGATCACCAGGGCCGGGCGGGTCAGCTCGAGGCTGTTGGCGAGCTCCGCCTCGCTCCACCACCGGTTGCCCAGCACCGGGGTCGCGCCAGCCTGCCAGCAGGCCCACAGCGCGAGGACCCAGTCCGGGCTGTTGTAGCCGAGGAGGAGCACGTGGTCACCCGGTTGTACGCCGCGTCCCGTGATGATCTCCCCGGCTCGCGGGAGGGCGGCCACGAATTCGCCGAAGGAGATACGGCGCTCGCCCTGCACGAGATACGTCCGCTGGGCCCAGCGGTCGGCCCCGACAAGAACGTCCCTGAGCGACCGCGGGCGCGGCTCGAAGACCAAGCCCACGTGCCCGGCGTACTCGGCGGCCACGACCGACGAGCCCCACAAGCGCGCGAGCTCGGTCACTGCGCGCTTGCGCGCGTCCGCCGTCGTCATCGCGTCTCGCTCACGAGCGGGACTCCTGTGCCGGTCCTTCGTGGGCTACCTGGCCCGGACAAAGTTATCAGCACGAACGCCTTTCCATCCATCCAGCTCGGCCGTGCCGACCAGACAGGCCCGAGTTCCCGACGGTTCGGCCGATCCACCGCGTTCGCAGCTCAGCCTGTCCCAGATGGCCCGGCGTCCAGCGGGCGAGCAGCACCGAAGACCGGTCGACGCTTCTCCCGCCGGGCCGCCTGCGCCTCCAGGAAATCCGGGCCCGTCAACGCGCTCTCCGCAGTCAGGTCGAGTCCGCGCACCGCCTTGATCTGACGACCTGAGACGACGCCGTCGCGGATCGCGAGAGCGAACTCCTTTCCACGCGCGATCGAGAACGGCGACAAACCACTGAGCCGCTCGACCAGCTCGGCGACCCGGTCGTCGACCGCGGCGGCGGCCACGGCCTCACTGACCAGGCCGATCCGCGTCGCTGTGTCCGCGGTGACGCGCTCCGCCGTCAACAGCATGCGCCGAGCCCAGCCCGAACCGACAGCATCGACGAGCCGGTGGACGCTCGCGATCGGGTAGACCACGCCGAGCGCGGCTGGCGGGACGATGAACTTCGCGCTTGTCGACGCGATGCGGATGTCGCACGACAGCGCCAGCTCCAGGCCGGCGCCAGCGCAGCCGCCCTCGATCGCACCGATCACGGCACCCGGGTGCCGCTCAAGATCGTCAAAGAGACCCGAGAGCAAGTGGGCGTCGGTACTCGCGTCGAGATCGCCGATGCTGTAGCCCGAGCAGAAGTGACCGCCCGAGCCCTGGACCACGACGATCTCCGAGCCGTCCAGATCGGCCAGGGTCCGGCGGATCTTCCTGATCATCGGCGGCGTCATGGCGTTGCGGACCGTCTCGTTGCTGAGCTTGATGTGGACGGCCCGGTCCTTGACGACTACGTCAACGTCTCCGTGCGTGGCGTCTCCGTGCATGGCAGGTCCTAGGAGTCGATCGGGATGCGGTAGTGCGTGTCGGTCCGGAGGACGCCTGCGGAGTGGAGGTCCGCTAGGGCGGCCTCGTCCAGCTTCAGCAGGTCGGCGAGGACCTCTCGGGTGTGCTGACCGAGCCGAGGAGCCAGCTCACGCCCGTCGAACTCGTGGGAGCTCTTGATCGGGTTGCCGGCGAACGCGAAGTTCAGGCCGTCCGCCGTGATGTCGAGGAGCATGTCACGCGCCTCGACGTCCGGCTCGGCGAACGCATTGCGGATGCCGTTGACCGGGCCGCTCGGAACGTCGTGCTCATCAAGGACCTTGAGCCAGGTCGCGGTGTCGGCCTTCTTGAACTCTGCCGCGATCTCCCGCTCGAGCTCGTCGCGCAGCTCGACCCGGCCGTTGTTCGTCCGGTAGCGCGGGTCGCTCTCGAGATCCGGACGCCCGATCGCGCGACACAGCTTGGGCCAGAAATCGTTGCTGAACACGGCGATGATGATGTAGCTGTCGGTCGTCTCGTAGGCACCGTAGGGCACCACCTTGGAGTTACCACTACCTTGGGGCGGAATATCCTCATTCAGATTGAGCGCCAGCGCAGCCCAGTACATCAGCAGCGACAGCTGGCAGTCGAACATCGAGATATCGAGTTCCACGGGCTCGTCGACCCGGCCGCGCTTCACGAGCGCGGCAAGCACCGAGATGACTAGAAACATCCCGCCCGCAAGGTCCGCGATCGGGACTCCCGCTCGGGCCGGGGGGGTGCCCGGATGACCGGTGATGCCCATAACGCCGCTGCGCGCCTGGATCGCCACGTCGAACGCCGGCGCGTTGCGGCGCGGGCTGGTCGTGCCGTACCCGGACAGCTGGCCAACGATGATCTTAGGGTTGGCTTCCTTCAGGATGTCGGTCGAGAGCCCCAGCCGGTCCATGACGCCGGGCCGGAAATTGTGGAACACGATGTCGGCCTCGGCGACCACGCGCAGGAAGAGCTCGCGCCCGCGCGGGTCGCGCAGGTCGATCGACACGCTCTTCTTGTTGCGGTTGATCGCGGCGAACATCAGCGGGACTTCGCCCTTCAGCGGACCGCTCGCTCTCGTCGGGTCGCCGGTCGGCGGCTCGATCTTGATGACCTCGGCTCCCATGTCGGCCATCAGCAGCGAGCCGTACGGTCCGGAGAGATGCATCGACAGATCAAGGATACGAATCCCCGAGAGTAAACCGTCACTCACAGCGGCCAACCTTTCTTGCGTCGGGCACGGGGCACCGACCAACTCGACTGGAGTGGTGGTACCAGGCTCTGCCAGGACACCCGGTGAGCGCCAGGCTCGCGCCGTGCGTGGGCAGCGCGGGCACAGGAACTCCGCCCGGCCGCCCGGTCGCTATTTCCCCCGAGGCGGGCCGACCCGCTCGCGGTGCGTCATCGTCATCCGTCTTCACTCTTGCGCGTGGCTGCCCACCGGAAGCACCATACTGCCAAATAGTTGAGAACGCGAGTAGTATCGCGGGCCCAGGGCAGTTCGCTGCCGCACCGGGAGGCCACTGTGGACGCGCTCGTCATGGAGGGGCAGCTCGGCGGGGCACGTCACCCATGTCGACCGTGGCCGGCACCCGGACGGCCCCGTTCGCGCCGGCTCGCCCCCCGCGTCATGACCATTGCGAGCGGGTCCAGCAAAGGGCGAGACGCAGGCTGTCCGCTGATCGCGCCGTCCGGGCCGGCGTCCGTTCGACCGGCCGACGACGAGGACCACACCATCGAGACGATCACACCACTGAGAAGCGCCAACACCGAGCTCCGAGGACTGACATGACGACAGACAGGTCCAAACTCTTCATCGGCACCGAACTTGTCGACCCGCTCGGTACGGATCGGTTAACCATCGCCTCGCCCATGACCGAAGAGGTCGTGGGCTCCTCCCCCGCCGCTTCCGAGGCCGACGTCGACCGCGCCGTCGCCGCTGCGCGCGAGGCGTTCGACCACGGTCCATGGCCCTCGATGGACCCGGAGGAGCGCCGGGAGATCCTTCGCCGTGCGGGCAAGATCCTCGAGCCGCGGGCCGCGGAGCTCACGGAGCTGATCGTGCGCCAGAACGGAACGCCGTCCCGCTTCCAGCCCGGCAACAGTCAAGGCGCGTTCGAGTACTTCACCAGCCTGCGGATGCCGAGCCCACGCCTCGGCGAGTCCTCCCCCGGCAACCAGGCCGTCGTCGTCCACGAGCCCGTGGGTGTGGTTGGGGTCGTGATCCCATGGAACTGGCCGATTGGCCAAGGCCTGAGCAAGGCGCTGCCCGCTCTGCTCGCGGGCAACTGCGTGATCGTCAAGCAGTCGCCCGAGACCCCTCTTCAGGACGAGGCTGTCGGCGAGGCGTTCATCCAGGCGGGTCTCCCGAAGGGAGTGCTGACCATCATCGCCGCGACCTCGGGTCCGTCCGAGTACCTGGTCGGACATCCCGGCGTCGACATGGTCTCCTTCACCGGCAGCACCGAGGTCGGGCGTCGCGTGGGGAGCATCTGCGGCGGCCAGATCAAGCGCGCGCTGCTCGAGCTCGGCGGGAAGTCCGCGGCGATCGTGCTGGACGACGCCGACTTCGGCGAGGTCGCCCCTACCGTGCTGAACTGGGGCGTCTTGCTCCTCAACGGGCAGGCATGCTCGGCTTGGTCCCGCATCCTGGTGCCGCGGAATCGGTACGACGAAGCCGTGGACGCGTTCGCGGACGTCATGTCATCCGCGCGGGTAGGCGATCCGCTCGACCCCGAGACCGAGGTTGGGCCGTTGGTCACCAGCAAGCAGCGCGACCGGGTGGAGGGACTCATCGCGTCCGGAGTGGCCGAAGGCGCGCAGATCAAGGTCGGCGGGGTGCGACCCGCCGGTTACGACAAGGGCTGGTTCGTCGAACCGACCCTGTTCGTCGAGGCGAACAATGCCATGCGCATCGCCCGCGAGGAGATCTTCGGTCCCGTCGCGCTGCTCCTGCCCTACGAGGACGAGGACGATGCGGTGAACATCGCGAACGCGTCGACGTACGGCCTGGCCGGCGGCGTCTTCACCAAGGACCCCGCACGCGGCGCCGCCGTCGGTCGACGGATCAGAAGCGGTGCTATCAGCGTGAACTGCTTCAGCAACAGCGACGCCCTGCCTTTCGGCGGCTACAAGGACTCCGGGGTCGGCCGGGTCGGCGGTCCCGAGGGCTTCGCCGAGTTCTTCGAGACCAAGGCCATCGGGTTTGCCGGCGCGGTGCCCGAGCTGCTGAGCCCGAAGCAGGCGAAGGGTCTGGACGATGAACAGTGACTCGGTGACCCGATCGGCGGTGGAGCTGCGCCGCGGCGGGGTCTTCTACGAAGCACCGCGATGGCATGGCGGACGCTGGTGGGTGTCGGACCAGCAGGGCACCGAGGTCCTGGCGATCTCCCCGGAGGATGGCACCGAGGTCTACGCATCGGTGCCTGGCGGACCGTCGGGACTGGGCTGGCTCCCGGGCGGCGATCTGCTCGTGGTGTCGATGAGCGATCGGAGAGTGCTACGCCGACGTGGCGACGGCCAGCTCGTCGTGCACGCCGATCTCGCCGAATTCACCAACTACCGGATCAATGACATGATCGTCAACAGTCGCGGGCAGGCCTACGTCGGTTGCATCGGCTTCGACGACGAGTCGTCGACAGCTCCGTTCAGCACCGGTTCGCTCATCCGCGTGGATCCCGACGGAACTGTGTCAACTGCCGCCGAATGCCTCAGATGCCCGAACGGATCGTTCTTCCTTGACGGCGAGCGGACTCTCGTGGTGGGCGAGACGATGCTGCCGGGTTACACCGCGTTCACCGTCCAGGACAACGGCACCCTGACCGAACGACGGACCTGGGCTCAGATCGGACCGACCCCGGCGTCGACGACGGTCGCGGAGATGTTCCCGCAGCTGGTCTTCGCGCCGGACGGGTGTGCGGGTGCCCCGGACGGAACCGTCTGGTCGGCAGATCTGAGCAACGCACGGTGCGTCCACCTCGCTGAAGGCGGGGACGTCATCGAGCAGGTCGACGCCCCCGCAGGACAGATGGTCTTCGCGTGCGCCCTAGGCGGTCCGAGCGGCAGGACGCTGCTGTTGTGCGTCGCTCCTGATTGGGATCCGCGCGCGCGCAAGGCCGAGCACAACGCCTCGCTGATCACCGTGGAACTGTGAGCGGCCCGCGGCGGCCGACTGCAGGCTGACGTCGGCCCTGGTCCCGTGAGTCGTCGGCCTTCTGCCCAGCGAAGTGCACGTCGCCGCGCCGATGTCTGAGCGTTCGAAGATCAAGGAATGGAGTGGAGATGCCGGCAAGTGGACGGCTTGAGGGAATGGCCGCGGTCATCACGGGTGGGGCTCGCGGTCTCGGCCTGGGAATTACACGGTTGTTCCTCGATCAGGGCGCGAAGGTCTGCATGGCCGGACGCACGCAGTCGTGGGGCGACGAGGCCGTCGAGCAGTTCCAGAAGATCAGCGACGACGTCATGTTCGTGCAGTGCGACGTCGCCGAGGAGGCCGATGTCGCACGCTGCGTAGCGGCGGCCGTGGAGCGCTTCGGATCGCTGCACATCGTGGTGAACAACGCGGGCGGCACGACGTTCGGCACGGGCGCCAAGGCGTGTGACACGGAGCTCGCGGAGTTCCAGCGGGCGTTCCACGTGAATACCGATGGCCCGTTCCTGATGGCCAAGCATGCGATTGCGCACATGCTCGACGCTGGCTACGGCTCGATCGTGAATGTCAGCTCGAATGCTGCGATCCGGGCGTCCGCCAACGCGAACGTCGGCTACCACGCGAGCAAGGCAGCCCTGCACGGCCTGACGTTGAGTCTCGCCCGGGAGTACGGTCCGCAGGTTCGCTGCAACGAGATCGTCATGGGGCACCTCCACCCGCCGAACCCGGACCTGCCCCGCCACCGGTACGTAGAAGAGGACGAGGCGGCGCGGACTGCTGTCGAGCAAAACTACATGGTCGGCCGCTGGGGCTCCCCGGACGACCTCGGGTATGCCTGCGTCTTCCTCGCCTCCAGGGAGTCGGGCTTCATCACGGCGACCTCACTCCGCCTCGACGGCGGATCGCAGTCGAGGATGCAGTTCCCGCACCTGACCGGATACGAGGATTGGCTGGCCACCCAGCACAGCGCACAGGCGACGGCATGAACGACGAGATTCGCTTCGACGGCCGGGCCGTCATCGTCACCGGCGCCGGCCGGGGCCTGGGGCGGAGCCACGCCCTGCTGCTGGCTTCCCGCGGCGCCCAGGTCGTCGTCAACGACCTGGGCGCCGCGCTGCGCGGGGGCGGTTCGTCGACGGGGCCAGCACAGTCGGTCGTCACCGAGATCGAACAGGCGGGCGGCCTCGCCGTTCCGCACTACGGCGACGTGACGACACAGGAGTGCGGCGAGTCGATGGTCGCCACGGCGCTCGAGCACTTCGGCCGAGTCGACGCCATCATCTGCAACGCCGGGTACTCCAAGCACGCCCCCGTGCTGGACAGCGACATCGGACAGCTCGACGAGATGTTGCGTGTACATGTGCACGGGGCCTTCCACGCGATCCGCGCGGCCTGGCCGACGTTCGTGGCCCAGAACTGCGGTCGGGTCGTGGTGACGAGCTCGTCGGCCGGCCTGTACGGCGGGACAACCCGGGTATCTTACTCGACAGCCAAGATGGGCCTTCTGGGCCTGGCCCGAGGCTTCGCCATCGACGGCGCCGAGAACGGTATCAACGTCAATGTCGTCGCCCCAGGGGCTGCGACCCGGCTGAGTGATGGCATGAAAGACGAGGTGCTGCGGGAGAAGCTGCGCCGCGAGGCGCCCGCGGAGCTCGTATCGCCTGTCTTCGCCTGGCTCGCACACCCGGATTGCAATGTCTCGGGGCAGTTCTTCCACGCGACGTCGGGTCGCGTCGCTCGGGTGCTCGTCGGTGAGACCCATGGCTACGCAAGGCGCGACCTCTCCGTCGAGGACGTGCGCGACCACTGGGCAGACATCTGTTCGGAAGATGCAGGTTATCTCCATCCGTCCAGCAACTACGAGGCTCAGAACATCGCCATGCGTCTCATCGAAAGCGGTGCCCTCTCGGGCTCGTGAACGATGTAAGGCTTCACCTGGCGTGCGTCTCCTCCGTCACGCACGACGAGAAGCACCAGGGGCAGCCGGCCAGATCCGAATACTGGCCGGCTGCCCGCCTGGCGAGCTCAGAACCGTGGGAATCGGCGCTGAGCTTGACCTGGTCTCAGCTCGCCGCATCGGCCAGCACTCGACCGACGTCGTCTTGGACGAGCTTCGTGAAACGATCCATCGGAAGCGACATCGCCTTCCGAATCCCACTACGGGCATGGAAGTGATCAACCATTGCGGGATCGACCTGCTGGTGGCTGCCCAGCAGGTCGCTCGGCAACGGACCACATCTCAGGGCCGCAGCCTCCAGAGCCGGTCGGTCTAGGCCGTAGAATTTGATCATGTTCTCGCCGAGGATCAGGCGGACCTCGTCCTCCGGCACGTCTCGCATCGTCTCCCGGATGTACTCCCGCGTGTTCGGCCACGTGCTCTCGGGGTGCAGATAGTCGGTGCCGAACATGAACTGTCGACGCCCACTTCGTGCCGCACCGCCAGGTCCCCATACCGCATGATCGTGGCACCCGCCGCGCAGTTGCGTTGCCAGTACTCGCTTGGGAGCAGCTTGGTCGGGTGAGTCCTGGCAAACGTGTCCAGATAGTGCAGCGTGTCCGGTACCCAGTCGCAGTGGATCTCCATGAATCCCACCCGGAGGTCCGGGTGGCGATCGAACACTCCACCCCAGATCATCTGCCACAGCGGACGGCGCTCTACGAAGGTGTCCAGAACGTTCTGCAACGCGGTGTCCTCGCCTTTCGCGGCGCGCGCTGCCGCAGTGACCAGGTGGAGCATCCCCTGCGGGTGACCCCAGCCCGCATGGATGTGGGACGGCGAGCCCGAAATCGACACAAGCGTCCCAGAGCCGGTCGTAGAACGGGTCCCACAACCCCGGCGCCGGGTCGCCCTCAGCACCCGATCGCCTTCGCACCTGCCTCAGCCGCCCGGCGGCAGTCCTCGACAGCCAGGGCTGCGGCAAGTTTGCTTGGTAGCGACCGGTAGGTCGTGCTGAGTCCTCCGGGCCCTTCGGCCGGCCGCGCAAGCGCGGAAATTTTGGGGTGGGCCTGTAAGAACAACGGCTCTGGCGCATATTCGGTGGTGACGTTCAGTGATCGCGTGGTGAGACGCCGCTTGCGTCTACTTTGTCCTGGTTGAGGCTTTCCA
>NZ_MBLO01000046.1 GCF_001854805.1 Pseudofrankia coriaricola
GGCTCCTACTGAGCGACCGCACCGACAGCGCCGGCACCACGGATCACGCGGTCGCCATGACCAAAACCTGACTCGCCCGTCGGCCCGACTCGACCTAACTACTAGTGGTGGGACCGGAATACGCCAGAAACCTGCCGCGGTGCCGTTGAGATGCTGGTCAGCCGCCGTCCTTCTGTTCGGTCGGCGCGCCGACGGCCACCCCGTCCGGGACAAGGACGTCGCCCACCTGTCGCCGTTCGTCTCCCGGCACATCCACGTCCAGGGCCGCTACGCCTTCCAGCTCCCGGACCTGGCCGACGGGCTGCGGCCGCTGCGGACCCGGACGAGCCTGACGACGAGGACGAGGAGTGACCCGGCGGCGGTTACAGGTTCTCGACCCAGCCGGCGGCGACGTCGCCGGGCGGGTTGGGGTCGAACACCGGAACGAAAACCAGCGCTAGGCCACGATCTTGGGCTGGGCGCTACGGCCTGAAGAAGCTATTCGGGTTGCGGCGAGTTCAGGCTGCCAGACGATTCTTCGGGAACAATCAGCGTCGTTCCGTCGGGGAACGTGTTGAACTGGTAAAGCAGTCCACGCGACCGGAGGTCCCGCATGATCTCCGCCGCATCCTCGCTAGGAACGATGACAGGTTCGGTGGCCCACCGCGTCCTGTGAATGCAGGCCGAGTCCGGCAAGCCGATCGTCGCCGATGACAGGACACACAGCCGGTCCAGATCGACGCCATGTCGGCCAAGCCAGGCGTGTGCGGATGACGAGGGGCCGAGAACACAGCTGAGAAGGAAGCAGACTCCGAAGTCTGAAGGCTGTGGCAGTGCCACGCGCAGCCCGTTCACCCAGGCAAGATTAAGGACGAGATCGTGGGCCAGGCGACGCGGGTTTCCGCCTTCGCCTTTCGTGGTGGTGGAGAGTTCCTGCGGGGCACGCCAGCCTGCCTCGTGAAGGATCCGCCCGGCAGGTGTGTCGTCTCGGTCGGCATAGGCCAACAGAACATGGTGCAGGCGCACAGCGGTCGCAGACTCCCGGCGCGCGTGTTCCTTCGCGTCGCGCATCAACATACTGGCCCCCCTTCTTGGCGGCGAGTGAGGCCATGAGACGCAATGCTGATCCTGATCAACTGTACCACCGGGGACCCGGCGGAGAGCCCGACGCTTCTGTCGGAGCCTCCGCCGGGTCCCCTCGCAGATCTGTCAGATGTGGATGGTGACCGAGCTGCTCGCCGGGATGCGACGCTGCTTGCCCTTCAGGTCATCCGGCGTGCCGCGCGGCACATCGAACTTGGGGGTCGGAGGAGTCGTGGTCGGAGGCTCGGGTTGCTGCTGGGAGCGGCAGCTCTTGCAGTCAAGGTAGATGAGGCCGGACCACACGGAGCCCCCGTTCCAGGCGCTACCAGTCCATTGGTATCCGGCACCCCACGACGAGTACCAACCGTTCTCGCCGCAGGCGCTTCCCCAGTAGACCGTGGGGGTGAAGGCATCAGTGGCACTATTGTTGGAGTACCAAGGGGAACTGTTGCAGTTTACCCAGGAACTTCCGTTCCATTTTTGGATTATCATTTGGTTCTGCAGCCATCCGGCAGGGACACTCCATCGCGTTCCGTTGAGCGCGGAGAATACATCCGCACCCGTGTGCAGACCGTCCCAAAGGTCTTCTACCCGCGACAGCGTCCTGTTCAGGTAGATGTTGGAGCCTTGCTGTATCGAGAAGTCGTCCTCCGTGTCCTCCTCGTCAAAAAGCCATTGGGCCGGCTTCCATATCCACCCGAATGCTGGATCGTATTCGCAGATCCACCATTCACCGGTCGCTATGTGCTCCTGGGTGTCCCCTTCCTGCTCCTCGCTGCACCAAGGGGTTGGCAACGCGTCCGCCCGCGCGACCACGTGGCCGGAAGTGATGAAGAGGGCGGCGAAAAGAATGGTGATGACGGTGACCATGATCATACTGCGAGCGCGGCGAGCCGACACGAACGAGCCGCTAATTTCAATTACCCCCTTTTTTTGGCGTGCGGCAGGCCTTGGCGGCCGCCGCCCAGTGAGGTGACATTTGACAGCGCTACCCGAGAGATCTGGCGCACCAGAATGTGCAGCACAGATCCGGTAGCGGACGTGGGCTGGTGCGATGGACTGCAGCCGTAGAGGAAACCGGCCGATTCCCTCGCCTCCTGAGACAGATACTCTCGCTTGGCCGCGCCATAACAGTAGCGCTCGTCGGTCCTGTGCGCAATAGACGGCAATTCCTAGCTTTCCGTAATCATCGGCCGGTGAAATGACCTGGCGGTATACCTGGCTGTAACGAACCTGCCATGCACCGACCCACTCCTTGGTGACGAACCGCCACTTACCACGGCCGCCGGTCCGGGGCACTGAGCCTGGATGCACCGATCTGATTCTCGGGTCGTTTCGGTCGACCTGTGACGACCGTTAACTGGTAGTAGCCGGTCGGGGGTGTGGCTGGTTGGCCGCTCACGGTTCGACGGCTCGTCCGGGGTCCTGGCTGGAGGCTGGGGCGTGGGTGGTGCTGGCCGGGTGCGTGCTGGCCGGGTGTGTGCTGGTGCCGGCGGGTCGCCGGTCAGGTGGCCCGGGCGGGTGGTGGGGCGTGGACGGCGGCGAACAGGCCGGTCAGGGCGTTCTCGGCGTGCCAGCCGGTGGGTAGGTGCAGGGTGATCTGCCCGCGGCCGTGGCGGGCGAGCCGGGCGGGGACGCCCACGAGGTGGGCGCGCAGGGTCGCGCCGCGGGCGCGGCCGTGGAACGCCGACGCCAGGGCGCCGGCGGCGCGTAGCAGGTTGTGGGTGATCGCGGTGAGGGTGAGCCAGGCGGCGTTGGCGGTGAACCGGCCGGAGGGCAGGTGCGCGAGCGGGCCGTTGATCAGGTCGGCGTTGACCTGTTCGATGATCGCGTGGTCGCGGTGCTGTTCCTCGGCCTGGGGCAGGGTGAACGGGCTGTCGGTGAACACGGCGTGGTAGCGCCAGGTGGGGAACAGTTCGCCCTGGCCGGGGTTCGCCTTCGGGTTGCGGGCCCTGACGCGGCGGACGATGAGGCGGGCGGTGACCGGGGACGTGGTGTGAGCGAAGGCGGTGTAGGTGGTCTCGGCGATCTCGGCATCCGAGATCCACTCCTTGAGGTCCTCGTCCCAGACCGCGCGCGGGTAGCGGATCGGGGCCCACGCCGTGTCGTCGATGGCCGCGCAGGCGGCGCGGATCGCCGTGTTCTGCGGGGCGGTGATCGAGAAGTGGACCCGGTGGCGCCGCGCGGTGGCGACGACCTCGGCGGTGTAGAAGCCGCAGTCGCCCCGGGCGATGATGATCCCGGTGGCGCCGGCGTCGCGGGCGGCGCCGACGGTCTCGGCGAGGAAGCCCGCCGCTCCCTTCGCCGAGACGGCATTCCCGCCGCGCAGCCGGGTGGCCGCGACCAGCGGCGCCGCGGTCGGGGTCGACACCGTCCCGACCAGGGCGTTGAGCCCGCGCACGAACACCGACCTGGCCGCGATTTTGGTGTGACCGAAGGCGGCGCCCTGCTTGCCGGGGCCGAACACCCGACGCTGGCAGGAGTCCAGATCGACGAACGCCAGCGTGCCGGCCCCACCGAGCAGCGCCGCCGCCTCGGCGAGCGCGGCGAGCAGCCGCCGGTGCACCCTGCCCAGCTGGCGGACGTTGCCCCACCTCAGCGCCCGCAGGAACGTCCCGAGTGTGGACGGCGCCCGGATCCCGCCGAACACCTCGGCCAGCGCGTCGTGGCGCAGCAGCGCCAGATCGTCGATGCTGTCCGCCCCGGCGGCCATGCCCGCGACCAGGCAGCCGACCTTCGCCTCCACGTTCGCCCCCGCCGACCCGGCAGAGGCCGGCAGGCGGACGTGCTCGGCGACCAGGTCCGCCAGCCCGGCCCGCTCAGCCAGCCGCATCACCGGCACCAGACCGGCCGCAGCGACCAGGTTCGGGTCGTCGAACCGGAGATCGATCTTCGATGAGGTATGCAACAATCGCACTTCGGAAGTGCCCTCGCCTGTCGGATGGATGGTGGCCTCAGCAACCCCATCGTCCCAGGTCAGAGGGCACTTTCTCGTTCACCACGCCGATCACCGGGCAAATCGGACGGTGCATCCAGGCTGAGCCGTTCGAGTTCCTGGACGAGGCCGGCGCCCGCCTCGTGCCGCTCTCTGAAGGGCCCGGCATGCTCGGCCACATGTCGCCCGCTGGACGTGCCGACCCCCGCGGCATCGGCGCTCGCGTCGGTCTCGAGGGCGGCGAGCGGAAGGTCCTCGCCGAGCGAGGCGTTGTTCTTCGTTCTGATGTTCCCCAGACCCCGTCACCGACTCGTCGTCATGGAACGGCGCGACTGGGGCGGCGCTGGCCAGCGCTCGGCGGCGGGCCCGCTGCCGGCAGGCAGCCGAGGCGAACCGGCCCGGCCGGCCCGTCG
Source organism: Pseudofrankia coriaricola (assembly GCF_001854805.1). GTDB lineage: Bacteria > Actinomycetota > Actinomycetes > Frankiales > Frankiaceae > Pseudofrankia. The sequence continues at coordinate 4,411 of NZ_MBLO01000046.1, forward strand.
CGCCGCGGACCACCGTCTGGCCGCACCCGCACGCACACAGGGGTTTCGTGACTTGCCGCGGCGGGTTTCGTGACATCGGTCAGGGTGGTGCCCAGTTCAATGGGGAGACCTCGCAGATCTGATACCTACCAGTATCAGAACCATAGCAGCCGTTTGGTTCTGATACTGCGGGCGAACGGCGCTACGATCGTCCCCGAGATGGTTCTGATACCGGGACGCGCGACGAGAGGAAGTGGTCGGTGACGACCAGCGCCACCGCCACGACGCCCGGCCGCGGCCGGCGCGGCGGCGAACGCCCGCCCGACCGGTACGCCGAGCTGTTCGCCACCTACCGCGCCGAGCTCGACCACGTCCGGCTCGCCGACCACTCCCGGCGCGCCTACGCCTCCCGGGTCGCAGGCTTCCTGCGCTGGCTCGACACCGACGGCGCCGCCGCGGACCCCACCGGCGCCGACCCGCTGTCCGACGCCCACGCCCGGGACTTCGCCGTCCGCGACTACCGGGCCCACCTGCTCGCCGTCGCGAAGAAGCGGCCCGCGACCGTCAACGCGCACCTGACCGCGCTCGACCACTTCTTCACCTGGCGCCACCTCGTCCGCGCCGCCGTCGACCGCGCCGACCTACCCGAGCAGGCCCCCCGCGCCCTGACCGACGACGAGGCCCGCCGCGTGCTGCGCGCCGCCGAACGGCTGCCCTCGCTGCGCGACCGCACGATCGTCGAGCTGCTCTACAACACCGGCGTCCGTAGCGGCGAGCTCGTCGCCCTCGACGTCGACGACGTCCCCGTCACCGCCCGCACCGGCGCCGTCCACGTCCGGACCGGCAAGGGCCGCGACGGCGGCAAGCCACGCACCATCCCGGCCAACCCCCGGGCCCGCCGCGCGCTGACCGACTGGAAGCCGGCCCGGGCCGCCTGGCCGGGCGCCGACGACGACCCGGCGCTGTTCCTCAACCGCTACGGCCGGCGGCTCTCGACCCGCACCGTCGACCAGGTCGTCGCCGACCTCGGCCGCTCCGTCGGCATCGACGACCTGACCCCCCACGTACTGCGGCATTAGGCGGACGGCCGGGTTATGTGTCCTGCCGTGGTGTTTCCGCTGGCAGGGGCGGCGGGGCTCGTCTGGTGGTCCGCATAATCCTGGGCTGGGGTCATCGCCCCAGCGAGTCGAGCCAGCCGAGCAGGGACGAGTCCGAGGTCCAGTCCGGCAGGGCGTCCGGGGTGAGTGGCTCGTAGGCATCCTCAATCGCTCTGCGTTTGGCCTCCGCGTCTGCTCGGGCGTAGATCTCGGTGGTGGACACGTCGGCGTGGCCGAGCAGGTCGCGGATGTAGATCAGGTTGACGCCGGCCTGGACCAGGTGCATGGCCCGGCTCCGCCGGAGCGTATGAGGAGTGACCGGCAGGCCGGGAGCCCAGCCGGGGTCGTGGGCCCGGACGGCCCGCACGTGTCGGGCCAGCAGCTTGGCCACCCCGGACCGGGTCAGCCTGGAGTGATGCGGCCCGGCGAACAGCGGGTCTGCGTCTGTGCCGACGCCGGGATGCCGGTCGCGGTGGTCGAGGTAGTCGCCGACGAGCCGGGCGGTCGGCTCCATCACGGGCACGTACCGGATCTTGGAGCCCTTCCCGCGGATCACGACGGTCATGGGGCTGCCGCGGCGGATGTCGGCGATGTCGAGGTCGCAGAGCTCCTGGACGCGGGCGGCGGTGTCGTAGGCGAGGGCGAGCAGGACGGTGTCCCTGACGGTGCGTGCGCTGGCCGTGCCGGGCTCGGCGAGCAGTGCCTTGACCTCGTCGCCGGTCAGGTGGTCCAGCTGCGGGGCCGGGGTCTTCTTCTGCCGGATCGCGAGGACCTGGGTGACCTGGCCGAGGAGGTCGGGCTGCTCGACGGCGGTGTAGCGGCAGAACGACTTGATCACCGCCAGGCGCTGGTTGCGGGTCGCGGCCGAGCAGCCCCGCTCGGCCTCCAGCCAGTCCAGGAACCGCAGGACGCGGGGCCGGTCGATGTCGGCCAGGCGCAGCTGCTCCGGCGGTATGCGCTCGGCGGCCCTGAACCAGGTGAGCAGTAGCTTCATCGCGTCTCTGTAGGACGCTACGGTCCTCGGCGAGGCTGCGCGCTCCCCGGCGAGGTGGCTGGTGAAGAACTTCGACAGCCAGCGCCCGGCAAGGTCCGGCGGCGGCGCTGGCCGCGGGCTCACGGCTGGTCCCCGGGGGGCTCGGGGATGACGTAGCCGAACCGGACCTGGGCCCTGGCCATCACCTCGGGGTAGGCGTCCGCGGTCAGCCTCAGGTAGTACTGGGTGCCGCGGAGGTCGGCGTGGCCCAGGTAGCACGCCAGGTAGGGCAGCACCACGGCCAGGTCAGCGCCTTCCGCGGCCCAGCGCCGCAGGTTGGCGACAGCGAATCCGTGGCGCAGCGAGTGCGGGTGAGGGCCGCCCGTGAAGTGGGGGATGCCGGCGTCGGCCAGGTAGCCGCGGAACCGCAGGTAGACGGTCGACTGGTTGATCGGCCGGCCGGGCGCGACGCTGTAGAACACGTGGTCGCTGGTTTCGGGGGCGGGGTGCGCGGCCGCGATGTAGCCCGCCAGGGTCGCGGTGAGCCGGCCGGTGACCGGGACGGTCCGGCTCTCGCCGTTCTTGGAGTCGCGGATCCGCAGGATCCCGCCGCGGGTGTCCGCATCGGCCAGGGTGAGGCCGAGTGCCTCGGAGACTCTCAGCCCGGCGCCGTAGAGCACCCTGAACAGGACCGGGTCGACCATGGCCTTGTTCGAGAAGCTGGACATGGGCTGGGAGTCGATCGCGGTGAACAGGCGGCGCACCTCGTCGTCGGTGAGCACGTACGGGGGCTGGTGGCGGACACGGCCTGGGCTGCCGCGGCCGGGGTCCAGGCATCCCAGCCGGCCGCCCGGGCGTGCTCGGCCAGCTGGCGCAGCGCCAGCTCGTTGCGCCGGATGGTGGAGACCCGCAGGTGACGGCCGTAAAGGAACCCGTCGACCGCTTCCCTGGTGATGGACCCGTCCGGGTAGCCCTCCTGCCGGCAGTGGCCGGCGAACTGGCGCAGCACCCGTTCCTGGACCTTGAACCTGTACCCGCCAGCATGGCGCGAGGCGACCAGATCGGCGACCAGGCCCTCCAGCGTCGCCTCAGGCACCGCGCTCACCCGCCCCCGCCCGGCTGAGGACGTCCTCGACGTCCAGCGCGCAGCAACGCAGCCGTTCGGTGCCAAAGCGCAGGTAGTAGGCCTGGGTCGTGTCGCTTGAGGCGTGTCCGAGCACGGCTGACACCACCGGGATCGGCGTGCCGCTGCCGATCATGGCCACGGCCAGCGCGCCGCGCAGGGAATGCATCCCGCACGCCTGGCCGGGCGGGAACCCGATCCCCGCGCGGGCCGCGTAGCGCGACAGCCTGGTGGCGACCGACGAGGAGCCGCCGAACGCGCCGAAGGGATGACGGTGCTTGATGAACACCTTCGCGCAGGCGGTCCCGGGGCGGCCGTGCCGGACGTAGTCGATGACTGCCCAGCCGACGTCGTCCAGCAGCGGCAGGCTCAGCGGCCGGCCCGTCTTGTGCTGGATGATCGTGAGGGTCTTCGCCCGCCAGTCCAGGTCGCCGAGCTCGAGGTGGCGCAGGTCGGAGATCCGCAGGCCGAGCCGGGCGGTCATCAAGATCATCGCGTAGTCGCGCTTGCCGGTGGCGGACTGGCGGTCGATCACGGCCAGCAGCCGCCGGATCTCCTCAGCGGTCCACAGGTGCGGCTCGGACTCGTGGCGCAGGTGCCGGTGCGGCGGCAGCCGGTCGGCCAGGCCCTGCGGTCCCCGGCCCGCGTCGGCCAGGAAGGCCAGGAAGTCCGCCAGGGACGACCTCATGCTCGCGACGGTCTTGCCCCGCAGCCCGCGCTGCCGCAGCAGGAAGCCCGACACGTCCCGCACGCCGAGGGCGGTTCATGCAGCCTGGTTCCGGCGGTCGATACCAGCAGCGCCGGACTGATCGGGCGGGGTCGGGTCTGGTCGCGCAGGTGGATGTAGTCGCCCAGGGCGCTGGTCGCCGTCGGGTGCAGCGGCACCAGCCGGGACTTACCGAACTTCGTGTCACGAATCGTGAGGAGGTCGCGCTCGCAGTCGAGATCGCTGGTGTCCAGGGCGATCGCTTCACTGACCCGCAGGCCACTGGTCGCGAGCAGGCCGATCAGGGTCTGGTAGGTGGCCGCCCGCAGCCGTGGCCGCAGGGTGCCCGCCGCGCTGACGAGGTCACCGATCTCCCGGTCGGAATACAGGTAGGGGGTGGCGCGGTCGGGTCCGTGGCGGATCAGATCCGCCGGAGGCACCGCGACGGTGGGGTCGAGGCCGTGGAGGTAGGTGGCAAAGCCCCGCACGGCGCTCAGGCGGATCGCTCGCCAAGCCCTCGACGCCCCGTCTGGCAGGTTCGCCCAGGCCACCGCGTGGTCGATGGTCGGGGTCTGCACACCGTGGTCGTCGAGGTAGTCGACGAACTGGCCCAGCAGCCTGCCGGCGGTGCGCAGTTCGAATCCGAGCGTGCGGCGCAGGGCCAGGTAGTCGGCCAACGCCTGCCGCAACGGCGGATAGGTACTCATGCCGCCACCCCCGGCCAGGGGCGGGCCAGGCGCCGCAGCCGCTCACTGTCGACCTTCGCATAGATCGCGGTCGTGCACGGACGCCGATGGCGCAGCACCTGGCCGATCTCGGTCAGGGACCCACCCGCGCCGAGCATGGCCGTGGCCGCACAGTGCCGCAGCCGATGAGCATGGATGGGCCCAAGCCCGCAGCGGCCCGCGGCGATCGCCACCACCGTGGTGACCCCGGTCGAGGTCAGCGCCTGGTGCGGGGCCTGCGCCCGGACGAAGACCGTCCGGTCCTGGGCGGTGTCGGGGCGGGCGCGACGCAGATAGTCCACGATCCCCTGCCCGACATCGGCCGGCAGGGGAAGCCGGTCCTGACGGTTGCCCTTGCCCCGCACCGTGATCTCGCCGTGGCGCCAGTCGATGTCGGCCAACCCGAGGTGCGCGACCTCCCCAGCCCGAAGCCCCAGCCGGGACAACAGCAACAGGATCGCGTAGTCCCGGCATCCCGTCGCGGTGGACCGTTCACAGGAGGCCAGCAACGCCGTGACCTGCCCCGGTTCCAACGCCTGGGGCAGCCCGGCCAGCTTCCAGGAAGCCACCGACGGCACCGGCACCGGACGATCCAGAACGCCGTCGACATGCAAGAACCGCAGCAAAGACCGCAGCGCGGTCACCATCCGGCCCACCGACCGTGGCCATGCGGCACCCCAGGACACCACGAACGCGCTCACCACGGCCGCGTCCAGATGCTCCAGGTCCAGCTGCCCGTCAGCCTGCGAACATTCGGCCAGGAACAGCCGCGCCAGTCGCATGTTCAACTCGGCCGTGGAGGCCGCCAGGCCCCGTTGGGTGACCAGATAATCCCGAAACCGGGTCAGCAACCGTTCCGCCGGCGTCGTCGGGGCCGCCGGCTCCGCGCACGCGACCACCCCCAGCCGCCGCAGATAGTCCAGCAGCGGCCGCACCGATCGGCGCGTCAGCGAGTTGGTATAGCCAGCCGCACGGCGCGCGGCGAAGTACGCATCCACCGTCTCCGGCGTCAACGCGGACACCGCCAGGCCCTCTCCGACCATCCAGCGACTCAGGTGCGCCGCCAACCGCACCTGCCCCGCCGCCGACAGCGGCGTGTACCCCAACCGCTCCAACTCACCCCGGAACCCCGCGGCATACGGCCCCAGCGGGCCACACACCCGGGCCCACGACGGCTTGACCATCATCTTCTCCTCTCGTCAGGACCGACCCGACAGAGAAGATGATCATCTTGATGATGGCAGGTGTCACCCCAGCGGTTACGCCGACATCCCGCCGCCGGGAGCCGCCACCACCAGCGGCTTCCGACCCAAGGTCGGCATAACCCCGAGGTTGGCATAAGAGGCCTTATGCCGACGTCGGCATAAGACCTCGCTCATGGTGCCCTTCAACCCGAGCAGCAGCCGGTCGTTGTACTCATCCGGATCGTAGACCCCGTCGGTGTCGGCCAGCAGGACTCCCGCCAGCGAGCACAGCTCGACCAGCTGGTGCCAGTCACGTCCAGCGCGGGCCAGCCGCGACATCTCCAGCCCCACCACCAGGCCCACATGCCCCATGCTGATCTCGGTAACCAGGCGGGCGAACCCCGGCCGCTCGACCACCCCGGCCGCCGAACGCCCCAGATCCTCGTCGATCACCAGCACCCGCGACGACGACCACCCCAGCGCCACCGCCCGCTCGACCAGCCCGTACTGCAACCGGGTCGACTCGCCGTGATCGAGCACCTGCTGACGGGAGGACTGGCGCACATACACCACCGCCAGGCGATCCCGATGCCGGCCCTGGACCTTCCCGATCTCACGCTCACACAGCAGCATCGACGTCACCGCCGTCCCGCCCGCCGCTGCCGACCGCCCGACCCGCCAGCCGCTCCACCAGCACGATCAGGACTGCGACTGCCTCCCGCCGGCTCGGCTCCGGCAGCAGCGCCCACGGCATGCCCGCCGGGATCTGGGGAGGCCGTCTGATCCGGTGCCGTCCACAACGCACCGCCTTCACACCGCTCACGGGCCCGTAGCTGATCGACCACTTCGACCAGCCGCAGCAACCCCTCCCCACCGATAATCGGCGCGTCAGCGCCACCCTGTCCAACTCTCCCTGCACCGCGGCAAGCCGACTGAGGGCGTCTGGTCCCAGCTCAAACGCACCACCCTGCCGAATCTCGCCGCCCGCAACCTCGACCAGGTCCTGCGGACCGTCAAACACGTGTGGGGTTCCAGAACTCGGCCACCGGCGTTGAGCTGGGCTTTTATGCGGCTCGTTCGTACTCGCCGATCAGGCCGCCCAGGACGGGCCGGCGCTTGATCCGTTCCTTGGTCAGGTCGGCGATGGGGTGGTCGCGTGGTGGTGGCCGGGGATCGCGGCTGCGGTGGGGTCGTCGTCCGTTGTAGTGCCGCAGGTATTCGGCCAGGACGGCCCGCAGGTGCCGTTCGCTGAAGATCAGGAGGCGGTCGGTGACCTCGGCCCGGACGGTGCGGACGAACCGTTCCGCGTAGGCGTTTGCTCGGGGAGCTTGAGGCGGGATCTTGACCGCGGTGATGCCCGCGTCGGCGAGGACTGCGTCAAACGAGGCGGTGAACTGCCCGGCGCGGTCGCGGACCAGGAACCGGAACTCCGCCGCCCGATCTCCGAGATCCATGAGGGCGTTGCGGATCTGCTGGGTGGTCCAGGCTCGGTCTGGGTGGGCGGTGACGTCGACGAGGTGGACGTAGCGGGTGCCGACCTCCATGACGAAGAAGCAGTATAGACGGCGCAGCGTCACGGCGCAGTCCACGTGGAAGAAGTCAACGGCCAGCAGGGTCGAGGCTTGGGTGCGCAGGAACTGCCGCCACGTCGCGTCGGTCTGACGTTGAGGTGCTGGGGGGAGCGCGAGGGACTTCAGGACGCGGGGGATCGTGGACGCGCTGACCCGGTGGCCGAGCTTGCGCAGCTCGCCCTGGATCCTCTTGTATCCCCACGTCTTGTTGTCGGTGGCGAGCCGTTCGATGAGGGCCGCGATCTCCGCGTTGACAGGCGGTCGTCCGGTCCGGTGGGGGTAGGTCCACTTCCTGGTGACCAGGCGGCGGTGCCACCGTAGGACGGTGCCGGGGGTGACTAGTCGGTGCATCCGCAGTCGCCTCGGTAGGCGTCGGATCAGCGCGGCGAGCACGGCGCGGTCGGCCCAGTCCCACCGGGCCTTGGGTTGGGTGCGGCGTAGCACCGCGATCTCGTGCCGCAGCACGAGTAGCTCGATGTCCTTCGACGCCGACGAGCGACCGAGCAACACCAGCCAGCCACAGACCCGAATGAAGATCAGGTAGAGCAGGCGTACGGACATAGCTGACTATCATGCCGACGGCCTGGCCGTCGCATCGTCCCAGCTCACAGGCCCAGGCCGACTTCTCGCACCCCACAGGCTGTTCGCCGCGGGACGCCTGTTCGCCATCCCCCAACATCACCAGCACGACGCGGTCGTGGACCTCGTCGAGTCCGTCGATGAGAAGGCCCACAGCCGTCTCGCCGCCGCCGTGCCGGTCGGGCCCCGGCTCGCCCTTGAGATCGTCGAGGATGGCATGGCCCGCTCCCTGCCGCGATGGCGCGACCGGCTGATCAAGCACGGCCTCCGAGTGCTGGACGAGCCGCCCGCGGCGGATATTTCAATCATCACTCGTGGACTGGTCCGTTTCGCCGACACCGGCGACGACCAGCGCCAGCTGGTCGCCGAGGCGCTGCGCGATGCCCTCGGCGGCCACCCGGTCAGCCGCGCCACAGCGGCGAAGGTCCAGGAACTGATCCCAGCAATCGCCCGCGAAGTGGGAGCCCGCCCCGACGTGCTTGGGCTCAGGCACGTGCGCAGGCGACCCGACGTCCCCTTTCCACCCAACCTGGCAGCAGCCTGGGACGACTTCGACGAAGAGATCACCACCTTCCCTGCCTCCGCCACGACATCTGCCGTCCTGCTACCCGCGGCCGATGCTCTTCGCCAGATCGCGAAGCAGGGATCTGCCGACGAATCCGCCATCGACGCGATCATCATGGCGCTCGATGACTCCAAAACAGCCGAGGAACTGGCCTCGGCACTGACCCACGTAGTTCCGAATGCGGCCTCGCTCACGCGAATTCTGCGCGACGCAGTCCTCCCAATTCTGCACCGCAGGCCGATCGGCGCAGAACTCCACTCCTGACCACCAAGAAACCTGTCTCACCTCTACGCTGCGAGGCCATTCGCCAACAACACCGGACTGGCAGCGGTTCGCCTCCCAAAGGCACTCTCATCCAGCCCCGGTCCCATCGAACGAGGACCGGACGCAGGCGAGTTCATGATCAATCCTCGTGGCCGCGACTGCCCTGACCAGCGCGGATGGGGTTTTCGGCACGCACAGGGTGCATGCCCGTCCTCTCGATTCGGGTATGGAACGACCCTCCAGCGGCGGGCACACGGACCGCGGCTGGCGCTCCTGCGGCTATCGGTATGCTCGCTCGATGGGGACGGATGAGGTCCTGCCGCCGGTGTCTCCGGATCGGCTCGCGAATGCGGTCGGGCCTATGTCGGCAGGCCCTAGCCGAGACCGGTGTCTATGCGTCGGCTACTCGGTCCAGACGCGGCCGGCGGCCGTCTCGTTTCACGACGAGGTGCAGGACACCAGGGCGGTGGGGTGGTTACGCCTGCTCGCGCTGATCGAGGAAGCGGCCGCGGATCGGCGGCCTGTGTTCACGCCCTTTGTGGAACTGAGCGCCGCCGAGCGGCGCCAGATCATCACACTGCCGACCACGATCGCGACGCTGACCTCGGTCGAGCACCTCGGGCTCTACGGGACCAACCTGGTACGGATCCCGCCCGAGATCGGGTCCATGGCCAGCCTCAAGAACTTCGACCCCTACACCTCGCACCGGTTGCACTGGTACCCGTACGAGCTCACGAGGTGCGTGCTGCTTGCCGACAGCAGGGTGAGTACCCGCGCCCTCTACGGCAATTTCAAGTTCCGGCCGCCCTTTCCGGCGCTGAGGCCGGTGACGGCCGCCAGGGACGTGGACCTCAGCGCGCTCGATCCCGGTGTGTGGGGCGCGGAGGCGGTGCGTAGTTGCAGCGTCTGCTACGGGCCGGTGGACCGGGAACTGCGACAGGTGTGGATCTCTATCGCCGTCGGGACCGACGTGTTCCCTTTCCTAGTGAACGCGTGCTCGGCGGTTTGCGTGGCAGACCTACCGACACCTGAGCACGGCTACATCCCCACGCCGCACACCGGCGGCCCGGACATCGCCCAGCCAGCCAGCTGGCGGTGAGGGCCTGGTCAGAGCATCTGCGCGCAGGGACTCGCCGCCCAATGACACGCCATCCACACGCGCCTCGTATAGGCCTATATTCGCCACCGGCGACCGCTTGACTGCCATGACGTTAAGGACCGTTCGCGGTCCCGCTTACCGCCTGCAGATACTGACTTCGTACGGCGGCAAGCGTAGCCTTGGTACGTTCGACGGTCCAGAAGGTCCATCCGCTCCCAACCTCGTTGCCGGTGGCCCTGTTGGCTGCGGGGGTGGGTGTCGTGAATATCTCGCCCGACTCGATTCGGATCCGTCCGTCTTGCAACCACGTCGCCCGGTGCGCGAGTCCGTTGCGCCGTCCGATTAGGCGCTCGTCGGGTCGAATCATTCCCTCTCGGGCAATGTCTGCGAGGGTCGTCGTATGACGGGTCCGCGCCTTGTAGACGCCAATGCTCGCGCCGTTTTTGGTGTGGCCGGAGGGCTCCCTACTGGCAGGCATCGTTAGCCCAAGCTCCTCAGGGGACCACACCAGTTCGGCGATCGCCTGGTAGAGCCGGCCGCGGCTTTCAATGAAAGGACCGATCGGCTCTCCGGGTTGATAGGGCTGGAATTTGTCCGTCAGGTTGTGCTGAGCGACGAATTGGCGAAATACACGAGTACCCCTGCCCTTGACAGCATTCGGATGAAGCGAGGCTGCAAGCGAGTTTGACCTCTGATATGGGAGAAGTTTGTCCTCTAGGCGCAGGCCGCCGAGGCTGGCATTGTCAGCGCCATTTATCAGCACGAGGCCGCCGAGCATTCCCCGCTTCAACTGGATCTCCTCGTCCGGAGTCGCCTGGTCCGGGTAAACCCCCAGCTTCTTGGTAAAGAGGTGCTCAACCTCGAAGCGCCGTCGGTCTGCCTGAGCGGTGAGTAGCCGCTGCGCCTGTTCACCGCCGCCAACTCCTCTTTCCAGCCACGCAGTCAGCCGGGCGAGAAAATATAGAACGAATGCCCGGTTAGATCCTTCGCGGTAGCGCGCTTCCCGTACGTGCGAAAAATGCGGATACCAGTCGGCCGCCGCCCTGCCGAGTACCCCACTTAGGTCGTCCTCAGTGCGAGACTCGCGCACTGCCGGCAGCAGGGCCGCCACGAGTTCGTGGACTTCGTCCCGGTTGTAGGGCAGGTCCCTCAGGCCCCGGGTAACTACAAACAGGTCGATGAAGTTGGCAACCAGCCTGGCTTTGCGCCACGTGGTCCCCTCTGAGTCTTCCGGTTGGAGGGCTGCGAGCGTGAGGTCGAACTGCCGCGGCATGTCGTTGTGACTGTTGAACCACACCGCCTCCAGCCCACCTTGGAGCTGGTCGACTGCTCTTAGCAGCGTCGCGTAACGTCCGTGCAGAGGCTCAAGCCACTCGGTGAATAGTGCAGCCTGTTTTCCCCTTCTTTTGCTTGGCCAGATTGCGTTGGCGTGCGCGTGAAGCCATTCGTGCGGGGAATCCTCCTTAGCATGGTCGGATTCCGCCGAACGGTCGATATCAAAATAGCGAGCGCGAATTACTGTGCGAATGTAGTTTAGTGGCGCCTCTGAATCCGCCTGCAGCGAATTGACCATGCTCTGCCATCGCTGGTCGAGCTGTTCGGGGTCTTCATGGGCGTCGGTGAGCAGATAGTTTTTTAGATGGTCAAGCGGACCAAGATGACGCCCGCGATCATTCATCGCATTGAACATCTCCTTGCCCCGAACCGCGTCACCGGCATCGAGCTCAACAAACGAAACCCGGTCGAGCAGCCACCGCGCGAAATGCAGGAGAGCGTCTTGCCGAAGTTCCTCCGGCCAGCGAGCGAGAAGATGCGTTGATGCGCTCTGCACTCGCCGCAGGTCGGGAGAAGCGCCGTCCTCGCTGACCGGTCTACCGTCCAGAAGCTGGCCAAAATATGTCTCGTAGGGGCCAACGCGGACCGCAAACCGCCGGTCGCTCCGGTCGCCGCCGCGCACTAGCATACGTAGTTGCGCGTTTAGGCCTCTAGCCTCTTCCCGATGAACTGTTCTCCTGTTCAATATGATCAACATCAGAAGAAGAGTTATGACCCGTTGTTGGCCGTCGGCCAGGTATGTTGCGCCATCCTTTTGGTAGGTGATGATGCAGCCCATGAAGTAGGGATCGTAATTCTCGACATCGTCCACGGTGTGCGCGAGGTCCCATTGCGGCTGGAACTTGGCCGTCAGGTCGTCAATGATTTTCTCCAGCTGCGGACGCTCCCAGACGTAGCCACGCTGAAAGAAATCGAGATGATAGGATTTCCCGTTAAAAAGGTCGCGAACCGAAAGTTCCCGAGCTGAAACGAGAGGCTTCGCGGACCGTGGGGCTTGCACGATGCTCCTCACCGCATCTTGGCACCGCGCCGAAGAATCGGCGCTATCGCCATACTCTTTTCTCCTGGACGCTTACTTGTCCAAGACGAACCCGGACAGAAGCCGGAATCAAAAAAGGCTTAACCTGCGACCAGAGCTTTCGCAACTACGACCGATCGAGCGCCGCCCGTCCAGGAGTAACCTGGCCGCACGACCCGGACCTCCTGCCCAGCGCGAGGACTGGTCGAGCCGTTGGGATCGTGTAGATCGCCATTGAACAGGACAATTTCACCGATATGACCGATTGGAGCGAGCCGTCGGCGGCTCGTCTCCTCCGCGAGCAAAGTCGCAATTTCCGGCGTCGAGCGCCCGTCGGCAGCGAGCATTGCGGCAGAGCCTGCGATATCCGCCACGAGCGCTGCTTTCTCTTGCTCCCGTTGTTCTGTCCAGCCGATCTGGGCCTGCGGTCCTGCCGTCTCGGCCCGGGCGAGGCTATCCGCGATGTTGTCCACGTGCGCCTGGATTAGCCAGGTCAGGCCCCGACGGCTCGCGTGCGCCGACAGCGCTTCTAGAGATAGTTTGGATGGCCCTGGTACGAGCGACCATTCATACAGAGCCGGCTTTGGCTTGGAGATGTGAGGGTGCGTTCTGAAGAACGGCCTTAGACGGTTCCACTGTCGGTTCACGTCTTCGGGAGATATACCCACACCGACTAGCGTCTCTCTAATCTCCTGAAGTCGTATGGGGCCACCAGAACATTTGATCAGCTCAACGAACGCACCGCCGGCGTCCTCTGCGAACTGCTTCGCAAGAGTCGAGTCATTCATCGAGACCTCGTCAGGGTAGGGATCATCGCGGTCGTCAGAGGAGGCTTGAAGACAGATGTCGCCGCTTGCATGGCCGGACCTCGTCCGATCGGCGATATGTACAACGACAGCAACATCTTTAACTGATTCTAGGCGGTCACTCATGCTGCGGCGGCATCTTCTCTCTCAGACTCGGCCGCGTTAGCGAATGACAGTAATATCCAGTATATCGACATTGCCCTACATAATGACTTTTGCGCCTTGCCCTGTTCGCGCAGGATGTTGCTGGATGCTCGCCGATGGTGAGGACGTGATGATGCCGGCGAGGCAGGCGGCCCGGGAGAGCGGACACCTCTCCCTTGGTTCCCGACGCCGTCTCTGGTGTCCCAGCCCCGCTCTACCGCTGCTGGACTACAGTAGAGATCATTCGCACGGCGGCGGCCCGGTTGTGGCTGCTGTCAAGGCCGACTGTCGTTTGGGGCGCGAGCGGGGTGGGTCCTGGTCACGGCCCGCAGCTAGCGGATGTCGACGACCGCAAGAACGGGGAGAGCAGCCACATCAGGAGGAGGCTGATCGGCAGGGCGAGCTCGCCCAGCACGGTGCTGCGGTTGCCACGGCGATGATCCTGAAGACGACGCCGATGAGCGGCGTGCAAGCGATCGCCCAGGGGACCGCTGGGACTCACCTCGCGGGAGTCGCCGACGCGGCTGGCTCGGCCTCGTCCTGATAGCTTCGGTCCTGAAATCGACGTTGTCGACCTGGATGGGCCAGTCGGCCTTGGTGAGAGCCGCGAGAACCTCGTCGGTTCGGATCGGTGCGAACGACAGACCGAGTCGGTCCCATGCCGGCCGACCCGCCCTGCCGATCGCGCCATGGGCGTTCGGCAGACGGACGACGGTTACCTTCCGTGGCAGCCACCGTTTCTCTCCTCGCATGCCGGCGGCAAAGTATCGCCGCGAACCGAGCCCGAGCCGACCGACAGCGCCGAACCGCGGGCCTGGACGGAATCTGGTAACCCGCGTGCCGCATCAGGGGCAGGGGACGGATGGGGGCGATGCCCGTGGTCCGCGAGCCGGCGCCAACGCGGTCCCGGACGGGGCCGCGCGTTCGCACGGCGGCACGCTACGAGCCATCCGACACGCCACGGCACATAACGACATTCACGGGCTACGCGGCAGGACGATGCACTCGCGATGTCGACCACGATGACTCCTGGGAAATTGCGGCGTAGCCGCAATTTCCATGTGTGCCGGACGTAGAGCGGTGACCCCCGCAAGATTCGGGGTTGCGGTAGCCGTGAAGTCTGGCTTCTCCGCCCACCGGACGACGCTGGGCGTCGGCCCGCAGGTGGGCTGGCGACTGAGGCCCCCCGGTGGAACCAGGCGCGGTCTGTGTCAATGCGACGTGTTCGTAGGAACACCGCTGGCGTGGTGGTGGCCCGTGATGAGTCGGGCGATGGCGTATCTGAGGTTGTTCTCGGCGATGTCCGCGGAGGTCTTCAGGTCGGCGAGGAGTCCGAGCGGGAGGGTATCGCGGGCCTGGCCGGCTTCGGCGGCGATGTGAGTCAGGCAGTCCAGCTCGTCGACGGTCAGGTGAGGCCGCAGGTAGGGATCGTTGAGAGCCATCGCAACGGCGCGGCCGTCGGAGTGACAACGCGCGTCCTGGACAAGCCGGGTGGCGACGGCCCTGACGGCGGGGCCTCTGGGAGCGAGGGCAAGGAGGCTGAGGCCGAGGCGAGTGCGGAAGACGACGTGGGCGCGGTCGGTGCCGAGCGTGAGGTAGGCGCTTGTGGCCGCGGCGGACGCGGCCTCGGATGGCAGGTTGCCCGTCCGCAGGCATAGGAGGCGCAGGACGGCGGCGACGGCTTTCTCCCACGGATCCTGAGTGAGGCTGGCGTCGAGGTGGCCAAGGGCTTCGCGGTAGTTGCGGGTGGCGCAGTGAGCGAGGATGAGGACCTGGCGGCCGTCGAGGAGGCGCTGGCCGATGCCGTTGTGCCGGCGGACGTGGTCGAGGGCATCTGCCCAGCGGCCTGCCTGGGTCAGGGCGCGGGTGCCGTCGGCGAGTAGCACGGTCCAGAGGAACCGTTCGGCGGTGCGCAACGCGTCGTGGCCGTCGGAGAGTTCGGCAAAGTCGACGTCGGTCTGCTCGATGCTGACGGTGCCGCGGGTCCGGGCTGCGTCGTAGAGCCCGGTAAAGATTGCATAGGCCCGGGCGGTGTCTCCGGCGCGGGTGGCGAGGCGACCGAGGTTGACCAGCGGTTGTAGCGCTGCTTTCAGGAGGACTGGCGGCAGCGGTGCGGCATCGACGAACACCTGGAGTTGGCGTCGGCACAGGTCTGCGGCGAGGCTCGCCATGCTGTGGTCGCTGGCGAGGAGCGCTGCCTTGTTCAATGCCTCGGCGGTGGGCAACCCCGCGCCCTCAATGGGCTGGGGCGCTCGGGCGAGCCGGTGGATCTCTGCGAGGCGGGCTGTGAGGCTTCCGGCCGGCGGGCGTGAGCGGGGTACGAGCGGGAACCAGTCGACAATCGGCCGCGGAAGGTCCCGGCTGGTCATGTGAGGATCACGTTCGCGGCGGTGTGGGCGAGCAGGGCCTGGGTCGGGTAGGGCAGGCCGAGGCGATTCCAGTGGAAGAGGACGTGGTGGGCGAGGACGGCGCGTAGGCCGCGTTGCAGGTTGCCGTCGTGGGCGAGGCGGTAGAGGTTCCGGCCGGTGTCGGTGAACGCTCCGGCCCAGCCGGTGAACGAGGCCAGCGGCCCAGCTGCGCTGGTCAGGGGTGTTCCGGGGCTGGTGTCGGTCGTGAGGAGTCGGTGTAGCCGGGATTCGAGCCTGCGGGCGGCGCCTGTGGCGGCGGGTGGGTTGGGCCTGGTCGCGGCGACGCGTGCCCAGATGTCGCCTTGTTCGTACCAGTCCTGGCCGGCGGCGCGCATCAGTGCGCAGCAGAGCAGGACTGACAGTTCGCGGCGCAGGTCGGTATGGCTGGTGAGCGTGGCGAGGTGCGCGAGGACGTGGCGGCTGTCGTGGTGGAAGAGCCGGTGGGCGAGGTTCATGGCGGCCGGACCGCCGAACGCGTGGGTTTCGGGTTCGTAGATCGTCTCGGTCCAGGCGGCGAGATGGCCGTCGTCGCGCAGCGCGTCGAGCCGAGCGAATACGGCGGCCGCCGCGCCGGGGCCTGCGGGGCTGGCAACATCTGTGGCCGGTTGGATCCGCAGTCGCCAGCAGGGCGCCTTGCGGATGAACCACCAGGACGTGAGGAGGCCGTCGTCCTCGGCTTCGGTCATGGCCTGTATCAGCTGGGTGGCGATGGTGTCGGCTGCGTCGTAGTGGGCGAACCGGAGGGTCGCCTGGTGCCACGTTGGACGGGTTGGTTGCGGGGTGGTGGGTTCGGCGGTGGCGAGCCGAGTTGGGCTGGTGGTCATCGGGGCTCTTCCAGGTCAGGTCAGCAGGAGTGCGGCGTCCCAGCCGGTGGCGGGGGAGGTGTTGGTGGCGGCGGTGTGCAGGGCGAGGGCGGCGCCGGCGAGGCCGTCGAGCAGTTCCGGGTCGGCGGCCAGTTGGGTCGGTAGCCGGGCGAGGAGGCGCTCGACGAGACCCGGAAGTTCGGCGGCGAGCTCCGGAGTCGTGGCGTCGGCGGCGGCGCGGTGGGCGGTCTGGATCAGGCCGGCGAGGCCGTGGCAGAGGCCTGGCTCGGTGAGCAGGTCGAGCTGGTTAGAGTCGCGTAGGCAGGTGAGCAGCGCGGTCTCGGCGGTGTGCCTGCGGGCGGTGTCGCCGGTCGCGAGTGCGGCGAGCTGGTAGGCACGGGCGATCCCGGGCAGGCCGTAGCACCAGGACGGGGGCCGCCGGCTGGCGGTCTGGGTCTCGCCTGGCCGGGCCTGCGGCTCGGTGACGATGCCGGGCCACCAGGCGTCTGAAGGGCTGGCCTGCTGGCATTGGTCAAGCCAGGCGCAGATGCGCTCGATGGCAGCGAGTTGGCCGTCGACTTCGATGTTGTGCAGGACGGCGGTGGCGAGCAGGGCCAGGGGCGCGGCGATGCCGTGGGACATGCCCGCGTTGCCGTGCCCGGTCGGGTAGTCGGTGGATGGGGCGCCGCTGGGGTCAACGTCGGTCCACCAACCGGGCAGCCCGTCCGGCTGCGGTTCGGTGAGCTGGGTGAGGTAGGCGAGGATGTCGACTGTGATCGGGTGGCCGCGGCGTAGGTGGTAGCTGCCGAGTCCGGCGAGCCCGCGGATCAGGTCGAACTCCGCGAGCGGCGGCCGGCCGGCGGCGCGGAGGCGGGCGTGTGCGGCTGTGAGGCGGCGGCGGGTGATGGCGACCGTCGCCGCGTCGAGTGTGGCGAGTGCGTCGCGGAGTTGGCCGGGCCGGTTGACGGCGGTGTGGGTAACGAACGCCAGTGCGGGGGCGCCGAAGTAGAGGGTGGCGTTGGGGCCGGCGCTGATGGGTTCGGCGGTGGCTTCGCGCAGCCAGGCTTGGGCGGTGGACCAGTCGCCGTGGCCGGTGCGGGCGCGTTCGATGTGCAGCAGCGCGATGCCCGCCGCGCCGCCGGCGAGCGACTGGCCGCGGCGACGGCCCGGGCCCGGCGGGACGGCGGCGGGGTCCGCGAGCCGGTCAGCAATGGCCGCGACCATCGCGAGTGCCCGGGCGCGCACGGCAGTCACAAGGTCTCCGAACTGCGGCGCGTGAGAGTGAGGGCGACGGCGCGAGCCAGCCGGGCGCAATCGGTCTCGGCGTCGGGGTCGGGCCCGGTCACGCGGGTCTGGTGCAGGTGAAGAAGGCTGGGCAGTACGTCAAGCGGTGTGGTCCCGTCGGTGGCGGCGAGCGTGTCCCGGTAGGCGTCGATCGCGGCGCGGCGGCGCGCCCAGGCGTCGGCGACCTGGTCGCCGCGGGGCAGGGACCGCACATTCGGCGGGTCGTCGGTGCTGGCAAGGCGGATCGCTTCGCCGAGCAGGTCGCGGTTGAGGGTGGGGCCTGGTGTGCGTGGGAGGCGCCTGACGAGCCAGTGCGCCGCGTCGTCGCGGCTAGGCAGGCAGGCGGCGGTGAGGTCGAGGTAGCTGGAGGCTAGGAGAGCGTGTGGGTGCGCTCCGCCGCGGCCGGTCGCGGCGAGTTGGGCGACGGCGGCGGCTGAGTCCGCGGCGAACACCGCCTCGGCGGCGGCCATCGCCGCTCCGGCACCGAACCGGCCGGTCTCCGGCAGGTAGGTGTCGAACTGCAGCGTGGCGAGCAGTCCGAGCCGGCGCAGCCGACGCGCCCACCGGCCGACCGTCGCTGCGGCGTCGCTGAAGGCGTCCGGGTCGGGGAGGCGGAGCCGGAGGCGTAGGTGGGTTTCGGGGTCGTGGTAGCGCAGGAACCACCACTGGGGCGGTTCCGGCCAGCAGGCGAGCAGTTCGGGCAGGTAACGGGTGAGGATCGCGGTCTGCCGGTCCGGGTGGGTGTAGAGCTTCGCGTACAGCCAGTCGCCGGCGCCTGGCAGATGGCCGTCCTGCACCCGCGCTGCCCGGCTGGGCGAGACGCGGGGACGCCGGATCGCGGGCTGGGTGGTGGCGAGTGGCACGACGATCTCGACGACGCGTCCGTCGCACCAGCCGGCCGTATCCGGCGGCGGCGCCTCCCGCAGCGTGACCTGTCCGGCCCGGTCCAGGTCGCTCTGCAGCAGGTGAAGGTGGGCGGGTTCGGTCAGGTCGAGGAGTAGCCGCCGGTCGTCCTTGCCGGCGAAGACGACGTCCGGGACGCCGAAGCGGTCCCGCCAGGCGGTCAGGCTCGCCGCCCATTCGTCGAAGTCGGCGGCCGGTGGAAGGGCGTCGGTGGGGAGGAGCCAGCGGGCCGGGGTGAGGATTGTGCGGCCGGGGCGGAGGCTGGGCAGGAACGGCAGCCGGCTGGCCGCGCCCCAGGAGAACGGGGTGCACGCGGCGACCCGTGCCGTGGCGATCTCACAAAGGAAACGCAGTAGCGGATGCGCCGAGCGGGTGAGCTCGACGGCGTGGAACGCGACCGGCTCGACCGCCACGCCGCGCGCCAGGGACACCAGCCACAGCCGGTCGGCGTCCCCGGTCACCGCCAGTTCCGCCAGATCGATCAGCCCGTCGCCGGGTGGGTGGTGCTCGCCGAGCGCGATCAGGTGCGGCAGGACGCGCGGCGCGCGGGCGACGTTCTCGGCCAGCGTCGAGAGCGTCCCGCCGGATACCTGCGCGACGAGCGCGCCGTCGGTCAGCGTCGGCAGCCGTCGATACGCGATGAGCATCCGTTCGCGGTCGGCGCCGTCGAACATGTCGAGGAACCGGCCGGTTGTGGTCCCGGCCGATCGGGAGACTCCGGCGACCGCCAGTCGGAACTCGCCGCGTTCAACCGCGGCCCGGGTCGGGGCGTGCAGCCGGAAGCGCATCTCGGTGTGTGGCTGTACCGCCCCGACGTCGGTGACCAGTTGGGCGAGCAGCCGTTCGTCGAGGACGACTTCGCGGCGGCCGGTCGCGGCGGCGGTCTGGGCCAGGCCGAGCAGCAGCTCGTCGCGTGTGGTCAGGCCCGGCGACCGCGGCGGCGCCAGCCGTGTATCGCGGTATCCGGCGGGGAACCCGAGGCCGGTCTCGGCGTACAGCAGGTCCGTGAGCGGGACGAGGCCGCCGACGCCGAACCGTTCGACGAAGCGGGCGTGGTAGTCGCGCCATACCGGGCTGCCGGCGGGGTGCGGCGCGAGCCGGGTCAGCAGCGCGGCCGCCCGCTCCACTTCGCGTGCAACCGCCGCTGGCAGTGCCAGCGCGCACGACGAGCGCAGGTCGACGGCCAACGGCCGCTGTGCGGCGCATACGTCCGCCATGGCTGAGGCCGTCGCCGCGCGGCGAGCACGCCGGTCGACGGCTGCGAGTGTGGTGCTGGTGGAGGCCAGGCCGCGGTGAAGCCGGCGCAGCTCGTCGTACATCCCGGCGGCCTCGGCCGCCGTGCCAGCGCCCGCGGTGTCCAGGGCGGCGACGACGTGTCCGAGCGGATCGGTCGCGGTCGCAGCGGGGCGCAGCGCGGAGAGCAGGAAGCCCTGGTCCAGCAGGTCGCTGACCAGCCTGCTGGCAGCGCCCGCCGGCGCGGCGGGGAACTCAGCCGCCAGCCTGGCGAGCAGATCACCAGCGGGCACGGGCATCACCGCCGCCTTGCGGACTGTCTCGACCGCAGGGGTGAGCCGCACAGACACCTCCAGGGCCGAGCCGCGCGGTGCCTCGGCAGCTGGCCGCCGGCAACCGAGCACGAGCCGCCCGTCGCGTACGAACGCGAGGTTGTTCACGGCGACGAGCAGGCGCGGCAGCAGCTCGCCGCACCGCTCGAGTCGGCGGATGACGCCGTCGAGCCAGGCCGCGTCAACCCGGCCGACCTCGTGGGGGTGACCGCTGTCGTCGAAGGTCAGCGCCGGGGCGAAGGTGACGGGTGCGACGCCGGCGAACAGGCCGAACGGGGTCGCCCGGCTCGCCGCGCGCAGCCGGTAGCGCAGGACCGACACCACCGCACGCCGTACCTGGCGTGCCGGCAGTTCTTCGCCCGCGTATACCCGCTTGATCTGTCCGGCGAGCGCCGGGCTGGCCAGCTCGACCGCCGCGGCGAACGGCTTGCAGGCCCACATCTGGCACAGCCAGCCACGCCAGTGCTCGGCCTGCTCGGCGCCGCCGGCCAGATCCGGCCAGGGGAGGGCGGCCAGCTCAGGCACCAACTCGGCCACCCGGACCATCGCCGCGTCGACGACCTCGTACAGGGGGCCGCCCGCGCCAGCCGTCGCGTCGGCGAACCGGCCGCGAGCCGGATTCTCGGCAGCGGCAGCGCTCGGCCGAGGCCCCGCACCGGTCGCCGGCGGATCGGCTCCAGGCCGTGCGCCGAGGGCGATCTGCATGAGTCAGGCCTTTCAAACCGCACGGCCCGGCCGGTGGAGAGGATCCGGCCGGGCTGTGCCGGTATGGACGGGGTCAGCGTCCGGCGTCGAGGCCGGTTACGCGCAGGTGGTGCTGCAGGCGCTCTGGCAGGTGGTGCCGCAGTTGTCGTCGGTCAGGCGCATCAGCTCGTCGAGGATCGGGCCGGACTCGACGATGCTTACGTCGAGATCGAAATCGGCCTCGACGGTCGGCGCGGCGGCGTTCGCGTGCAGGGTCACGGGATTTCCTCCTTGGTGAACGAGAGACATGCGGGGTTTCCGAGGGTCAGATCAGAAGATCAGTGGCGGACGGCCAGGACAGGGCCAGCCGCCGGTGGCGCCGGTCGAGAACGACGGCTCCCGCGGGAAGTACGAAGTCAGGGGTGCCAGCGGGGAAGGCCTCGATGCGTGCGGTGCGGCTCCCGCCGTCCCAGGTCCGGATCCGGGCGGCCATTCGCTCGGCGAGCGCATCGGCGTCCGGACCGTGCGCGTACACGCCGAACTCGCGCGACTCCTGACCCGGGGACTTCGGACTGAGCGCGAGGTACGCGAAGCTGCCCTTCCCGACGATCGTGGGAACCCCCAGCGGCCAGGCGTGGCCGACGACGCCACGCTCGACGGCCGCCGGTCGGGCCATGAGCAGCCCGAAGTTGTCCAGCCCGGTCGCCAGCCACAGCAGCAGGCCCTCGAACTGCCCGCCTTCCCCGATGCGTGTTCCCGACCAGACCTCGACGCGCGGCCAGGACACCGCCTGGCGGACCAAGGCCGGGTCGGCGTCCGGCGGGTCCTCAAACCGGATCGCCGCGTCGTCACCGTCGAGGCGGATCACCTGGTCGAGGTGGGCGCCCGCGCCGCGCACCGGCACGAAGCTGCACAGCTCGTAACCCCGGCTCACCAGCCGGCCGCCATCGGCCTCGAACACCACCGACCGCGTGAGACCCCGCAGCCGCAGCGGCACGACCAGCCGCCCACGCGGCGCGAGCTGGTCGGTGAACGCGGGCGGGATGTCCCACATCCCCGTGGTCACCAGCACCAGATCGAACGGCGCCCGCTCCGGGACACCCGCGTCGGCGTCCGCGAGCACGACACTCACCCGGTCGTAGCCGGCGGCGGCCAGACAGGCGCGCGCCCGGTCGACGACCTCCGGATCGATGTCGACCGTCGTCACCGCACCCGACGGCCCGACCAACTCCGCGAGCAACGCCGCGTCGTAGCCCCCACTGCCGACCTCAAGAACCCGCATCCCGGGCCGGACCTGGGCCTGCCCCAGCATCATCGCCTGGATGTGCGGCGCGGAGACCGTGCTCACCAGCGACCCGGCCGCGTCCCGCCGCACGAGCACCGTGTTCTCCGGTGCGTACGCCGCCTCGAGGCTCGCGCCCGGCGCGAACAGGTGCCGCGGCACCGTCGCGAACGCCCGCGCCACCTCCTCGCCGCGCACCGCGCCCAGCTCACGCAGCCGCTCGACCATCGCCGCCCGCAGCACGCCGGCTCGGTCGTCCGCGGCGGGGCCGGGTTCCACTCGCGCGTTGCTCATGCTCCCCTTCCTGAGTGCCAGATCTGGCTCTCCTGGAGGGCCGCGCCCCCGGAGAACCTGGTTGTGACGTTCAGAGCGTCGGCCGTGGCAAACGACGCCGCCATGCGACGAACGGATACAGGCCCATACGCATCACGCATAGACACCGCTACAGCCGGTGCTAGCGTCCACCTGTTGACCGCCCCAACCAGCGACCCCGGGGAGACGGCCTGGCATGACCGGCGACCGCCCGCGCCGCCACTGTTCCCGCTGTGGCCACCGCCTCGCGGCCGACAACCGAGCGGCGACCTGCAGCGCCTGCCAGAGCACGGCGACCGGCGGCCGTGGCCACCCGCCCGCCGTCGCGGGCGAGTTCTGGCGGTCCACCGAGATGCGCGAGGCTCTCGCGACCTGGCACATGGGCCGCGTGATCTACGCCTACCGCTGCCATCAATGGCACGGCCAGGCCCTGCCGCAGGAGGTCGTCGCGGGCTGGCTCGGGCTCACCCAGGCGCAGCTGAGCCGCATCGAGAACGGCCGCGCACCGGAAGAGCTCAGCAAGCTGGTCCGTTACAGCCAGATCCTCGGCATCCCCGCCGACCTCCTGTGGTTCGACCGCCCCGGCGAACCACGCCGCTGGCAATCCGCCGATCCGCCGCCGGTCAGCGGGTCCGATGCGGATATCAGCTGCCGTGTGACCGCAGGCGGGCGGGTAGGCCCCTATCGGGTTCTTGCCGAGGTGGGAGAGGTGGTCATCGTGGCGGTCGACCGGCGGACGTTCCTGGCGGGCAGCGGTGCGGGGCTCCTCGCCGGCGGGAAAGCAGTTCCGGTGGAGTCACCAGGCCAGATCTCGCGGCAGGTCGTCGAGCACCTGACCGACCAGATCGACAGCTTCTACGCCGCCGAAGCCGTCCACGGCCCGCGCGCTGTCATCCCATCTGTCCTCGTCCAACAGGAGCTGACCCGTCAGCTGGCCGGCGCCTCCCGGGGCACGATCCGCCACGACCTGCTGCGCACCAGCGCCGCCTACACCGGCCTGCTGACCTGGCTGCACCAGGACGCCGGCGACCTCGTCACCGCGGCGCAGTGGGCCAACGAGACCCTGGAGCTGTCCCACCGGGTCGGCGACGCCCAGCTCATTCGCCACGCCCTGGTGAACAAGGCGATGATCTGCACCGACCAGCGCGACGGAGCGGGAACGCTCGACCTGACCGGCGCGGCGCTCGCCGACGAGCCCATGCTCTGCGCGAAGGTCCGGATCCAGGCCCTCCAGCAGTCCGCCCACGGCCACGCGCTCAGCGGCGACCGATCCGCGACCGAAGCCGCCCTCGACCGGGCCGCGTCCCTGCTGCCCCAGGTCGACGACGACTACCCCTGGTACAACGCCTGCCGCCGGACCCCGAACTACCTCGAAGCCCAGCGCGCCACCTGCTACAACCGCCTCGGCCTCGGAACCGAAGCACGCACACTCTGGCAACAGGTCATTGACGCCCTCCCACCCACCGCCCGCCGCGACACGGGCGTCTACCAGGCCCGGCTCGCCCTCTCCAGCGCCCAGGCCGGCCAGCCAGACGAGGCCGTACGCGCACTCGACGACGCCGTCACGATCGCCCACGAGACCGGCTCAGCCCGGCTGCGCCAAGAACTGGCCGACGTATGGCACCAGCTCACGCCCTGGCACGACACCCAGTCAGGACGCGACGCCAACGCACTGCTCGCGACACTGTAGGAGGAGCAAAGAAATGGGACTACGCGCCCCACTGCCGGCCGACGAGGTCACCCACCGACTGGAACAGCTCGACGGCTGGGAGAAAGCTCCCGACCGCGACGAGATCCACAAGACGTTCCACCTCGACTACTACACCTCCGTCAAAGCCATCAACGACGTCATGACCCCCGCCCAGGAACTCCAGCACCACCCCGACATCGACCTGCGCTGGGAAACCCTCCACTTCAGCCTCACCACCTACTCCGCCGGCCAGAAGATCACCGAACTCGACTTCCGCCTCGTCGACCGCATCGAACAGGTCCTGGCGAAATACACCCCGGCTTCGGAATGAGACCGTCCCGCCGATCTTGATCTAGGGAAGATGAGGCTCCGTGCGCTGATGTGAAGACGCGGTCGGGAGGTCCAGCGGGCAGGATCTCCTTGTGCGGATGAGGACATTCGTTGCCGTCCTGTCTGCGCGAATCAGCTCCCAGCCGGCCACGACTCTGGGCGTGTCAGCCATTCCGGTAACTGGGTCTCGCTGTCCCCCCATGCGGCGTTGACCTGCTCCTGCGAGAGCCCCACCGCGCGGACGAGGTTCGTGCGGCTCAACCGGGTGCCGGTGAGGATGGCTCCGTTCAGCAGGGTGTTAGTGAGGTTCGCGCCGCTCAACCTTGCATTAGTGAGGTTCGCGCCGTCCAGCCAGGCTCCGGTCAGGTCGGCTCCGCGTAGCCGCGCGTTGGTCAAGTTCGTTCCGCTCAACACGGCGCCGTTCAGATCCGCTCCGCTCAGCCACGCATCGGCCAGGTTCGCGTCGGTCAGGGTGAGGTGGGCAAGGCTGGCAGGTCCGGCGAGGTCGGTGCCGGTGAGGTCGCAACGCGGAACTTTCTCGCGGACGGGAAGGCGCGCGAGGACCTGCATCGCGGCACGGATGTCTGCCGCTGGATACGTCGGTGTCGGCGATTCCCCGTCGGTTCCGGCACGCGCGGCAAGCCGCTGGGAGAGCGCGGTGCTACGTACCCGGATGAAGGCAGAAAGGACCTCGACCACGGTGCGCTGGTCTGGCGGAGAATCTTCGGCGATGCGTTCCAGGGCGTAGATCCCTCCGAGGCGTACCGTGATGATCTCTGAACCGATCTGGTCCACGGCACGCGTATACAGCTCGCGCACATGGGTGTTCTCGTTCGCCCGCCGAATCTCCGCGTTGGCCTGCCTGGTCTCGTCCAAGGCAATGAGGCCACCGACGACGGCGATCAGGGCGGCGGACGCGGTGAGCAAACCGGACTGCAGCGCCGCCCGCGCGTCCGCGTCTCCTGCGTCTGGATACATCTGAGCTGGCAAAAGCCAGATCGCCACGCCCGCGGCGCCGGCTCCGGCACCAGCGATCCCGGCCGCTACCCGAAGGCCCAGCCGCCCAGCGCGCCGCCGCGCGGCACCGTTCTCCGTCACATAGGTGTTTGTACGCCGGGCCCCACGATCGGACCGCCCGTTCCATCAGGCGGAAAACGCCGCGGCAACCGGATCGGGATGGGTGATC
Organism: Pseudofrankia coriaricola; assembly: GCF_001854805.1. Lineage (GTDB taxonomy): Bacteria > Actinomycetota > Actinomycetes > Frankiales > Frankiaceae > Pseudofrankia. The sequence continues at coordinate 30,026 of NZ_MBLO01000046.1, forward strand.
AGGAGGTGGGCGCGGTCAACGGCTCGCCGACTGCCTATTGGCCTATCGGCAGGGTGATTGTCGCGAGCTGATGGAGGGCGTCGTCCCGGGCCTGCTCGGCGGCCTGCCGGGCGGCGTCGGTGCGGGCGGCGCGTCCGATGGCATCGCGGGCTTCGGCTCGGGCAGCGTCCAGGTGAGTGACGGCCTGCTCGGCGCGGGCCTGCTGTGCGGCGGCGGTCTCACGGGCGGCGACAAGAAGCTCCTCGGTGGTGGCGGCGCGCAGCCGAGCGAGTTCGGCGGCCTGGCGGGCGGAAGCCTCGTCCCCGCGTGCCACCGCGAGCTGCTGGCTGGCGTCCATTCGCGCCCGGTGCGCCTCGTCCCGGCCGGTCTCGGCAGCCGCGGCGCGTTCCATCGCCCGGTCGAGGTCGGTCCGCTGGTGCGCACCCTCGGTCTCGGCGATCTCGGCGCGGTGGACGGCGGCCTCGGCTGCGCGCTGTGCCTGGTCGCGACCGGCCTCGGTGGCGGCGCGTGCGGCGTCGGCGACCTGCGCACGGCGGATGGCTTCCGTGGCCCGGTCGTCGGCGGCCTGCGCCCGCTGTGCTTGCTGTGCCGCCTGCGCGGCTGCCGTGGCGGCCTCCTGGCGGGCCTGGGCGGCGTCGGCGCGGGCACGCTCCAACTCGGCCTGCATCTCGGACGCGGCGTCCTCGGCGGTCAGCCGGGCCTGCTGCTCGGCGGCCAGGTTGACCTCCGCGTCCGCGACCGTCTTCATCGCCTCGGCGCGCACGGCCGCGAGTTCGGCGGCGACAGCTTCCGGATCGGTCGCGGTTCCCAGTAGTTCCCGGGCCGTCCCGGCGGTGGCCTCGAACTCGGCGAGCAGCTCGCCGAGCCGATCGACGGTTGCCCGCAGCGACGCGCCCGCGAGGCTCGCCGGCCGATCGCCGCCACCCGCCGATTCGGGCTGCGTGGCTGTGGACTTGCCGGCTCGGCGCGCACGGAACGCCGTCTGCGCCGTGTGGTCCGGCCGGACGCAGTATCGGGGGGGTGGTCCGCCGGTCGCCGGCGGCGCCGCGGCCGGCTCGCCGCAGCCGGGGTAGGCACAGACTGTCCGCCGATCCACCACGTCCGTTCGTTCGTTCATAGCATCATGATATGTACGAATGGTTCGGGCCGGTCTGGCTATCCACAGCCCAGCACCGCCTGATGGGCCTGATGCGGCAGCGGTCCCAACGCGATGTCCCGCGCGATGACCGAGTTGAACGCGATGACAGCCGCGATGTCGTCCACGAAGGCCGGCGTGATGCTCAGGCCGTACTCGGTCGCGTGATCGGCAGGCCGGGCCTGGTGATCGCGTCGCGGATGGTGCCTGTGGTGTCGTGCGCGAGGACCTTCGCGATGTCCCTTGCGATGACAGTCCCGGGCAGCGTGCAGGGCCGGTCCGGTGTTTCAGCCGGCCGGCCCTGGCCGGGGCGACCGGCCCTCGGCGCTCGGAGAGCCCGATGCCGCACCAGGTCCAACCCTTGGCTCGCTGTCCACGGACCGGCTGGCCTCGCGCTGAGCTGCGAGCGACGCGGTGATCGCGACGGCGAAGGTGCTGCGGGTCCGGGCTCGTAATCCCGGCGCGATCGCCGATGCCGCGGTGGCGGTGGTCGCCTATGTGCAGGGCGGGCAACCGGAGAGTCGTGCCGGATTGGCCGGCTACTACGGCCGGGGCCACGCTCGGGGCCGGGCCCGCGGGTTGGCTGCCGACCTGGTGGGTCTGCGCGGCGACGTGCCGGGCGAGGCGCTGGCCCGGCTGCTGCGTGGTGAGCATGCCGTGACCGGCCGGCTGTTGCTGGCCCCGGTCGGGAAGGGCTCCGCCGGCCGGGTCTCGCGCGTTGCCGCCGCTGCCGATGACGCCAGCGGCGGGGCCACAGCTGAACGCACTGCCCACGCGGCTGGTGGTGCCGGCGGGCTCCAGAACGGTGCGGGTCCAGATGAGCCGCGCGACGCGGAGCTGCTGACGTTGGCGGAGGCGTCGACGATCGTCGGGGTCAGCGCGACCTACCTACGTCGGCTCGCCCGCCGCACGGCCGAAGCTGCTGCCGCACGGGCTCAGGGCCTCAGCGCCGATCCGAGCAACGAGGCGAACGACGACAAGCAGCACCGGGCGGGAACCGACACGACGGCCACGGCCGGCGCCCGCCGTGCGTCGGCATCCGGCCGCCGACCGGGAGGGCCACTGAAGGTCGACGAACTCGTCGGGGAACGTGGGGCGGACGGACGTTGGCGGGTACGCCGCGATGAGCTGGACCGTTGGTCGGCGCAGCGGACGCCGCCGGCGACGGTTCTCGGCTATGACGTGGTGTGCGCGGCGCCGAAGTCGGTGAGCCTGCTGTGGGCGTTCGGGGATGAGGCGCTGCGCGCGGACGTCGCGGCCGCGCTGAACGCCGCGGTCGACGCGGTCATCGGCTACCTGGAGCGTCACGCGACGTTCGGGATGGTCGGTGGGGTGAACCGGCAGGCACTCGGCCTGGGGGTCGCCTCCTACCTGCATGACGTCTCCCGCAGTACCGAGGCCCACCTGCACATCCACAACATCATCATCAACGCGGTCGCCGTACCCACCGAGACCGGCGACCCTGACCGCGCAGGAGCTGCCGGCGGGGAGACGGCCTCGTCCGCCGGCCGGCCGGCGCGGGCGGCCGGATGGGAATGGCGGGCGATCGACGGGGAGGTGCTGCTCGGCCATGTCAAGACGGCTGGCTATCTCGGTGCCGCGGTCCTGCGCCACGAGCTGTCTGTGCGGCGCGGCGTGCAGTGGGGACCGGTCCGCAACGGGGTCGCGGAGTTGGCGGCGTTCCCGACCGAACTGTTGGGGGCGTTCTCGACCCGGCACGGCGAGGTGATGGACGAGTTCGCGCAGCTCGTCGCCGCTGGCTTCGAACCCTCGGGGGCGACGGCGGCCGCGGCCCAACGGGGCTCGCGGGCACCCAAACGGGTCCTCGCCGACGCCGCCGTGCAGGCACTTCAGGTCGAGCGTCTGACGGCCGCCGGGTGGACCGTCGACCAGGTTCGCGCACTCGCCACGACGACCGAGCATCGCCCGCAACCGCCTGACGAGCGGGATCTGGCTGACCTGTTTGATCTGCTCGCAGGCCCGGCCGGGTTGACCGGGCAGGCCACGACGTTCCTGCGCCGCGACGTCGTCCAATGCGTCGCGGCCTGGGCCGGTGACCGGCTGGACGACGAGGCGGTCGAGCGGCTGGCTGACCGGTTCCTCACTGACCCCAGGGTCGTGGTCCTGCACGCCACGGTCACTGGTCCCGGCCACCGGCGCCGCAACAAGCCCGAACCGCTCTACACCGTCGAAGGGCTGCTTCGAGCGGAGGACACCCTGTTCGCCCTGTACCGCCAGGGCGAGGTCGCCGCCGGCGCGGTTCCCCGCCTGCTCGTCGACCCGGCGATTCTCGGGCGGCACCTGGAAGCCATCACCGCCACAGCCACCGCCACCGCGTCACGCGGGCACGGCGTGGACGGCAGCGAGGCCGGTGCGGGCGAGGGCGCGGGTCGGCGCGACGCGCCTGAACTGTCGGCCGAGCAGGTCGAGCTGGTGCGTCGGCTGCTGGCCAGCCAGGACCTGGTCCGCCCCGCCGTCGGCCCGGCGGGCACAGGCAAGACGGAGGCGATGCGTGCCCTCACCGCGATCCTGCACACCGTCGGCCGGCGGGTGTTCGCGACCGCGCACGGCGGCCGGCAGGCCGAGGAGCTCGCCGACCGGATCGGAATCCCCGCCCGAGTCGTGGCCAGCTGGCTGACGCTGCTCGACCACACCGACGACCCGGCCGACGTCTGGCCGCCCGGATCGGTGCTGATCGTCGACGAGGCCACTCAGATCGGCACCCGCGACGCCGAACGGCTCCTGCGCTACGCCACCCGCACCGGCACAGTCGTCATCCTGCTCGGCGACCCCGCCCAGCTCGGCTCGGTCGCCGCCGGCGGCTGGTTCACCCACCTGGCCGCCCACACGCCCGACATCCCGGCGCTGGCCACGGTTCACCGCCAGGCCGGGCCGGACCTCGCGCCGGTCCGCGCCGCCCTCGGCGCGCTTCGCGCCGTTCCTGACCCGGCGACGCGCGCAGCCCTCGGCGTCGTCGGCGCGGACAGCGGCGCGGCGACCCGTGCCGCGCTGCAACGCCTCGCCGTCGACGGCCGGCTGCACCTGGCCGACAGCGCCGACGCGCTCCTCGAACGCGCCGTCGACGACTGGTACGCCGAACGCCAACAGCACGCCCGCGCCAACCAGTCCGCCGACAGCGCGCACACCGGCGCCACCGCCGGCACGGCCACCCTCGGCAGCGTCGCTAGCCGGGCGCGCACCGTCCCGGACACCGTCGACGACATCCGCGCCGACATCGCCAAAGATCGGGGCACCGACACGGACATCGTCACCAACACCGCCATCGGGCAGCCCGAACTCGACCGGGATCGGCGCGCAGCCGTGAAAGCCACGGGACCGACGAAGGTCCGGATGATGGCTGAGCGGCACAGGGACGTCGAGAAGCTGAACCGGGCCGCCCGCGCACGCCTCTCCGCCGACGGCACGCTGACCGGCCCGGTGCTGCACGCAGCGAGTCAGGAGTTCCAGGCGGGCGACGAGGTCATCACCTTGACCCAGGCCGGCCACACCCTGGTCCCCGATGGTCGGCGGGCATCGGCATACATCCGCACCGGCACGGTCGGGGTCATCACCGCCGTGCACGTCGATCCCGATAACCCGGCGGCACAGTTCGTCACGGTGTACTTCCCGAGCAAGGGCACAGTCCGCGTGCCGTGGGAGTACCTGACCCACCGGTTCGACGACGGTCGCGACGGCGGCCTCGGCCACGCCTACGCGATCACCGCGGCCAAGGCGCAGGGCGCGACGATGGACACCGCCCGCGCTGTCGTCTCCGATGACACGAGCCGTTCCGGGCTGTACGTGATGCTCTCCCGCGCTCGTACCGACGTCGCGGCCTACGTGGTGCGCCGTGTCGATCTCGACGACCGTGACGACGACGAGTCCTGGCTGCCGCCCGTCGCCGACCCCGGCGATCCGCTGGACCGGCTCGCTGACCGGCTCGAGCGCTCCTGCACCGAACGGCTCGCCACCGATCACGACCCACTCGCCGCGGCTGCGCACGAGCTGCGCCGCGGGTACACCCTCGCCGAGTTGGCCGCGCTGCGCGGCGCCAGCTCGCGCCGCGGCGCGTCCGAGCCGACCAAGCCAAGCCAGGTTCCGGCGCGCCGCGTCGAGGCGACGCCTACCCGCACCGACGACGCGCCGACGGCCATCGCGCCTTCGGCCCTTCCCGAAACCGCGCCGCCGCCGCCGGCGGCGCGCGTCGCGGCTCGTTCGGCGCGGCCTGACGACGCGCCGAACGAGCCGTTCCCGCCGAATCCGGCGCCCGACAGCTCGGCTCGGCGCGTCAACGAGCCGAGCCAGGTGTTGCTGCGCCGCGCCGAACTCGCGGCTGAAGCCGCCGTGCGCATCGACGCGGTTCACTCCCCACCGCCGGCCCTGGTGGCGCGGATCGGCGCGCGTCCGGCGGCCGGCCCGGACCGCGCCGCCTGGGAAGCGGCCGTCGGCGCGCTCGCCGTCTACCACGCTCGCCACCAGCCGGCCGCCCACACCGACGACCCCGGACCGCCACCCGGGGCACATCCTCACGACCTACAGGCCGATCCCTGGATTCGCCACCGCGACGAGGCGGCACGTCTCGTCGATGCCTGGGCCCGCGCCCTCCCGCCACCGGCCCGCGACCGGTTCTACGCGGCAGCCGCCACCGTCCCGCGAGAACGCGCGCTCGCTGGCCTGCATGCCCTGCTTGACCACGGCCATCACCCCGGCCAGCTCCACCAGGCGCTCTCGGCAGAACCGCTGGCCGACGTCCATGTCGGAGCCGCCGTGCTCGACCAACGGATCACTGACCTCTGTCGCCTGGCCGGCGTGGACGCAACGCTCTACGACCTGCCCGCCCCAACGACCGCGCAGCAGGAGTGGAACACCGTCACGAGCATCCTCAGCACGGTCGAGATCAACTATCTGGCGACACAGCCCACATCGACCCTCGCGGCCACCTGGCGTGACCTCCACAGTGGCCTACTCGAAGCAAGTCCGGAGCCGGTCGGCGACCATCAGACGCGACCTGGTCAGCCCCAGACCCCCAGGACGTCGAGCACCATCCGGCTGGCCCGCGTCGAGGCCGCCCTCGACCGCCAGATCACCCACGCCGTCTCCCGCGCCACCGCAGAACCCGCCGAGTACCTCACCGGCCTGCTCGGCCCCCAGCCCGACACCGAACCCGCCGCCACCGCCTGGCAGCAATCCGCGCACCGCGTCGAGGACTACCGCCACCGCCACCTCGGCCTGCCCTACGGCACTTCGGCCGACAGGGAGGCCATCGACCCAACACGGCGAGCCCTCGGAATTCGCCCCGATGGGCCGGCAGCAGCCAGCTACGACAACGCCTGCCAGTTCGACGGACCGTTCAGCGCGACGTTGCCTTTGTAAGCCAGCCGCGGCGGTGGGGGCGATCGACCGGATGGCCGTGGAGCAATGACCACAGGCTGGGAGCGAGGGCGACAGACTCCGCCGTCGGAGGCCTCTGAACGAAGCGAGGTCATGAAAGACGCCGGACTCCAACATCTGCCATGTGCCAGTATCTGAGCACGGCGAGTTACTATCACATCGAGCGGAGGAGATTCCTGCGGATGAGAGTCGGCGATTCTCCCGACGGCGGTGCGGACGGGGCACGGTACCTGTCCCCAGATACTCTCCGCGAGCTGCTCGCCGAGGCCGGGCTCGATCCGGATAACCTTGGGCAGATGCTGGGCGTGGCTGCGGCCGGCATCACGGTTGAATGGTGGAGGAACACCAAAGTCGAGGACTGGCATGCTGGTTCCGACGGCGCGTTGTCGGACGTGGACATGTACCGGATCAACACGCACACGACCGCGAAGGTACGAGACCGGCTCCGGGCGTGGTGCCGCCAGCAGAGCATCCGCACCATGGTCGACGTCGCTGCCGCAGACCCCGGCCCGCTGGAACACCTCCTCTTCCGGCTCTACCGCTGGATGATTAACCCGAAGCGGGTTCTCGTGACTGGCGCGACGCTCTACTCGGTGGTCGCCACGACACTCGCCAACGCGCGTGCCGATCCTGACTGCGACGTCCCGGACGACGTCACGCCGGCAAGCGAACTGGCCGCGTACGAAGAACAAGTCCGCCAGGCGGCCGGATCCGTGCTGCTGAGCATGGACGAACACGACCCGCGGTTGGTGTTCTACGTCCCGGCGTTGTTCAGCACCCTGTCCGCCACCGGCTGGTGGGGAACCGCTGGATATCCGGCACATGTCGCCGCTGTCTTTGCTGCGCTCGACAATCCGAACCACCCAATCTGGCTGGGGGGGGGCCGATACCGCCACCCCCAGCCGGAACGGACCTGACCGCGGTCCGCAGGATGATGTTGACCAGGCCCTGGGACCTGTCCGATGCGGTAGGGACCTGGCTTATCCACGACGTCGGCGAGCACCACATCAGTAGTTGAGTAGTGCTGCCTCGCCTGTGGCCCGGCTCAGTCCTGAGCCGGGCCACAGGCGAGACTGTCGGCGACCATTGCAGTGAACGGAGCCGGCCGCATGGGCAAGTTGTCAGCCCTGCCCTGGTCAGAAAGGTGCGGGCGTCGAAACCTGGCACGTCCCAACCAGCAGCAACTGTGGCGTCCCCCAATCGCGAACGCTGATTGGCCATATGATGAGCGTACCTGCGGAGATCCGACCACTGCGGTAGATGAGCAACCAGCCATAAGACGGGCCGCCCGTCCCGGCAGAGTCCCGGTGCCCGGCTGCGTGCGTGGATGGTGTCCGGAGCCTGAACAAGGAGAACGGACTGGACCGCATCGCCCTGGCCGCAGCCAGGACCGGCGGAAAAATCTTGATCACCGTCACGATCGCCGATGCGATCTGGATAAAGTCCAACAGGTTGGCCATTGTCACGGCAGTTCTCCTCGCTCATTCTCGATCAGATAGAAAAAGGCAGAACCACCAATATCTGGTGGCTCTGCCTTGGTTTTGGCGCATCTATGAGCAACATCAACTTGTGGTCATGTAGCAGTTAAATCCTCGACGAATCGAGGAGTTGACCGCCTGCTGGCGCTGCTCACCGCGCCGATGATCAAAGGGCTCGGGTCCGAAATTTGCCCTTCACCTTAATACGGGCCCCAGAAGACTCCGACCGTCCGGTCTGAGTGGATCGCGCGAATGGCGATCGCCCTCCACCTTCAGCACCCCGGGAGGCGCCCCGACCGCCCGTCGCAGGCGATCTTTGCGGTCCGGAACCAGGCCTCCACCTTGATACGTCCCTCGGAAGACTCCGACCATCCGGCCCTGGTGGATCGGGCGAGCGGCCCTCGACCCTTAGCGCGCCGAGGAGGCGCCCCGATCGTCTGCCGTCGAGCGGTTCATGCGGTTCGACGCCGGGCTTCGTTCACGGCCGCCCCTGTCATCGATCAAACTCGCCGTCTCGGGCGCCGGCGAGGAACGCTCGCCACTCGGCAGCAGTGAAGCGGAGGACCGGGCCCTCAGGGTCTTTGCTGTCGCGGACGGCGCGACCACCGTCCGGGAGGGCGGCGACCTCGACGCACTCGCCGCCGTTGCCAGCGCTGTGGCTGGACTTGCGCCAGGCGAGGGGACTGGTCGGGGTGGTGCTCATTGAAGGTCCTCCGCCGCTTTGGTGATCAGGTCGAGGGACCGCTCGGGGTCGAGCGCGAAGGCTCGGAGGCGGTTCATCGCGAGCTTATAGCGGCGAAGATCGGCTTCCCGTTCCAGGTAGAGGCCGCTGTTGAGCTGTTCTACGTGAACGACCTCGCCGCCACCGTTCCCGCCAAAGCCGAGGATCTTGAACGAGAAGCCGAGGGCGGGGTGGGCGCCGAGGGTGAACGGCAGGATCTGGATGGTGATGTTCGGCTGGCGGGCGGCGGCAGCCAGGTGGTCGAGTTGGGCTCGCATGGCGGCGGATCCACCGACGTGGCGGCGTAGGACGGCTTCGTCGAGGACGGCCCGCAGGGCGAGCGGATCTTCGCCCGATAGCCGCTTCTGGCGTTCCATGCGCAGGTCGACGCGGCGGTCGATCTCGGTGTCGTCGAGGGCGGTGTTGGCGGCGCGCATGACGGCGAAGGCGTAGTCGCGTGTCTGGAGCAGACCGGGGACGAGCTGGGCGTCGAAGCAGTCCCAGGTGGTGGCGCTGGTCTCGGCGGCCATGAAGCGTTCGAACCAGCGGGGGACGGCATCGGTGTAGCGGTGCCACCAGTCGGGTTGGCGAACATCGCGGGTGATGTCGAGCAGTCGCGTCCGGTGGTCGTCAGGCGCTTGGTAGAGGTCGAGCAGGGCCGCGACGTCGCGTGGGCGCTGGGAACTGGTGCCGGTCTCCAGCCGGCTGATCTTTGAGGCGGAGCAGTCGAGGTGCGCCGCGGCGTCGTCGATGGTCAGGCCGCGGTCCTCCCGTAGCCGGCGTAGCTCGGCGCCGAGCTGGCGGCGCCGCAGCGTAGGGGTCGTGTCCGCTGCCATCGGTTCCTTGCTCCTCGCCTGATCCGGGACGGTCACCGTCGGGTGATCGACCGTAGTCCGACATGGTTGCACCGCAGCAGCATCTCATCCTGCGAGACGTGAGATGCACTTGCATTTCATTGCAATCTGACTGACGATCGGGGCGTCCACGGCTCCGCGGAGCCGAATGACTCCAGGAACCGGTCAGGAGGACGCGATGGCCCAGCCCGCGCCACGCCCCTACCCCGCCCTCGATGCCCACACGAGCAAGCCGGATCCGGAGGCGCCGCCCACGCCGGCCCGGTCGGCGTTCGGTTACCTCGCCACCGTCGACGCCGACGAGGATCGGATCAACGGCCTGCACCACCGGCTCGTCACCCACGCGCAACGAGCCGGCCTGACCTTGGTCGAGGTCTACGTGGACCGGAACACCGGTCCTGACGAGGACGACCGCCCAGGGTTGGCACTTCTGCTGGACGAGATCGCCTCTCACCCGGACGGAGTGCTGATCATCCCTGACCTGGCCCATCTGCCGGCCACGCCGGCTGCATGGGAGGTCTTCGACCAGCGCTTCACCGAGGCTGTGATCGAGATCCTCGTCCTGGACGAGCGCGCCACCGGCGCACTACGGCTGGTTCCCGTGCCCGGGATCGCCACCGGTCAGACCCTCGAACAGCTGGCCGGTGCGGGCCGCGCGCGGCTCACCGCCGACGGCACGTTCGAGGTCACCGTCCGCCCCGAGGACACCGTCGCCTGCCTGACCGCGGCCCTCGCCCGGTTGCCCGCCGGAGCGCGTTTCGCTGAGAGTTTCGGCGAAACCACCTTGGTGTTCTGCCCCCAGGCAGCGCCCTCTCCGGCCGGGGTTCCCGCGGCCCGCGCGGACGCCGGCGATCTCATCCCGCTCGCCGTCGTGACCCCGACCGGCCCGCTCGGCCAAGAACTCGCCGGTTTCACCCCCGGCGACCTCAACGACGAGCTGCACGTCGCACTGGCGGGCCTCGGCCTCGGCACGGACGACGAACACGTCCTTTCGTGGCTGTCCGCCCAGCCCGCCGAGAAGGCCCTCACTCTGACCAGCCTCATCCGACGTGCCCGCGCCGACGGACCACCCGGACTCAGGACACCCTGACCCGCTGCGCGCGGGCGCCATCCAGCGGTCGTGAGCAGCGTCGCGTCGCGCGAGACCGGATGTACCGACCGAGCCTTGGTCTCGACGGCGGTGCGATCCGCCCGAGGGCTACCCGCTCGCGGTGTCCTCGCAGATGCACAGACTTGCCGCAGTGGCCGGCACGATGTCGGTCCCGATGGCCGTCGCGGTGCTACCGTGCTGCCGGTTCATCCCGCACGCGCGGTAGCCCACGCCGCTCTGGTGCCACGCCGTAGCTCAGGTGTCCGTCACGACATTCGGGCCGTCCAACGGTCGGCGGTGGTGGGTATCGGCGATGCGTTCGCGGATGGCTCTTCCACGCGGAGGGCGTCCGCGATGTCCCTGCGGATGACGGTCGCGATGACATCGCCGCCTACACCGGAGGCGATGGTTCGTGCGGGTGCCCCGCCTGTCCCATCGCCGGCGCCACGTTGTGGCAGCACACGGCGCCCGGACCTCGGCATCTATCTGAGGAGGATCACGTGAGCCGTTATGCGGTTGATCCGGAGGCACGGTCGCTGCTGGTGTCCTGGGCGACGGGCGCCGGCGACACAGCCCTCGTGGTCGTGTCGCTCCCGGACGGGGTGGCCGACCGTGACGTGTTGCGCCTGGCGAACGCCTTGACGTTCCTGTCCAAGGCGGCCTGGCGGACCTACACCCATCCGGCGAGCGGCAGCGCGGATCTTGAGGTGAATGGTGAAGGGTGGCGCCGCGACATGGCGCGGCAGGCTTTCGCCAAGGTGCTGGCCGCCATCGAGAACCCGTACCTTCACGGCTCCGCGCAGACGCTGCACTTCTACCGGGTCGTCGAGGAGGCGGCGCACCGTGCGGGCCGGGCGTTGCACGCCGTCGGCAGCGGCGAGCTGACCCGGCGGGTCGTCGACGACGTCCGCGCCGAGCTTGACGCGGTGGAGCAGGCCGAACGGGGGGATCTGCGAGGTCGGGGCCGCCAGGCGGTCGTGCTCACCCGGGCCGATGCCTCACCGCTACAGGTCGCGGCGGCGGACGCTGCGCTGCGAGACAACGTGTTCGGTGACGGCCGGCTGTTTACCGAGGTCGAGCCGACCGCTGCGGCGATCGCCGCGGCCCGGTGGCTGTACGCGGCCGCGACGGTCACCGCCGAGGTCTGGGGTGGGGACCCGGACCAGGTCCTCGTGGAGTCCGACAACATCGAAGCCCTACCGCACGAGACACCGACCTTCGTCCTGGAACGGCTCGTGGACGGTGAGTCGCCGCAGGATGTCGTCCTCGGCCTGGTCGCTGAGGCACGGGACATCGCGGACGGAGTGATCCCGAACCTGACGCGGCTCCTCGAGCAGATCGACGAGGCGAACAGCCGGACCGACATCTTGTTCGAGGTCGACGGCGAAAACGTCCACGCGCACGTCATACCCCATCGCCTGACCCCGCTCGACCCGCTGCGCCCGGCCCGCGACCTCCTGGAGGATCTACTGCGCGGCGTGCGCGGCTGCTACCTGCTCTTCGACGAATACGCCTACAGCGCGGTCGTCGCCGAGCGAGCCGGTACAGACAGAGACGACGACCGTCCGATCGACGACGACGACGTCGATGACGAGCAACATCATGAGATTCACCAGAAGGTCTTCGCCGAGTTCGTGCGGCGGGTACGCGAAGCCGCAGGCGAGTACCCGGGGATCTCTTTCTAGACAGCCACGTCGCGGGGCGTTGGCGCGGGTGACCGCGGTGCCAGCGCCCCGCGTGCTGTGCGGTGTCCTGCGCGATGCCCGAACCTCGGCGACGTCGGCGAGGGTGTCGTCGCGGATGGCCGCCGTGGTGACAGCGGCCGGAACGCTGCGCGGTCATGGACCGGTTCATCTTTCCGCCACGGCCATTTGCCGAGGATTTTCACGCCCTCCCCAGTACCTGGTGCGCCCGCGGGCGGCTTTCTGCGAGCGCCGGCCGATGAGGGGCTCGGTGTACAAACGGTGCGCGTGCAAGAACCCCGCGACCGGGAAGCAGTACGGCCGCAGCTGCCCGCTGGTGGCCCGCTCAGACCACGGCGGCTGGTGGTTCACGCACGACGTGCCGACAGGTCAGGCCGGCAAGCGCCACCGGCCCGCGGTCGGCCCGTTCCCGACGAAGGAGGCCGCCGACACCGCGTTGACGGCGTCCCTGGCCGAGCTGAACGCGGGCCTGCGCACGGAAACCCCCGCAGGGCTGACCGTCGGCCAGTACTTGGATGACTGGCTCGCGGGCAAGGTCAGCCTCGACCCGAGCACCGTCAAAGGCTACGCGGCACACATCCGCCTGTACCTGAGACCAGGCCTCGGCTATCTGCGCCTGACCGAACTCCGGGACCACCACGTCGAACAGCTCTACGCGGCGATGCGCCAGATCGGCCGCGACCTCAAAGGCAAGCGCCCTTCCCCGCTGCTGACCCGGCTGCTGGAGGCTCGCAAGGACGACCCGGCGCGGCGCAGGCGGCTCAGCCCTGCCCGGATCCACAGTGTGGCCACCACCCTGAACAATGCCCTGAACAGCGCTGTCAAACGCCGCAAGATCCCGTACAACCCGGCCGAGCACGTCGAGCTCGAACCCGCCCGCGTACCCAAGCCACTCGCCTGGACAGCCCCACGCGTCGCCGCCTGGGTCCGCACCGGGCGGCGCCCATCGAAGGTGATGGTCTGGACCCCGGCCCAAGCCGGCGCGTTCCTCGACTTCGTGATCGACGACCGCTTCTACCCGGTCTGGCACCTCGTCGCGCACCGCGCCCTGCGCCGCGGCGAAGTCGTCGCACTCGGCTGGGCGGAAACCGACCTGACCACGGCGACCGTCTACATCCGCGACAACCTACCCGACCCCGACGAGCTCGATGACCTCGACGACGACGAATGGCCCGACCCGAAAAGTGTCAGAGGAACACGGCCGATCAGCCTCGACCAGCAGAGCCTGCGCGTCCTGAACACCTGGCAGACCCGGCAGATCGAGGAACAAGAGCAGGCAGGCCCAGCCTGGATCGACAACGGCCGCGTCTTCACCCACCCCGATGGGCACCACCTACGCCCGGACGGCCTCAGCCAACGCTTCGGACGCCTCATCGACCGATTCAACAAGGTTCGTCATGAGCACGCCACGAAAGGCTGGTCAGCGGACCACCTCGCCACCCGCCACCGGATGCCCGTCACTGTCATCGAGGTCGCCTTGGCCTTCGGCCCGCTGCCACCGATCCGCTTCCATGATCTCAGACATACTGCCGCCAGTCTGACCTACCTGGCCACCCGCGACCTCAAGCTCGTCTCCGAACTCCTCGGCCATGCTTCCGTCCATTTCACCGGCGACACCTACACCACCCTTTTCGAAGAAGTCGACCGCGACGCCGCCGAAGCGGTAGCCCGCCTCGTCCCCCGCCAGCTCCTCCCCAGCCCCATCGAAAGAACGCCCGAAACAGAACGACCAACCTCACCCGAAGCCGAGCAGCCGGGCGCCTCCGAGACCGAGCGGCCGGGCGACCATGCGGTAGAACCATCGTCGCGGCCCAGGGTAGAGCTACCAAGCCTGCCCGACAGACAGCTGCCGAGGCCGGCCGGGACCGAGCCAGCGGACCCGCAGGAGGGCCAGCCATCCGGCCCGCACGAAACGCCATTGGGCGATGACTTCGGCCTCTGAAACCAAGATCGAATGAATTTTGATCGATAGCGCCACCTGATCACGGCGCACACAGCAGGCAGGGTGGCGATGCCCCACCGACGATGATGTCCACGGTCGTCCACTGACCTTCACCCCCGTTGCAGGACGACTGGCGTGCGGCATCCCGCCAACGGCGGCTACGGAGCGTTGAGACGAGTCGACCCACGGATTAAGAGATCTTGGTAATTTGTCCGTCTATGTCCGTGGACCTGACTTCCCTCAAATTAGTGCGCACGTGCGCGGCCCGATGCAGCGGTCAAGATCGTAATGCTACGGACAGTGAGGCGCGGGTCCGGCGTGAGGGCTTGGCGCGAGAGTTGGTTGCCGATCTGTTGGTACAACTGCCGCCCGTGTCGTGCGAGTGGATCTCCTTGTGGGCCCGGCGGCAGTCTCCGGCAACGACTCGGCGCCTCCGATTAGTGCACAATTTTCGTCGCTGGCGCCGGCGAAGCCGCAGGTCACAGCCTTACGATCTTGCGAGAAGAATCAACGTGAGGGAAGTCAGGCCCGACGCCGGCGCTGTACCTGCTCGACGCGGCGTACGAGGAGGGACCGGTCCTGGACGCCTGGCTCGACCGGGCCCGGTCGCTCGGCGGCTGGTGAGTTCATGACCGGCGCTTGGACCGAGGCTTCAGAGGGTGGTGGCCCGCTCGACGGGACCCTGCTCCGGCTGGCGTTCGGCTGCTTCCCGAGCGGCGTCACGGCGGTGTGCGCCATGGCCGATGGCCGGCCCACGGGCATGGCGATGAGCTCCTTCACGTCGGTGTCGCTGGACCCACCACTCGTCTCCGTGTGCGTGGCGCACACCTCGACGACCTGGCCGGTGCTCGCCGTTCTCCCGCGGCTCGGGGTGAGCGTGCTCGCGCAGGACCACGGCCCGGTGGCCACGGCGCTGTCGGCCAAGAGAGGCGATCGGTTCGCCGAGGTCGCCTGGGCGGCGTCGACCACGGGCGCGGTGTTCGTGCACGGCTCGACCCTGTGGCTCGAGTGCGAGGTCGACCGCCAGGTGGCGGCCGGCGACCACGACATCGTCGTGCTGCGCATCCATGCGCTGCAGAGCCACCCGGAGGTCGCGCCGATGGTCTTCCACGCCAGTCGTTACCGTCAGCTCGGGCCGGCTCGGTGAGTCCCGGGCCGCTGCGAGCGGGCACAGGCCGCGAGGCTGGCCTTCGCCGTAGGGCACTCGTCGGGGCTGATCTGCGCCGCCACTGCCGGACGAGCTCGCCGACCGACCGGTTGCAGGTGCCCGAGCTGCCGCCATCCTGGTCCGCTGGCTGCCGTTTGGAGCGTTCCCGATTTAGTAGACAATTCTATTATGCGGCCCGCATCACCATCCAGCTCCACCCCGCCACCGCCACCGGCCGTTCCCAGGCCGAGCGGATCGCCGCCGTCGACCGCCTCGCCGAAGCCCTCGGTACGACCGGCCACCACGCCGAACCGACCCGCGCCGACCGGCGCGGCTTCGCCGGCTGCCACGAGGCCGACGGACAGCTGGCCGGCCACCCCCTGCACGTGTTCGCCCACCTCACTCGGGAGCCCACCCCATGACCCCCAGCCCACCCGTCGCGCTGATCGACCGCGCCGCCCTCGCCCAGACCCTGCGCGCCCTCAAGCTCTCCGGCATGCTCGACGGAAGCGCACTCTACCTAATCTTGATCACCCATCCGGAGAATAAGATTCGTAAAGTAGTCCACAACCGCCTTCGCGGTGCGCCGGTCATTGACGTCCACTAGTTGGGTGGCTGCGGCCAGAAGGAGAGCCGTAAGCGCATGTGCAGTTGAATCCGGCAATGGCGGCTTGCCGATAGTGAGCCCGCGAGAACCGCGCAAGTACCTTGCGTGACGCTCACGAAGAAACGTTGCAAACCCGGGTGGACCGTCTTCGGCGAAGCTGATGCGATCTAGGTCACGCTGCTTCCAGGTCTCCATCAGGTATGCCTTGGCGCCGGCTATGTAGATACGGAGTGGGTCCGTTTCACCGGCATTGATCGCCCTACGGGTCTCCCGCGCAGACACCTCCGAGTGTCTTGCCAAAGCTGACTCGACCAGTGTCATAAACACTTCGCTCTTGCCACCGAACTGGTGGTAAATGCTGCCGACGCTGACACCAGATTCACGCACGATGTCGTCGATACTGGTGCCCTCATACCCGTTGCTGCCGAACAAGCGGCGAGCCGCGTCGAGCACAGCCCGTCG
Source organism: Pseudofrankia coriaricola (assembly GCF_001854805.1). Taxonomy (GTDB): domain Bacteria; phylum Actinomycetota; class Actinomycetes; order Frankiales; family Frankiaceae; genus Pseudofrankia. The sequence continues at coordinate 46,556 of NZ_MBLO01000046.1, forward strand.
CGTCTCGGCGGACCGGCGCCATTCTCCCTTCCGGTCGCCATCCCGTCGACTTGAAGCGGAGGCGACGTCTTGCACCGGCTGACTCACTGCTCACCTGTCCTTTCGGGATGCGACTGCCGATGTGCGCTCCAACACTTGTCTGACGAACCCGGCGCATCGCGGTGCTTGGTCCAGTCGTGCTGCTGCGATCCAGCAAGGTGAGTATCGGTACCCACATCCGCAGGCCTGCTTAGGCATGTGCTCCCTGGAGTCGTCCGCCTGAACCGGAAGGGGTTCGCGGTGCGATGTGCGCGGAACCCCTCCTGGTCAGTGTAGGGCAGGGGGAGCGGGACCGGTCGCGGGTCGAGAAGCTTGAGCGGCGCTGTTGCGTTGAGCCGGCCCGAGACATGGCGGGGGCGGGTGGTTGCCTGGTCAGACCTACATCCGCCAGTTGGGCGTTGATGTTGGGGTCTTGTAGATCGTCGTAAGAGAACAGGTGCCTGCCGCGCAGGGAGAATCGGGGTTC
>NZ_MBLO01000047.1 GCF_001854805.1 Pseudofrankia coriaricola
CTGGACTCCACCACCGCGAGATCACGGTGGTCCAGGTAGGCGGCGGCGATGCTCGCGTTGTGGGCCCGGTACCAGTTCTGGGCCGTCGGTGCCGCGACGAACTCCAGCCACACCTTGACCGCCGGTGACGACAGTTCGCCCGTCATCCCGCCGGAGCGCGCCACGGCCTCGCAGCCGTCTCGGAGCAACCGGTCGTTCACGGCTCGCCACCAGCGGCTTCCCGGAGCATCCGCCTCCGGCGGGTTCAGCACCCCGCGCTCGACCTGCCACCGCATGAACGACACGGCGGCCCGCCGGAAGGGGAGATGACGGGGAGCTCGACCGAACGGCCCGAGGTAAGTACGCGCCAAGAGCGCCAACCGGTCCCCGGGGCAGTCGCGTACCGCCGCGACCTGTGCCGCCGCCCAGTGCGGGGCATCCCCGTCCGTCAAGGCGCCTCCCGAACCTGGCCTACGGCGAGTACGACCAGGTCCTCGGGCTGCGGAAAGGCCATCAGATACGCACCACGGTGATGGTTCGGCCGCTGGGGCTGGTCACGGTTTGGGAGCCAAGCTCGATGGCGACGCGTTTGCGTTCGGCAGGGCGCTGGTCGAAGATCACGAGGTGGCCGGTGGGGAGGCCGAGGCGTAGCAGGTAGCCGTCCAGCTGATTGATGCCGGCAGTTGTGGGATCGGGGTCGCCGGGGCGGTGGGTCTTGACCTCGAGGGCTTGGCGCTGGACGGTGGGTCTGCCCTCCGGCCCGACGTGGTTCCAGCGGATGAGCAGGTCGAGTGCACCGCGGCCGACGCCGTACTCCCGGTCGACGAAACCGCTGCCGTTGATGGCGCGGTCGAGGTAGCCGAGCAGGGTTACGTGCGGGGTCACCTCCTGGTAAGGCACGTCGCCTTGGAGAAGGTCCTCGCTGTTGTGCCAGAACCCGGTGAAACCCGCGAGCAGCCCGTCCAGGTCGAGGCGCCCATCGGGTAGCACGAACGATCGCGGCTGAGGCGCTCCGACGACGCCTTCGAAGAGGCCGTCAGCCAGAACTCGGGTGATCACGTTCCGGTAGATGGGGTTGGCGATCTCCACCGTCGAGGCGGTCCGTCGGACCAGTCCGAGGTCCACGGTGTAGGCGAGGTCGTCGGCGAACGGGTCGAATCGGACCTCCGCGCCGGCTAGGATGGGTTCGATGATCCGCCGTACGCGGGGGTCGCGAAGCTTGTCGAGCAGAGAGTCCACATGGGTCGCGCGCGCGACGATGATCCGCTCGGCCGCCTCGTCGACGTCGTCGGTAGTGATCGACGTCGACGTGTGGACCTTCATGCCGCTGACAATCTCGTAGGCAAGGGCATTGACCAGCCACGGCTGGCCCATCGTCAGTGCGTAGGCGTATTCCACGGCCTGAGGAGTGAACCGCTGACCGGTCTGGGTCGTGTGCTGGCCATAGAGCTTGTGGACCTCGTCGAGGGTGAAGTCACTCAGCCGCAGCGACGCCACCGTGATGTTGAACGGGCTCTGCGAGGTCGTGGTAGTCGGGTCACCGCCAGAGGCGATCTTGTAGTCACGGACGTCGCGTAGTCCGCAGAGCGCCACAGACGCCGGAAAGCCGACGGGTCTGTCGGCGAAGCCGTCGCGCAGTTGGCGAAGCACACTGAGCATCGTGCGCCCGCCCAGAGAGTCGATCTCATCGAGGAAGAGCACAAGCGGGCGTGGGCAAGTCTCCGCCCAGACGGCGAACGCGTCCGAGAGCAGCCCTTCCTCCCAGCTGTCCGGCCAGGGTGGTGGGCGCAGATCGACCGGCAGATTGGTTCGTGCCGTGCGGCGGGCGCCTGTCAGGATCGCCCGAGTGGCCGCGCCGATGTCATCCGGCCAGGGCTGGCCGGCCTCCATCGACAGCACCACCGCCGCATAACGACCACTCGCGGTCAACTCGGCCGCCAGCGCACGCAGCGCCGTCGTCTTGCCGGTCTGCCGCGGAGCATGCAGGACGAAGTACAGTTCACGCTCGACGAGATCAGGAACCTGCGGCAGCCGCGCCGACGCAGGGATCATGTAGTGCTTGCTCGGCACGCACGGCCCCGCCGTGTTGAACCAGCGAGTCACAGCACTCACGATCCTCCCCGCTACGCAGCGCTGATCCCGACTCTACGGAACCCGCGGTGAGCGCCGAACCGTCCTGGCCACCGGCCCGCTGGTCCAGTCATCACGGACCACCCGCTGGAAGCCACGGCGACGGCGAGCCTCTGACGGACCCAGCACCCTTGTTGATGTTACTTCTGCCCTCGGCGTCGCCTACCGCAAGGCGCTGCACGACCTCGGCTTCGCCGGTGACCTCAGCCTCGCCGGTGACCTCAGCCTCGCGGGAGACCCGCGCCTCGCCGCAGCCTAGGAATGCGCCGGTTAGGCCGTCATCGTCAGCGCAGTACGGGGGATGTGTTCGCGAGGTAGTCGCGGATGCGGATCCGGTGCGTCTCGTGCATGTGCAGGCCGGCGAGCTGGTCGAGCGCGAAGAAGCCGACCGCGGTCGACTCGTCGCTGACGGCCAGCTCCCCGCCGACGATGGCGCAGGCGCAGCAGATCGAGAACTGCTGGCGGATCTCGCCGTCGGGGTAGGCGAAGACGTGCCCCGGGTCCGAGTAGATGCCGACGATCCGCTCGATGACGACGTCGAATCCGGTCTCCTCGCGGACCTCCCGGATCACGCAGTCAGCGAACGTCTCCCCGATGTCCATCCCGCCGCCGGGCAGCGCCCACTCCCCGTTGTCGGCCCGCCGCTGCAGGAGGATCCGCCCGTCGGCGTCGGGGGCGACCGCGCAGCCCCCGACGACCAGCGCGTTCGCTCGCGGCGCGTTCGGGTCGTGGTAGTAGTCGATTCGCCTCACGCTCCCCATCCTCTGCCCACGGCGGGCCGGAAGGGCGAGGCGGGCCACGCGGGCCCGCCGAAGCGGGAGCGGAGCCCGCGTCAGGAGACGTCGTGCCGAGAGAGCCCGCGTCAGGAAAGGTCGGCGCGCAGCCGGTGCAGGCGCAGGGAGATGATCCGCCAGCGGCCGTCGGCGCCTCGGCGGTACTCCTCGTGGTAGTGCCCGTAGCCCTGGAGGGTGCGTGCCGGCTCGGTCCACTGGACGTAGTCGAACATCGCCCAGATGCCGTGGGCCGCGTCCGGCCCGGTGATCTCGATCTCCGGCATGTGCCCGTGGTGCGTCGTGACCGCGCCGGCGAGGGTTCCGCTGATCGCGGCGACGAACTCGTCGCGCCCGGTGAACGTCACGTCCGGGACGTCCTCGACCCAGACGGTCACGTCCTCGGTGAACACGTCCGCCCACTCGTCCCACTTCTTGGTGTCCAGCAGGCGGAAGTACCGCGCCTTCAGCTGCTTGATCTCCTCGACCGCGCCCAGCGTCTCGACGTCCACGCGTTCCGCCTCTCCCGCTTCCGCCCGCTATGCCCGCGGCGTCATCCCACCACAGCGACGGGCGGCGCGCGCCGGGCAGAACGCCTGGCGGTGCGGAAGGGCGGCGGCCTGGATCGCCGAGCGGCGTGCTCGGCTCGCCCGGTCCGCCGCCCCGCCGTCCTTCCGGGTCAGGGGTCCTGGGAGGTGTCGCCGGTCATCGGTGGGTCCTGGCCGCGCCGGTCAGGTCAGGGCGCCGGCTGGACCGTCGGGAGCTGGACCCGGACGTTGGTGGCGTAGGTCGTGCTGATGCCGTTGCTGGGCCGCGCGTACGGACCGGCGGATGACAGCAGTTCCAACCGGGGCCGATGGCCGGGGGTGAAGGTGTAGGCGTTTCCGCTGAGCTGGAAGGTCGCCGTGCCGGCCTGGTTCGCCGTCACCCGGTAGATGCCCTGGGTGACGAGAATTTCGTTTCCATTGGGGGCGACGTCCCACAGCCGGGCGTCCAGCTGGCCCTCTGGGCCGACGTGCTGAATGTTCACCGTCACCTGTGGCATGCCGGCCAGGGTGAACGCCTGTGCCCGCGTGGGCCCGGTGGCAATGATGGCGTTGGCGTGCGGGAAGGCCAGCGAGATGCGGCACGGGTTGGACTTCTGCAGAGCCTGGGAGAAAAGCGGGCCGAACTGTGACGAGTCGCCGCCCAGGATGCCGCCGAGGGTGGCCGGGTCCACCGTGCCGTTGATGAGGCCGGTGAGCACGTCACCCAGCGTTCCGGGCAGGATCCCCAGGACCGGGTCGCGGTCGCTCTCGCCGAAGAAGTTCACCCCGCTCGACGTCGTCGCCTGCAGTCCCGGCTGGGTGAAGGCGAGCGTCCCGGGATGCGCGGCGGCCCACGACGGGGCGGTGACGGGCGCCGGGGTGGCGGCGCCGGCGGGGCAGCTCATCGGTGAGAGGGCCACCGATCGCGGCGCCGGGCCGGCGCCGGTCCCGCGCAGCTTCGCGTCGAAGAACGCCGATCCCGCGTCGACCAGCCGGTCGACGATGTCGGCGCGGTTGCTGGCGCCCGGGTGGCCGGTGTCGCCCAGCTGCAGCGACACGTCCGCCGCGGGGCTCGCCGCCAGCGCCTGGTTGTAGAGGGCCAGGCCCTGCTGGGCGTTGAAGAGGTCGTCGGTCCAGCCGTTCTCCACCAGCAGGGGCGCGGGCACTCCCGGGATGGCCGTCGTGCCCTTGTACCGCAGCGCCCGGACAAGGCCCTGCACGTCGGTTCCGGTGTAGGGCTCTCCCCGCAGGAAGGCCTTGTACCAGGTGGTCAGGTCGGCGTCGGCATCGGCGCCGGCCGGTGCGATCTGCCCGAACAGTCCGGTGACCAGGTACAGGAAGGTCGTGTAGGACAGCTTGGGTATGCCCACGGGCGAGGTGTCCGTCGCATAGTTCGGCGGCGTCGTGTCGGTGGCCCGGCCGTTCGGGACCAGAGCGTTGGCGAGATCCGCCCATCCCCAGCGGGGGTACGACGCGGCGACGCTCAGGGGGGTGCCGTTCGGGCTGGTCCAGGGAGCGAACGTTCCGTCGGGCAGCGCGATCCGGTTCCTGAGAAAGGCCAGCTGCGCCGAGGTGCCGCCGCCGTAGGAGACCCCGGTCACGCCCACCGCCGCCGGGTTGGCGATTCCCTCGTCGACGAGCTTTCCTACGAGATGCTGGACGTCCCGGGCCTCGTAACGGACGTCGTCGAGGTGCACCCATCCTTGCGCGCAGCCGGGAGTTGTCTTGGTCTGGGCGCCGCAGGAACCTCCGAAACCGCGCGCGGTCGGCGTCACCACGGCGTAGCCACGCTTGGCGTAGTAGTTCGTGTTGTAGTGGTAGGTCAGCGCCTGCGATCCCTCGGGTGACGTGTCCTCGAATGCCGTCTTGTCCTCGCCGAGACCGTGCAGCAGGACGATTGTCGGAAACGGCCCGGATCCGGTCGCGGGTAGTGTGACGTCGACGTCCAGTGGTGTGCCGTCCCACGAGGCCACCCGCTGGTCGATGCCCGTCGTGGCGCAGAAACGCACGCCGTTCTGATCGGCGCATGAATGCCCGAACGGCGAGACGGCGGCTCGCGCCGTGGCGGCGTCGACTACGACCATGCCGCCCGCGAGCGCGGTCGCCATCCCGACCGCGCATAAGCTTTGTCTGAATCTACGGCTCATGAAGTTCCTCCTCGTGACGGAAGCTGGCCAGGCGCGCGAAGGTACCCGAGTCGCAATTTCTTTTCACCCCGGGCGGCGCCCATGGTGTCATCACCACCGGGCGCGGGCGCCCATGTACCCGTTCGAAGAGAATTGGTCTCTTACTCGCCTGCTCAGGCGGTCCAGAACACGGCTGGCGCCTTGGGCTGGGTGGCACGAGAAGCCTGTGAATGCCGGCGTGTCGACGATGAGAAATTCCGCGGGGGCGGGCGCGTGGACAATCCTTGCACGCCCCGCCCGTGATGTCCTCGGCGAGGAAGTACGAAGTTACGCGGGTGTTACTGGACCCGCGGTCCGAGGCCGGCGGCCCGGTCGGGGGGCGGCCAGGGCGGCGACAGCGACGGCGAGATCGCGGCGCCGGTCCGGGCGAGGATGAAGGCCATCCGCAGCACGAAGGCGTCGCGCCCGCGGCGGGGGTCGCGGCCGGTCAGGCTGATCACCTTCTCCAGCCGGTAACGCAGGGTGTTGACGTGGACCGGGAGGCTGCGTGCGGCGGCGTCCGGCGAGCCGTCATGAGCGAGCAGCGCGTCGACCGTCTCCACCAGCCCCCGCCCCGCCGCGAGCAGCGGGCTGTAGTACTCGGCCACCAGTTGGCGCGCGGCTTGGCGGTCTCCGCAGAGAACCCGTTCCGGTAACAGGTCATCGACCCCGACGACCCGGCCTGACGTCCGTTGGCCGACGACCGCCCGCAGCCCGAAAAGGACGGCGGCCGCGGCTGGGCGCGCGGCGACAACGGATTCGACCGGGTTGCTGACGACGAGGGTGTCGATCAGTGCCGCTTCGCCTGGCGCCGCGGTGCGAACCATTTCGTCCAGCGCGGCGAGCACACCGTCCTGGCCGCCCCCCATCGCCGCGGGCGCGATCAGCAGGACGGCCGACCCGCGCCGGGCGGCGCACGCCGGGGCGCCGTGCGCGTCCATGATCCGAAGCATCGCGCGCAGCACGGCCTCGGTGGAATCGACGGGCGGGACAGCCCCCGCGATACGGACCGGGACGCCCAGCGGGAAAACGCCGCCGGCCCGGTCCGTGATCTCCCGCTCGTCGCCCTCGAGCAGCGCGTCGACCAACAGCTTCTGGCGTTGGTCGCCGTCGCGGGCGCGATGTTGCGCGACCCGCGCGTAGACCGACGCCGCGGCGAAAGCGGCCTCGCGGCCGTATCGTTCGAGATCTCCTCGGAGCAGGGCGGCCGATGGCTCGCCCATGACGTCGTCGACGGCCGTGAGAACGGTCTCGACCGTCAGCCGGATGAGTTCGACGACCTGCCCCAGCGACAGCTGCTGCAGTACTCCCCTGGGGGCGTCCGAGAAGATTCCCCGCAGCGCCGGAGAACGCGGTTCCGTGATGTCCTCCGCCATCACCTTGAGCTCGTTCATCACCACTATCTTGATCCACGACTTGGTCCGCGCCGGCAGGCCGCGGAACCACGGCATCTCGCTGAACGCGTCGAGGGCGGCATCCGAGAGACTGTCGATCGATCGCCGGAGGCTCTCCAGCGCCTTGGCCTGGTCGGCCTGGTCGGCCAGGCCGGCCTGGTCTGCTGCCGTCCGCACCAGCGTCACCTCCACGGCGAGAGCGCCTCGGGCCGCCACAGATCCCGGATGGCCCGGATCCGAATGGCCGGGATCTGAGTGTGCCTGATCAACGCCCTCCGGGCTGCCAGACCGACCAGGATCTCCAGCCGGTCGGACCGTGAGAGGCCAGATGTGTCTCGGAGGGCCGTTGAGGCGCCGCGGGATGACGGGTCCGGACGCTGGCTGGCGCCCGAGAGGTAAACGCCGCCGCGCCCGCCGACGAACGGGCGGGCGGGCGGGCGCGGCGATGCTCGGCACCACGCGGCCAGCCCTGCCTGACCGCGCGGCACGCCCGGGACCTGGCAGCGCGGCACGCCTCGGACAACCGGGAAGGCGTCCGCGCCGGGCATGGCCCGCTACGGCGTGTGAGCATGGCCGCGGGCCTAGTGTGTCCGCGGACGATGCACATCCGGCGGCGCCGACCTCGACGGGCGGGACGGCGGGAGGGGACGAACATGCGGGTTCTGACCCGGATCCTGCGCAGCTACACGGTCCAACCGCTGTCGGCGCGGCGCGCGATGCGGGTCATGGTCGTCGCCACGACGCTGACAGTGCTCGCCGGCGGCATCGTCATCCGGATCGTCGACCCACGAAGCTTCCCGAACGTCGGGATCGGTATGTGGTGGGCCCTGCAGACCGTGACCACGGTGGGATACGGGGACGTGGTGCCGACGACAGCTGTAGGTCGGTTCATCGGATCGATGATCATGCTCGAGTCGATCGCCTTCCTCGCCATCGTGACCGCATGGGTGACGTCCAGCTTCGTCCGGCGCGCCCAAGCCGACCGGGGGCAGGCCGACGGGTCTGTTCGTCCCCCGGCCACCGAGGATCCACGCGGCCCGGGCGTCGACGCGCTGCTGCCCGCGATCGACGCCCGACTGCGCCGGATCGAAGCCGCCCTCGATGCGGGCACCGACGGACCTCCGCCGGCCGCCTAGCGTCGCGGACGAGTCCCGGCGCCGCACCGCCGCACCGCCGCGCCGCCGCACCGCCGCGCCGCCACACCACGGCCGCCTCAGGGCTCCAGGACCACGGTTCCCGTCGCGGCCGGTCGGTCCGTCGCGGCCGGGTCCGGTGCGCAGACCACGTCGTAGGTCCCAGCGGTGGCGGGCATTCTCATCGTGTCGCCACCACCCGGCTCGATCGGTCCAGTGAAGATCGCCACCGAGCCCCCGCGGGACAAACTGAAACGGCACGCCACGTCGCCGTTGTTCACGACCCTCACCCATTCCTCGACCTGGAAGGTCGACGGCGTCGAGCGGACGGTGGTTCCTTCGATCGTGAGCGTCCCGGGAGGGTTCGGCGGTGGTGAGTAGTACCCCGGCGGCGGCGAGTACAGGGGAACGCTCGTGCTGACGGCCGGCCTCGGTGACACCGGGACGGGCGGCTGCGACGTGTCCTGCCGCGGCGAGTTGGGCGTGCCATCGCGGGTCGGGGAAAGTGTCGGAGCCGGCGTCGTCGGAATCGACGACGCGGAGGGCGTCGGGGCCGTGGACGCGGCCGGAGCAGGTGTCCCGGTCGGGGAGCTCGACATCGCCGGGACCGTGACAAGGTCGTCCCTGCCATCCGTGCCACGGATCCCGGTCCCGGCCACGACGACGGTCACCGTCGCCGCGGCGATGGCTCCGACGACACCGGCGCCGGCACCGATCACGGACGTCCGGCGCCGGCGCAGCGCCGCCGAACGCCCGGCGACCCGGTCCAGCAGGTCGGGGGTCGGTCCCGCCAGCTCCGCCAGTTCCTTCAGGCGCTGCTCGACCACGACCTCCTCGCGGTCAGGAGCCAGGCGGTCAGCCATGGGAATCGTTCCTCTGCGTCCGGGGATGCGGCGGCGTCGGGCGGCTGGCCGGGCCTTCTGGCGCCGGCGGCCGCGGGGAGGGTCGCGGAGACGGTCGCTGGTCGTCGACAGCGACGCGCAGCTGCGCCAGCCCCCGGGAGGTCAGGCTCTTGACGGTGCCGATCCGGCAGCCCATCGCGGCCGCCGTCTCGGCCTCGGAGAACTGCAGATAGTGGCGCAGGACCACGGCGCAGCGCTGCCGGGCCGGCAGCCGCGCCAGTACCCGGGACAGCTGGTCCAGGCTCTCGGTACGGGCGAACGCGTCAGGGCCCGGCCGGTCCGGCAGCCGGGCGGTCGGCCGTTCCCGCGCCAGCACCTTCCACCCCGTCCGACGATGGGTGTTGACCATCACGCGGTAGACGTAGGCGTCCGGCTCGCCCCTGGCGGCGACCCGACGCCACACCAGCAGAACCCGCGCGAGGGTTTCCTGGACCAGGTCCTCCGCGGCCGCGCGGCGTCCCGTCAGGACGAACGCGGTACGGAACAGGACGTCGGACCTCGCCCGGACGAACGCCTCAAACGAGTCGCCGGCCGGTGTCCCCGATGGGCCGGTCTCCGTCAGGCCACCCGCCGGCCACGTCGCGTCGTCGGCGGTTCCCTGAGGTCTGGTCGACTTCACACCCATATCAGGCGTCCAGCGGCCAGGAGGTTCCGCGCCGATGCCCAACGCTCGCCCAACCGGGTACCGCGCCATGCGGCCGCCACGCGTCGGGCGGGAGCACCGTCAGCTCCCCGCGTTGAGACAGCCGCTTCAGACCGGTAGTCCGGCCTCAAGATGGCCGAGTGCCTGGTCGATGAGGGCGGGCAGGTCCGCGGCGGGGTTCTCGGCGAGGGCGGGCAGGGTGGCGAGCATGGCGCCGATGGCGCTGCCGGCGACGGTGCGCACGGCGAGGTCGTCCTTCGGGCGTCCCGTCCGCTCGGCGACCGCGTCGGCGAGCAGGAGCATCGCCTGGGAGATCTGGTCCAGCATGGCGGCGCGCAGCGGGCGCTCGGCGAGGATGAGCGAGGTGCGCTCCTGTATCGCCTGCCTCTGGTCCGGGGCGAGCGCGTCGAACTGCTGGCGGATCGCGGCGCGGATCGCCTGGATGGGCGTCAGATCCGCGGGCTGTTTCTGGAACGCCTCGACGATCAGGGGGTCGAGGTCGTCTTGGAGGACGACGTCCTCCTTCGTGCGGAAGTAGCGGAAGAAGGTCGTCTCGGAGACCTCCGCGGCGTCGATGATCTGTTCGATGGTGGTGGCCTGGTAGCCCTGTTCGTGGAACAGCCGCAGGGCATGGGTCTGGATGGTGGCCCGGGTCCTGGCTTTCTTGCGTTCTCGCAGGCCGGGCGTGGCCCGGTCAGTGGGCGGCGGCATCGGCGGTCCCCTCCTCGATCGGCTGGCCGGATTCCGTTCTACGGGATCGCCTGCCGGGCAGGAGGGCCAGGGCCGCGAACGCTCCGAGCGTGGCGATCGCGGCCGACGCCAGGAACGCGGCGCTCATGCCGTCGACGAACGCCGCCCGGACCGCCTGTTCCAGTCCGGGCGCTCCGGCTGCCCGCGCGGCGGCCGTGCCGTCGTAGAGGCTCCGGCGCGCGGGCGCGGCCATCGCCGCCGGCAGCGCGGCGCTGTCGAGCCTGGCTTGGTAGACCGCGACGAGGACACTGCCGGTGATCGCCGTGCCGAGCGGGCCGCTCGTCTTGTTGAACGCCTGCACGACGGCGGACTCGGTGCCGCTGCGTTCGGCCGACAGTCCGGCCAGCGCCGCCGCGGTCGACGCGGACAGGGCCAGTCCTGTTCCCGCGCCGACCAGTGCCGTCCAACCGGCCGTGAACGCGAGGCCGGAGGTGGGCGCGGCGGTGGCTCCCACGGCGAGACCACCGGCCAGGAGCACGAATCCCAGCGCTACCACCGACCGCGCGGTGACCGCCGGCGCGAGCCGGCCGGCGAGCCCGGCGCCGACGACCATGCCCGCGATGAGCGGGAGCAGGCGCAGGCCGCTGCCGAGCGTGCCGGTTCCCTGTACCCCCTGGAAGTACTGGGGCATCGTGAACAGCACGCCGATCATCGCCAGGCCCGCGACCGCGGCGAGCGCCGATCCCCACAGGAACGGGCCCGGCCGCAGAAGCCGCGGGTCGACCAGCGGCCGGCCGGTGGGCAGCCGGCCGAGCCGGTGCTCCCACCAGACGAACCCGGCCACCACCGCGACTCCGGCAGCCGTCGACAGCACCGCGTCCGGGCTGCCCCAGCCGCGCTCCCCGGCGCGCACCAGACCGTAGATCACCAGCGCCAGCCCGGACGCCGACGCCGCCGTGCCGACCGGGTCCAGGCCTGGGCGTTCCGCCGACCGGGACTCCGGAATCAGGATGAAGCCGATCACCGCGGCGAGCACGACGACCGGCACGTTGAGCAGGAACACCCAGCCCCACCAGAACCGCGACAGCATCCAGCCGCCGAGGATCGGTCCGAGCGGCAGGGCGAGGAAGGTCGCGGCCTGGTAGATCCCCACCGCCTTCGGGCGTTCCTCCTCGTCGAACAGGACGATCAGGGCCGACAGCGCCATCACCGTGATACCGGCGCCGGCCAGGCCCTGCAGCAACCGCCCCGCCAGGAACGCGCCGACCGATCCCGCGAAGGCGCAGAGAACGGAGCCGAGCGCGAACACGGCCAGGGACGCGAGCAGGACGCCACGGCGGCCGAAACGGTCGCCCGCCAGACCGACGGGCAGCACCGCCGCCGCTAGCACGAGCAGATAGCCGGCGGAGAACCAGACCAGGTCCGACTGCGACGCGTCGAGCGCCGTCGACAGCGTCGGCTGGGCCACCGACAGGACCGTCCCGTCCAGCCCGACGGCGAGCACGCTCAGGTTGACCGCTCCCAACGCCCACCACCGCCGCGTCCCCGATCCCCGCATACGACAGCCTCCCCCTAATAGGTGTTACCTCCAAAAGAAGGTAACACCCATTTATGCGGACGGGAGCAGGCGAGCGGTCGCTGGGCTGAAAGACCGCGCCAAGCGCGCCGCAAGGGCGGTGGGCCGGCCCCAAGTGGTGTCCAAGCGCCGGACGACATGGTGGCCACGTCCCGCCTCGGGTTTGCCCAGGTCATCACCGTTTCAGGGAGTCACCATGTCGACGCTCGCCCCCGACACCTCGTCCCTCGACGTGCCGCTCGCCGCCCTCGCCGGGAAGATCCGCGGCCAGGTCCTGCTGCCCGGCAACGACGCCTACCTGGCGGCCGCGACCCCGTGGAACGTGGCGGTGCCCGCCGCACCGGTGGCCGTCGTCGCGGTCGCCGACGCCACCGACGTCGTCGCGGCGGTCCGCTTCGCGGACGCCCACGACCTCGACGTCGTGGTGCAGGCCACCGGGCACGGGGCGCTCGCCCACACCCGCCCGAGCCTGCTGGTGCACACCGGCGGCCTCGACGAGATCACCATCGACCCGGTGCGGCGGCTGGCGCGGGTCGGCGCCGGGGTGCGCTGGCAGCAGGTGCTCGACGCCGCCGCCGTGCACGGCCTCGGCGCGCTCGCCGGCTCCGCCCCGCACGTGGGCGTCGTCGGCTACCTCACCGGCGGTGGCCTGTCGCCGGTGGCTCGAAGCTTCGGCTACGGCAGCGACCTGGTGACGGCGTTCGACGTCGTCACCGGCGACGGCGTGGCGCGCCGGGCCACCGCGACCGAGAACCCGGCGCTGTTCTGGGGGCTGCGCGGCGGCAAGGGCGCGCTGGGCGTCGTCACCGCCGTGGAGTTCGAGCTACTGGACGTCCAGGAGATCTACGGCGGCTGCCTCTTCTTCGACGGCGCGGACGCCGACCGGGTCCTGTCGGCGTGGAAGACCTGGTCGGCGGACCTGCCGGAGCAGGCGTCGACGTCGATCGCCGTGCTCCGGCTGCCGCCGATGCCGGCGGTGCCGCCCGCGCTGGCCGGCCGGTGCACCGTCGCCGTCCGGTTCGCCTGGGTCGGCGACCCGGCCGACGGTGAGCGGGTGATCGACCCGATCCGCGGCCTGGCACCGGTGATCTTCGGGGGTGTCGACGTCCTGCCGTTCCCGGCGCTCGGCATGATCCACGCCGATCCGGTCGACCCGATGCCGGTCCACGAGCAGGCGGTGCTGCTGCGGGAGCTGCCCGACACGGCGGTGCGTGCCCTGCTCACGCTGACCGGCCCCGAGGCCGACTGTCCCCAGGTCATCGTCGAGCTGCGGCTGCTCGGCGGGGCGCTGGCCCGCGAGCCCCGCCAGCCGAGCGCCGTCTGCCACCGCGACGCGGCCTACTCGCTGCTGACGATCGGCATCGCGGCGCCACCGCTGGCCGCGGCGACGGCCGGCCACGCCACCGAGGTGATGGCCGCGATGGAGCCGTGGTCCGGCGGCCTCGGCGCGCCGAACTTCGGCGCGACCACCGACCCGGCGCTGGTCGCGCGCAAGTACGACGCGGCCGCCCTGTCCCGGCTCGCCACGCTGACCGCCAGCTACGACCCGAACGGCCGGATCGCGGCGGCGCACCCGGTACGCGCGGCCGCCGCCGCCCGCGCCCGGTCCTGACCACGCAGACGGCCGGCCGTCGCCCAGGCCGGCTGTCTCGGCCGGCCGTCGCCCGCTCAGCTCCCGCCGCGACTCCGCCGGTCCGCCGGAGCAGCCCGGGCACCGGCTGAAAGTGGCTCGGGCCAGGCCGCGAGGTGGTGCGTTGTCGGCGGTTTCTAGAACGGGTAGCGACTGTCGGTCATGGGTCGACTGCTCGGCATGTTGCGTGCCATGGGCTGGATGTCGGGTGCCGTGTCGGTTGGGTTGGTGCTCCAGGTGCGGTGGTGGGCTGTCGAGTTTCCAGCCCGCTTCGTGGTCAAGGACTACATTTGTGGCTCTGCGCAGACGACTGTGACCTGCGGGTTCGCCGCTGTCGGACGTTCAGCCGAGCCGATGCGTGCGGCGCAGACCGCATCGCACTGCCTGTCCGGGCTGTCCGCCGCGACGACGCGACAGCTGCGCGATCCAGATCGTGAGTATGGCTGGGACGAGACCCGGACGGCCGACGCAGCCTTTCGATGGCCCGCGCATCCGAGGCCGCTGACTGCTACTTTCCTCGCCCAACGCGGCGGCTCTGGTGCGACGAGGACCAGGACTGGCGCGCGGACCATGAGGACCCGCGCGCGGTCATCGAGATTGCGCTCGGCACGCGCGCCGCGCACTGATCACCGCCCACCGGACGCCCGCCCGACGCCCGCCCGCCCGCATCGCGGCCCCACGATCGGCGTGCTGGACACTCATTCCTGCGGTTGGGGCGGATGGGAAGGCGTGATGACATGAGCGGCGCGACGGCATCCGGGGCGGGAAGCCCGGTAGGTTATCTGTGGATTCCGGCGGTCGACCTGTCCGCCGCCGCCTCGTTCTACCGGGACGTGTTCGGCTGGGAGGTCGACGAGCCTGGCCAGGGCGCGGGCGCGGTCGGCTTCCGCGCGCCGGGCCTCATCGGCCAGCTCACCACCGAGCTACCGGTCGGACCCGGCGGCCCGTTGCTGTGGCTCATGGCCGACGACCTCTACAAGGCTACAAGGCGCTGCGCCTGGTCGAGCTGCGTGGCGGCCGGGTCCTCGGGCAGCCGCGGCGGCAGGGCGGCGCCCGCTACCTCGTCCAGGTCAGCGATCCGGCCGGCAACCGGCTGGGCATCGCGGTGCCGGTCGGGCCGCCGCGGCCGCAGCCGCTGGTCGTCGCGCGCGACGTCGAGGAGTCCAGCCGTTGGTACCAGGAGCTGCTCGGCCTGCGCTCCGACCACGGAGGCAAGGACTACGAGAGGCTCGTCACCGCCGACGGCACCCTCGTCCTGCAACTGCACCGCAGGGACGTCGAGCACGGCCACGGCCAGCTCGCCGACCCGGACCAGCCGGTCGGCAACGGCGCGGTGCTGTGGTTCGGCGACGTCGCCGACTTCGAGGGCGCCGTCGAACGGGCCGCGCGGCTCGGCGCGACGGTGGTGCACCCACCCATGCGCAATCCGCCCAGCGGCGAGGGCAACGGCCCGGCGCACCGCGAGATCTGGCTGAAGGACCCCGACGGCTACACCGTCGTGATCGCCAGCCCGGACGGCGAGGACCACGAGCCAGGCTGACCGCCCATGCCGGGCCCACACCGCCACGCCCGCAACTCCGTAACCCCGCGTCGACGGCTCCGCAACGCCAAAACCCCTGGCCAGCGTCACTTGATCTCAGACCGAGCAATCCAACAGTCAGCGAACGGGTGGTCGTCCGATCCCGGGTGACGGCTTGAGCGCTCGTCTGCGGAACTGCACGAAATGCAACCCTCAAGGGTGTTTGGCGGAATGGTGGTGACGCCAGAGCGGACCGAGGTTGTCGAGTTTGGTTCGAGGTGGAGGCCGCGGGCGCAGTCCAGGCTTCCTCGGCGTCACCAATCGGGAATCCGCTGGGTAGAGACGAGTCTTCAGAGCCGGAGCCGCCTCGTGCCGACCGACCATCTCGGCGTCGCGCACCGCGAGCCGCGAGTCGGCGGGCTCCTCTGACCGCGCAGCGCGTCGAGCGCTAGGCCGCGTACGTCCCGCCTGTCGGCCAGGTCTCCCGCTCCCGCTGCAAGCGCAGGATCTTCGTGAGCGCCGCCGCGTACGTCCGGTCCACCGTCCCGTCCGCCGGAGTGCCCTCCCGAGTGGATTTCTCGATCACCAGCAGCCGGTCCAGCTCCGGATGGCCGAACCGATACTCCACCCGAGCGCTGTCCTCGCGGGTTTTCTGGAAGTCGACCAGGATCGCCATCGCTGCTGTGCCGTCCGTAATCTGTACGTACCCATGCGTAGGGTACCGTCTCCTGAATGAGCGGCGACGAAGGCGCGGTTTCCCCAGCCTGCCCCGTGTGCGGGCGGACGGATGCCTACCCGGTCACCCATGGTCTTCGCTCCGACCGAAGCATGGGCCTGCAGGAGGACGGAACCTGGGCGAGCGGATCATGTTTCGGCGGACCGGAACAGTGGCGGTGCCGCGGCTGTCGYTGCGAATGGCCGACCAGGGGCTTCCGGTTCCACCTCTTCGTCGACGTCCGCGCCTGGGACCATGAGACGGCGCAGGACACTCTTGCCCGCATGCTCTACGCCAGAACTCCTGTCGAGGATGTGGACGTCGATCCCGTTGAAATCGGCGATGCCGTCGGGTATGTCGGGGTGGACGACGAGGGATTCCCGCGGTGGTCGTGGGACTGAGTGGGCCCTCCGCTCTGGGGCGAACCTCCGCACTGACCGGGCGGAGCGGGCAGCGCAACGCCGACCGACGGCCTTCGGCCTAACATGAATCTTCGTTGGTGTTAGAAGGGGCACGGATTTTCTTCGGACGGCTGCCTTCCGTCGTTGGCCCTGTTCGCGGTCGCGGTCGCGGTCACGCGGACGGCGGTCTTGTGCTTCCTGCTTTCGGTGGGAAATGGACCCTCTTCCTCGTTCGTATTGGTGTCGACCTGGTATGTCCGGCCGGCGGGACTCGTCCAGATGAAGAGGCCTGGTTCGGGCTGGTTTAGCGTCCAACCACCGCGATGCTTCATGACGTGGTGGCGGCGGCAGAGCAGGCCGAGGTTGTCCAGCGCGGTGCGACCGCCATGGGCCCAGGCCACTGTGTGGTCGAGGTCGCAGGCCGCGGCCGGGGTCGCGCATCCCGGGTAGACGCAGCGGGTGTCGCGGCGACGGACTAGGCGGGCCAGCGCCGGGGTCGGTATACGCCGGTGTCCCAGGTCCAGCACGGTGTCGGTCTCGGGGTCGGTCAGGACCCGGCGCCAGCGCGCGTCCGCTGCCAGCGCCCGGCCGACCTGGGCCGGGATCGGCCCGTAGCCGACCAGCTCGGCCGGGTTGTCGTCGAGCCCGGCCAGGGTGCCGACTGGGGCGATCACCTGGAGCTCGACCGTGACCCGTTCGCGCCGGTTCCCGAGGAGCAGGGCGGTCAGGACGTCGGCCCGCCGGGCGCCGATCGGGCGCCTGTCGCCGTCGCTGTGGGCGTCGTTCCTGGCGATCCGGTCGACCAGATCGAAGACCGCCCGTGCGTCCTCGGCGGGCAGGGTCGCCGACAGCAGCGCCATGCCGTCCTCGGCCGGCTCGATCGACACCTCCCGCCGCGTCTTCGCCTCCGCACGGCGCCGGGCGGCCGCGGCAGGGTCGAGCCGGCCGATCATCCGATGGATCTTGCGTCGCCACTGGGTGGGTGAGCTCAACCGGCTCCCGGCGAGCATCTGAGCCTCCACCACCGCCCGCTGCCCACCGGACAGGACATGAGTGAGCGCGTGCAGCGCACGCAACCGAGTCAGATCCAGATCACCGACCGTCAGCGCGTCCAGAGCGGCTGGAAGACGGTGGGCGAGGTCCCAGGCCTGGTCCAACCGGCCGGTCACCGTCCGCGGCGACTGCCCCAGCTCAGCCGCCAGCTCATCACCCAGATACGGCGAGAACGGCTCATCGTCCTCACCATCCAGACACCCCCCGACCACCGGCCGCAGCTCCGCCAACCGCACCTGCGCCCGGATCGTCAACCCCTCCAACCGCGACCCCAACCGCGCGAGCCCCACCACCAGCTCAAACGCCTCCGCCTCCGCACACGCCGCCAGACCCGCCAGCAGCTCATCGAAGACCCCACCTACCGCCACCAGCCGCGCCAGAAGCCCATCGGCAGCCTCGGGTCCCTCAGCGACAGGCCCATCGGCGGCCGACCCGTCAACGGCGAGACCGTCGGTGGCAGGCCCATCGACGGCGCATTCGTAGACGGTCGGCCCGACGATGTCAGCAGGGCACCTCTTGCCCGGGACTTCCGCCGAACCCGCGGCGCCCGCCGCCGGCCCCTTTCCTGCCCGCCGCGCCTGCGCGCAGGAATGTGGCGACGGACGTCGCGATGCCGCCCGCGGGACCGACCGGCAATGCCCGGAACCCACCGAGGCAGTCGCGACAGCGCCCGCAAGGGCGGTCGAAGAGCTCTGGGACAACGACACGGCGCCACCACCCGAACCGCCGACGCGCATTTCGAACATGCGTTCACGATAACCCGGAGCGTGAAATAAGACAACCTGCCATCAGTTCCGCTTCACCCATAACAGGGGTCCCGGAATGCAGCCCTGTTACACCCACCATAAATCTCCCAAGAGACCGGATGGGGAGCCCCACCAAGAGTCAGCAACCGATATTCTATAACGTGCATGAAAGCACGCCACTTGGCCGCCGGACGCATGATGAAGATGATTTCCCGCCAGGATCCGTCGCAGCGAGATACGACGCCACACGGCGTCCAGCATCAGACCGGAGGCCATGGCCCGCCATGCCCGCCACCGACGTCCCGGCCGCGACAACCCGCGATCAGCGTCGACATCCACGCCGGGTGGCGAGCGCCGACGCCTGCCCGGCGCAGCCCGACGCCAGCCCGAAGTGGCCTACCGGTCCACGGCGTCGACCCGCCCCAGGCAACGATCACCCAACCCCGCAAGCCGGGTCGTTCGGCCAATGACCCAGGCCGGGTTGTGACCGTCGACGGGCTGAAGCACGCTTCGCTTGATCTTGATCCAGAGTCGATGCTCCACCCCGGCCACGTACGAGGGTGCTCCTGTCACAAACAGCCTTCTACGGCGACATACAGGCCTAAGACGTTAGCAGGCAGTGCTCCGTTCGATGCTGGAGGCGCTCGTGCGGCCGAGCTGGGTCGAGCAGGTCACCGCCGCCGCGCAGACCCTGGTACCGCCCGACCGCCGAGATCGGCCGCGACCGCGACCGGTTGCGCAGGCACGCCGCGTAGACGACGGCGTGTACGCCGTCTCGACGGCCCGGGGCCCGATCGGTGTCGACACCATGATCGACCTGCACCTCGCGCCCCGGGAACCGGACGCATCGGATCGGATGGCGTACCGGGTGACCGCGGTAGAGGAGGGGCGAAGCGAACTGCGTGTGCGCGTCGCTCCGCACGCGCCGCACACCGGTCTGTGGTTGTGGGGAACCGCGAGGGCCGCGGGTTACCTCGAGCGCAACCTCGTCGAGTGCTGGAAGAATCTGGGCGACCCTGGACTCGCCAGCCAGATAGTTGACGGCATTCTTACTCCAATACTGTCAACGGTGAACCGGGCCCCCGGCCTGTCCAGCGACCAGGCGCGCGCCTACCACGCCTGTACGACCAGCGGTGAACCGATGGTCTGGGGGCCTCCGGGCACGGGTAAGACAACCGTGCTCGCGAGAGCCATCGACGCCCTTCTCACTCGAGGAAAACGGGTGCTGCTGGTCTCCGCGACGAACATCGCCGTCGACAACGCACTGCTCGGCGTCGTCGTGGCACGCGACCCGCCGGCCGGAGAACTGGTCAGAGTGGGCCCGCCCGCCCTCGCCAGGATCGCTCAGGCGGGAGGGCGCCCTCGGCGCAGCCACCGCTGGCGGCGGCGCCTTGGCGCAGCGCCAACCCGGCCATCTCACCGACCCCGGACCAGACCCACCCCCCGCCATCCGGCCTCACCCGGGATCGGCGCGGGAGGGCGCCCTCGGCGCCCGACACGGGGCGAGCGCGTCCAGCGCCTCGCCCCGGCATCATGAGAGGCGTGCCGCTCTATCGCCTGTTCGGCCCGGTCGAGGTGGTCCGCGAGGGGCGGCCGGTCGCGCTGGGCGGGCCCAAGCCGCGCGCCGTGCTCGCGGCGCTGCTGCTCGACGCCGGCCGGGTCGTCTCCGTCGACCGTCTGGCCGACGCCGTCTGGGGCGACGAACACCCGCCGAGCATGCTGTCCAGCCTGCACGCCCATATCTCCAACCTGCGCCGGCTGCTGCGGGACGACGAGCGGGCGACGTCGCCGATCGTGCGCCGCAACCCCGGCTATGTCGCGGACGTCGCCGCCGACGAGATCGACCTGCGGCTGTTCGAGCGGGAATGCGACCGGGCGCGCGCCGCCGCCGATGCCGGTGACTGGCCGGCGACCGTCGAGGCCGCCGAACGCGCCGCTGCGCTGCGGCGGCGGGGACCGCTGCTCGCCGAGTTCGCGGACGAGCCGTGGGTGCTGTCGGCGTCGGCGTCGTTCGACGAGCGGTGGGCGCAGTGCGAGCAGCACGCGGTCATGGGCCTGCTCGGCGTCGGCCGGGTCACCGCCGCGGTCTCACGGTCCCGCGAGCTGCTGGTCGCCACGCCGCTCACCGAGCGGGCGTGCTGGCTGCGCATGGTCACCCTTTATCGAGCCGGCCGGGCCGCGGAGGCGCTCGACGTGTTTCGCGAGCATGCCCGGCGGATGGACGAGGAGCTGGGCCTGGACGTCGGCCCGGCCCTGCGCCAGCTGCAGGGCGCGATCCTGCGCCAGGATGGCACGCTCGACGCGTGGCCCGCAGCCCTGGCGTCGGCGGGGCCCGCCACCGGCGGGCTCGCCGTCGCCGTCGCCGGCGCCACCGCTGCCGCTGCCACCACCGCGGCCGGAACCAGCAGCAACGCCGCGACCAGGGGCAGCTCCGCTGGCCGCGCACAACCGGCGCCCGTCGACGACGATCTCGTCGGCCGGGGCCGGGAGGTGGCCGCGCTGGAGTCGGTGCTCGCGGAGGCGGTCGCCGGCGCCGGCCGCTGGGTGGTCCTCACCGGCCCGGCGGGTATCGGCAAGAGCCGGCTCGCCGAGGAGGCCGCGGGCAGTTGGCAACGGGCCGGCGGCGTCGTCTCGCGCACCGGATGCCCCGACGACGTGGTGCCGCCGTGGTGGCCGCTGCGCCAGCTGCTGCGTGACCTCGGCGCCGACCCGGACGACCTGCTGACCCCGCCGGCCGGTGTCGACGCCGACGCGGCCCGGTTCGTCGTCTACGACCGGGTGGCCGGCGCGCTGGCCGACGCCGCCGCCGCCCGGCCGCTGATGGTGGTGGCCGAGGACGTG
Organism: Pseudofrankia coriaricola; assembly: GCF_001854805.1. Classification (GTDB taxonomy): domain Bacteria; phylum Actinomycetota; class Actinomycetes; order Frankiales; family Frankiaceae; genus Pseudofrankia. Next base: position 20,815 of record NZ_MBLO01000047.1, read on the forward strand.
CACTGGGCGGATCCGGCGTCGCTGCGGCTGCTCACCCATCTCGCGGGCGCGGCGGCGTTCCCCGGCCTCGCCGTCGTCGCCACCGCCCGGGACGTCTCCGGGAACCCCGAGCTCGACCGGCTGCTCGCCGCCGTGTCCCGCCGGCACGGCTCCCGGCGCCTGGCCGTCCCGCCGCTCACCGAAGCCGAGGTGACCGAGCTCGCCGGCCGGGTCAGCGGGCAGGCCATCGACGCCGCCGAGGCGGCCGAGCTCGCCGACCGCACCGGCGGCAACCCGTTCTTCGTCTGCGAGTACGCCCGGCTGCCCGCCGAGGAACGGGCCAGCGGCCAGGTGCCGGTGGCCGTGCGCTCGGTGCTCGGCCAGCGGCTCGCCGGGCTCGACCTGGCCGTGACGCAGGTGCTCCGGGCCGCGGCGGTCATCGGCGACACCCTCGACATCGACCTGCTCGGACGGGTCACCCGGCTCGACCGCGACGAGCTCGCCGACCTGCTGGACGAGGCGGCGGACGAACATGTCATCGTCCAGGCCGCCGGAACCGGGCGGTACATGTTCGCGCACGCCCTGCTGCGGGACGAGGTCGTGGCTGGCATCTCCGGCCTGCGCCGCCAGCGGCTGCACCTGCGGGTCGCCGAGGCGCTCGGCCCGACCGGCGGCGGCGAGGCGCTCCCCCGGCGGGCGGCGCATCTCGTCGCGGCCTGGCCGCTCGCCGACGCCGCCGACGTGTTCGACGCCTGCCGGGCGGCGGCGCTCGACGCGGAGCGCCGGTGGTACTCCGAGGCGGCGGCGCACTGGTGGGGGCAGGCGCTCGACGCGCTCGACCAGACCACCGGCGATCCCGGTGTCGACAGGGACGAGGTTGTCGTCGCCAGGGTGACGGCGCTCGCGAGGGCCGGCCGCGGGCAGACCCTGCTCGACGTGGTCGACGCGGGCCTGCTCGACGCGGTGCGCCGCGGCCGGCTCGACTCGGCGGGCAGGCTCGCCGCCGCGCTGCTGCGCACCAGCGGTTCGTGGCCGTGGGCTGTCTACGGCGACGACCCGGCGCCGTTGCTGGCCCGCCTCGCCGGCCTGGAGACGCTGGTCACCGCCGACCCGGTCGCGCGCGTCCGGGTACTGGCCGCACTCGCCGTCGGCAGCTGCTACGACCCGGACGGCTCGGTGCCCGACCTGCTCAGCCGGCGGGCGATCGACCTCGCGGAGCGGACCGGGGACGACGAGGCGCTGGCCGACGCCCTGCTCGGCCGGGCGCTGGCGTTCTCCGGGATCGCCGAGCGGGCCACCGAGTCCCTCGGCCTGCTCGCCCGGCTCGCCGCCGTGCCGCACGCCAGCGCCCAGATCGACGAGGTGATCACGCACGGCCTGCGGTACCTGGCGAAGACGGCGCTGGGCGACCCGACGGCGGCCGACCACGTCCGGCTCGGCGCCCTCGGCAGCGACCTGCTGCGGCTGCCGGCGAGCCGGGTGCAGTTCCGGTGGGCGCAGGGCTCACTCGCCCTGTGGCGCGACGACGACCTGACCGCCGCGGAGGCGACCTACCGGCACGCCTTCGAGCTGCACCGCGAGACCGAGCTGTACCAGAGCGGCGTGTACCAGGTGGCCATGCTGAGCCTCCGCTTCGAGCAGGGCCAGCTTGGCGAGCCGGCGGAGACGCCGCCGATCAGCATGTCCGCGCCGTGGACGGCGACGCTGACCGCGATCGCCCGGGGCGGACCCGGCACCGACGAGCTGATCGCCGCGGAGATCGCCCGGTTCGAGCCGGTCACCTGGGCCACCCACGGCCGGCTGGCCGTGCTCGCGCACGCGGTCGCCGACCGCGGGCTACGGGAACACGTCGAGACGCTGACGGCCCGGTTGGCTCCGGTCGCGCACTGCGTCGCCAACATTGGGCAGTGCGGCATGGTGGGCCCCGTCGCGCTCGGCCTCGCCCGGCTCGCCGCCCTGGCCGACGACCTGCCGGCGGCACGGGCCCACCTGGGCTCCGCCACGGAGCTGGCCATCCGAACGCAGGGCGCCGGTGCGCTGCTGCGCTGCCGGCTGTTCGCCGCCCAGCTCGCCGCGCGGACCGGCGAGCCCGTCGACGACGCGGAACTTCGCGACGTGGCCGAACGAGCGGCCAGGCGCGGCATGACCGGTGTCGCCCGGGACGCCCAGGCGCTCGTCACCCAGCTCACCGCCGCGCCCTGACCGCGCGCCGTTTCCATGACTACCGCTGCCGGCTCGGACTACCGCTGCTGGCTTGCCGCCTCGGCCTGACGGTCCACCTTCAGGCTGGCAAAAGGACCGGGCCCACGACGTGGCCGAAATTCGTTAGCGCGGCCAGAATCCCGCCGATACGGTTCCCGGATGCTTGATGAGGATGGCTACTTTCCGGAGGCGGTCGCGGCCCGGTACGACGCCGCGGAGGCGTCTCGATTCACGCCGGAGGCCGTCGACCCGGCTGTCGATGTCCTGGCCGAGCTTGCCGGCGATGGACACGCGCTGGAGTTCGGCGTCGGCACCGGACGAATTGCACTGCCCCTGGCCCGCCGAGGCGTACTGGTCCACGGCATCGACCTTTCCCGGGCGATGGTCGCCCAGCTGCGAGCGAAACCGGCCGGAGACACGGTTGACGTGACGATCGGCGATTTCGCCACGACAACCGTCAACGGCTCCTTCGCCGTCGCTTACGTGGTCTTCAACACGATCAAAAACGTGACCACGCAGGAGGGTCAGATCGCGGTCTTCCGCAATGCCGCCGCGCACCTCGAGCCGGGCGGCTGCTTCGTCGTCGAGGTCAATGTGCCGGCGCTGCGCAGCCTGCCGCCTGGGCAGAACGTCTTGCCCTGGGAGGTCGGCGCGCATGGCTGGTCCTACGACGTGTTCGACGTCGCCACCCAGCGGATGAGCTCCAACTACGTCGAGATCGTCGACGGCCACGGCACGTTCCGCTCGATCCCCTTCCGCTACGTCTGGCCGGCGGAACTCGACCTGATGGCCATGCTGGCCGGCCTCAGCCTGCGCGACCGCTGGGCCACCTGGTCCGGCGACCCGTTCACCAGCGAAAGCCGCCAGCACGTCTCGATCTGGCAGAAGCCGGCCGCACCGTAGCACCGCCCCGGCGAAGCAGGCCCGACTACGCTCGCCCGCCAACGCGCGACCGGTGGATCGCCACCACCGTGTCGCCACGGTCGCCGATCCGGCCGCAAAGCGACCACGACGACCCGTCCGCAGCGATCATGAAGATCGAGGTGGACAGACCCTTTGCCGCCGCGACACCAGCTACGGTTGACCCGCCAAGATAAGTAAACGCATACTCCGGGCTCATGCCTTCTGGAGAGCGCAGCGCATCGGAAGGGCTCGCCCCGCTACTGGTACCCGCCGACTGGGCGGAGGTGACATCCGCGTGGTTCACGGCGGTCCTGGCCGAGAGTTGTCCAGGCGCAGTGGTCGAGGACGCCATCCTCGTGGCGCGGGATGACGGCACCAACCGGCGGGCGCGGTTCGACCTCACCTACGCGGCGGGCTCCGGCCCGGACCGCGTCTTTCTGAAGGCCGAGGGCGTCCACCGAGCGGTGCACGCCCGCAACGGCAACCTCTTCAACGAGCCGGACCTGTTCGACTCCGGTGTCCCGATCCCCGTCGACCACCCGCGCTCCTACAGGGTGATCATCGATCGTCCCGGGCTGGACTACCTCATCGTCATGGAGGACGTGACCAGGCGGGGCGGCGACCCGCGGGACTCGACCCGCCCGATGACGGTGGATCAGGTCGCGAACGGGCTGCGCGGGCTGGCCCGCCTGCACAGCCGCTACTGGGGGTTCTCCGCGGCCACCGAGTTGGACCTCGCCTGGGTCCAGACCTGGGCTCCGACCGAAGGCTTCCAGGCCGGGCTGCGGACCTACACGCCGAGAGGCCTGGAACGCGGCGCCGGCCGCCTCCCGGGCGCCGTGACGGCGTACGACGGCGACGGCCACGTCGACGTGTGGGCCCGCTACGTCGCCACGCTGAGCCGGGGACCGGTGACCTTGCTGCATGCGGACGCCCACATCGGCAACACCTACGTGCTGCCCGGCGATGACGTGGGCTTTCTCGACTGGCAGGTGGTGCGCCGCGGCGCCTGGCCGCAGGACGTCGGCTACTTCCTGGTTGGTTCGCTCACCGTCGAGGATCGGCGGCGAGCCGAGGCCGACCTTCTCAAGGAGTACCTCACTGCGCTGGACGTGCCGGACGCGACCCGCCCCTCCTTCGACGACGCCTGGCTCCAGTACCGGGCATCCGCCGCCTACGGGCTGACGATCTGGCTGTCGACCCTCGGCACCGACGGGTACCAGAGCCAGGAAATCTCCCTGACCCTCGCCGAACGCTACGCCGCCGCCTACGTCGACCTGGACACCGAATCGGCCCTGGCCGCCATCGAACGTTGATCATCAGCCGGTGATGCGGGGCCGGAGTCGCCTGCCGGGCCGCTACAGCCGTTCACGGAGGCGGAGACGAAGCCGCAGCGCCGCGACCAGACGCGGAAACTGGTCGCGATACCAGGCTTCAAAGCCCTCGGCGGTCATCACACCTTTCAAAGCCCAGCGAGGTAGGGGACGTTTACCGTCCAGGGTTCTTCCACGTCGGCCGGGAGCCAGACCGATTCTGAAGCGCCACCGTCGACCCAGCCACCACCGGAGCTGCCGACCGGTCCCGCCGGCCACCGGCGGGCCCACCGGATCCGCCCCCGGCCACGGACGCACCTCCCCCGCGCCCTGGCGTTCGCTCGACACAGTCAACTTCGCCGGTCAGGCCTCGGGTATGGCCCGGTTGACGGACCGATCGGCCGGGACGGAAAGTGGCCAGGGCGAACGATGCCGGTCGCGGGCGCACGGCGCGGCGAGCCAGCGATCGGGTGTGGACAGGGGTGGGTGTGGTGGACGGCCGAGGCGGCGGCGACGCGGATGTCATCGTCGTCGGGGCGGGGCTTGCCGGGCTGGTGGCGACGACGGAGCTCGCGGACGCCGGGCGGCGGGTGATCCTCATCGAGCAGGAGAACGAGGCGAACTTCGGCGGGCAGGCGTTCTGGTCGCTGGGCGGGCTGTTCTTCGTCAATTCCCCCGAGCAGCGTCGCATGGGTGTGCACGACTCGTTCGAGCTCGCCTGGCAGGACTGGCTCGGCACCGCTGGCTTCGACCGGGAGCGTGAGGATCACTGGCCCCGGCAGTGGGCGCGGGCCTACGTCGAGTGGGCCGCCAGCGAGAAGCGCGCCTGGTTGCACGCGATGGGTGTCCGCTGGTTCCCGATCGTCGGCTGGGCGGAACGCGGCGGCTACGGCGGCGACGGGCCCGGGAACTCTGTGCCGCGCTTCCACCTCACCTGGGGTACCGGCCCCGGGGTGGTCGAGCCTTTCGCTCGCAAGGTGCGGGCCGCGGCCGACGCCGGGCTCGTGACGTTCCGCTTCCGGCACCAGGTCGACGAGCTGACGCTCACGGCCGGACAGGTCGACGGCGTGCGCGGCACCGTCCTGGAACCGAGCGACACCCCCCGGGGCGTCGCGTCCTCTCGGACGAGCGCCGGTGAGTTCGAGCTGCACGCCCAGGCCGTGATCGTCACGTCCGGCGGGATCGGTGGCAACCAGGAGCAGGTGCGCGCCAACTGGCCGAAACGGCTGGGTGAGCCGCCGAAGCACATGATCACCGGAGTGCCGGCGCATGTCGACGGCCGGATGCTCGCCATCAGCGAGGCCGCCGGCGGAAGCATCGTCAACCGCGACCGGATGTGGCACTACACCGAGGGCATCACGAACTGGGACCCGATCTGGCCGAACCACGGCATCCGGATCCTTCCCGGCCCGTCGTCGCTGTGGTTCGACGCGACCGGCAAGCTGCTGCCACCGCCGCTTTTCCCCGGCTTCGACACGCTCGGCACGCTCGCGCACATCCAGCGCACCGGGTTCGACCATACCTGGTTCATCCTCACCCAGAAGATCATCGAGAAGGAGTTCGCGCTTTCCGGCTCCGAGCAGAACCCCGACATCACCGGGAAGGACATCCGCCTGCTGCTGCGGCGCCGGTTCGGTGAGGGCGCCCCCGGCCCGATCGAGGCGTTCAAGAAGCAAGGTGTCGACTTCGTCGTCCGCGACGACCTGCGCTCGCTCGTCGACGGCATGAACGCGCTCACCCCGAGCCCGCTGCTGCGCTTCGACGACATCGAACGCCAGGTCCTCGCCCGCGACCGCGAGATGGCGAACCCCTACACCAAGGACCTGCAGATCGCCGCCCTGCGCGGAGCCCGTCGCTACCGCGGCGACAAGCTGATCCGCGTGGCCACGCCCCACCGGATTCTCGACCCGAAGGCCGGCCCGCTGATCGGCGTCAAGCTGCACCTGCTGACCCGCAAGACCCTCGGCGGCCTGGAAACCGACCTCGCCGGCCGGGTGATGCGCCCCGACGGCCGCGAGCCGCTGCCCGGCCTGTACGCCGCGGGCGAGGTCGCCGGTTTCGGCGGCGGCGGCGTCCACGGCTACCGCGCCCTCGAGGGCACCTTCCTCGGCGGCTGCCTCTTCTCCGGCCGCGCCGCCGGCCGCGCCGCCGCGGCGGCCACCGCTACCTGAACGGCTGTCGACCTCGACGCACCCGGGCGAGCGGCGACGACGGACGCGTCCGCCGCAGTCCAGGAATCCACCGGGCAGCGGGCCCAGCGCATGCAGTCAGCTGCGCGGCGCAGGGAAGGGCGGGGGAACGCTAGGCCGGTACTTCCCCTGCACCGAGCGGCGGATCTGCTCGCCGAAGTACTCCTTGGCCTCGTCATCCGACCGGCCGACCAGGTCGATGTACCGGATACCGCGCATCAGGCCCTCAGGCTCGCACTTCTGGATTCGGACGGGAATCAGCCTGCGGTCCAGCCCATTGGGGTCCAGGTCCCAGGCATGTTGCCAGGCGGCATCGACCTTGGGGGATTCGAGGTAGGCACGGGAAAGGACGACGATGGTGCGCCTCGAGAACTTCACCGCGTCGTTGAGCGCCTTCGGGTCGAATCCTCCGGCCTGAACGTCCCATTCCTCCAGGCGGACCTTGTAGCCCTCTTCCTCCTCCAGATACCAGGTGATCCACCGGCCCCAGTCATTGTCCTCCTCGGCGACCGAGACGAAGAAGTCCCACTCGACGATGTTCGACGAGGCCCCGAGGTCGTCCGTGGCCGACGGGCCGGACGACCCGCTCGCGGTGGTTGACCTGCCATCAGCGGTCGACGGCCCGGGGCGCTGCGCCGACACATAGCCCGGCAGCGTGAGCCACGCGGTCCCGGTGAACGACTTCAGCTTCACCGGGACCTCACGGAAGCTCGCCGGCTCAAGCCCCAGGAACCGCTCCCGCACCACGTCGTCGAACAACGCCGACGAGACGATCAGCGCGAGGTTCGCCGCCGGGTTGTCCTTCAGCTCGTCGCGGATCGGCGCCGAGTCCACCAGCCGCGCCCCGACGATCACCGCGGGACCGACCCAGCCCGTCCGGTGACGCGCCGCCTGGCCCTGGTGCATCGCCAGCCGCAGCCGCATCCGCGCCGCGCCGTCATGAACCTGGTTGTAGTCGCTCAGCGCGATCCGCAGCCGGTGCACGAACTCCGCGACGATCACCGCCGCGGGGAACGACGCGTCGACGGTGATGACGAAGCCGTCCCCGGAGTCCTGCCAGCGCAGGACATCCGCCGGCACCTGAGCATCGGAGAACGCCTTCGACACCATCTCCTGAAGCCCGTCCCGCAGGGCCATGTGCACCCGCGCGGACCGCGAGCTGTAGTCGACGATGTCGACGACGACCACCGTCGTCGGCACTAGCAGCCCCGAGAACGCGTCCGAGCCGCCACCCGACGAGCCCGGCTCGAAGCCCCGCTCCTGGCGCGAGCCCCCCGCGAACGCGGACCCACCAGCCCCAGGTCCAGGCCCTGCCCCGGGCCCGAACGCGCTACCGACCGTCTGACCCTCCGCGGGCGTCCCGCCCAGCTCAGCCTCCCGCACCTCGGCGCGCACCGCCTCGTCGAGCCCCGCCTTGAACACATGGTTCGCCGGGTACCGGCTCAGGGCCGCGTCGAGAATCCTCCGCCGGCCCCCAGGCGGATCACCATTACCCAGGGACTGGTTGACGAGCGTCCAACGCTGCTTGGAGCTACTCGAAGGAGGCAGCTCACCCCTGGAGAAACCGGCCTCCATGAGGAGCTGGTCGGCCGAGATCTCCTGGTAGAAGACGTCGGAGAGCTCGGCGACATCCTCCTTGCGGAGTCGGCGGAGCTCCGTCAGCTCGTCGTCAGGCATCTTCCCCCCGGCACGTGCGCACGCATTGACCGTCCGAAGCTCGCGACGGGGCGTCGGCCGCGGCTGAGCCGGCAGCGTGACGAACCTGCTCGCGAATGGCGCGATCGTACCCGTACGAGGAACCCGGAGAGCCGTGGGAGCGCCGCGAAAACGCGGCGTCGGCTTTTGGACAGGGCGACGCCGCACGCGCGCCGCCATCAGGTGAGGAGATGCCCCGTGGTGGCGTCGACGTGGGCGGGGGCGGACTCGACCACTCCGCTCGTGCCCTGCGAGACCACGGGCGGTTCCCACGTTCACTGCGCCATCGATCGGCCAGGGAGGCGCCCAGCTCCACTCCGACAGCATCGCCACGCCTACGCCGCAGACCTTCACCGTGACCTCCCCACCGGTTCCCTAAGCCGGCTTCGGAGTTGACCCCGCGCCTCGTGGCGAGGGTCACGCGCTGCATCCCGGCCCATATCCACCAGATTTGAGCCGGCAGAATCCACTACGGAGCTTCAGCCACCGGTTCACCTTCTGACCTCGCTAGACGAACCCGTGCCGTCTGGTAGTGCCGGCACTTCCCGCCGCTGTCGGGGCTGCTTAACACCCTCCCCGGCGTTCCCCGGGTCAGGCTGCCCCCAGCTTCGTCAGGCCGCTGCGACGGCCCGACGGTGGAGTCCTTTCACCTCCACTCGATGACACGGTGCTTCGTGGCGCACTAGGGATCGCTTCAAGATGAGCAGTCAGTCCTGGGAGTTCGCGCCTATCTGAGCAGCGCTGTGGGCTGTGTGGCCGGGATAGATGAACAGGCGTCGCGTGGTCTCGCGTCGATTCATGGCCCTCGCCAGCTACTGAACGTAGCCGCTTGCCGGCGTTGATCTAGACGATCGAGGACGGGTTGGACGTCGCCAGCGTGGCCATTCAGCGAAGCGGCTGATGGCCCAGCCGCGACACGACGGCGACGACGAAGCCGCCCGTCGATCGTTCTCCAGTACGACGCCCGAGCCGGGTAGCAACGCGCGGTGGCCGCGCTACTGGCTGAGCCCCGCGGCCACCACAGCATGCTGCCGAAAGATCAGAAGTCGGTGTTCGCGAGCCAGCTTGTCCAGCGCTCCTGCTCGCCGAGGACCTCCACCCGGCCGTCACCGCCAGGGATCCGACGCAGCAGCGCGAGCAGCAGGTCGGCGGCCGCGCCACGCACCGCCACGTCGCCCTTCTCATGAGCATGCTCCCAACCGATCCCGTCCGCGCCGCCGCGGATCGCCCACTCCCCTTCGATGCCGAGACCCTCGTCGGTGGCGTGCAGGTGGACAGTGGCCCCGTCCGGAAGAATCGCGGCGCCGGGCCGCGCGGCGAGCAGGCCGAGCCACTCCGAGATCCCGTCGGCGGCGAACGCGGCCTCAAGCGGGTGCCCGACGCCCAGCGCGAGCGCGGCGTCCACGCGGTGGATCATCGCCTCGTGCATCCGCCGCCGGACCCACCAGGGCGCCGGCCGCGGGCCGGTGAACGTCCATACCGGCACGTCCGGATCGACGGCGACGGCCTCCAGCAGCAGCCGCGGGCTCTCCTGAAGCCAGGCGAGCGCGCCGCCACGGTCCGCCGGCGGCTTGCCGTCCTCGACCGTGCGCGGGTCGAGAACCTCGATGGCCCGGGTCCGGACCATCGCGGCCGCCCACCGGTCAAAGCGCCCGACGTGGCGCATGAGCTGGGTCAGATCCCAGCCCGGGCAGGTCGGAACAGGCCTTGACAGGTCGGCCTCGCCGAGCAGATCGGTGAGGAGCCGGTTCTGCGCCAGCAGGCCAGCGGCGTAGTCCACAGCCGGACCATAACGTTCCTCAAGCCGCCGCGACGAGCGGTCAGCCACCTCGGGCCGCGACAAGCGCGCCGCGGTTGACCTTCGTCGCCTCGCTGCGCGGGATCGCGGTGACGAGCGGGAAGGCTCCTCGACGGGTAAGCGTCGGCTGCTGCCGGTAGGAAGCGGAGCAGGCGCCGCAGGCCGTGATCCATGTCAAAAGGGCGGGCTGACCCGGCCGACCGTCAGCCACCACCTGAAAGTCCCTTTCGACGCCGGCCTGATCAGCCGGGGCAGACGCGGTGTCTGGGCCTACTACCAGCCAGCGCCCGGCGCCTTGGATGAGCTGGCCGCCGTGTTCGGCCTGGCACGGTAGGGACGATCCTCACGTGGATGTCGGTGCCGCTGGCTGATCGCGGGGTGCGGTCAAGTGTCGGACGGCCGCGGCGGATGGTGATACCGACACGCTGAACTCCGTGGCCGTTCCGATCGCGGCAGCGGAGCCGGCGCCCCGCTGCCGCTCCGCCCGGTCAGGGTCCGTTCTCAGCGGCCAGCCGTAGCGATCTGCCTATTGATCTTGATTGGCGGCGTGTGGATGTCGAACGGTGGCTTGGGTACAAAGCTCCGAATGACGCCCGGCTCGAAGATCAGGCAGTGCGTGGAGCCGCCGTACTGGAAGTAGCCGATCTCGTCGCCCTTGTTCACGTGCTGTCCCTCCCGGACTTCGAGAACGCAGGACGAGATCTCGGCCATACCTACGAAGACGCAGGCCACGCTGCCCACGCGCTGGTCGTCGCAGGCGATCACGATCACCGCCCGGGTGGCCACCTCGGTGATGTAGCCCTGGGAGTCGTTGGGGCCGCTCGGGTCCAGGCCCTCCGCCTCGAGGTCGGAGTAATAAGTGCCGTCCACCAGATAGGTGGTGACGATGGTGCCGCTTACAGGTGCGTGCCAGCGGTGATAGTTGTAGGCGCTGAGGAATGCCTGATAAACGTCGCCGCCGACGAATTGTTCGGCCAGCGTCTGGTGTGCGTTCGTGAAGATGTCCCGTAGGGAGTACGGTTGCGCCTTGATCCAGAAGCGGTCCGTCAGCTGCGTGTTGTTCTGAATATTGTAGGGCGTGGCCTCGCAGGCGCTTACGATTACCGTGTTGTCGGTCGGCGCGTCCACTGGCCGGGCATCGGGTTTGAACTCCCGAGTGAAGAAGTCGTTCCACGACGCAAAACCCCAGTACCGCCTGGTGTCGTCGTACACGAATTCTGACATACTGATATAGCTGATGGCCTCGGGGCAGAACCATCCCGTGGGCGGTTCGGTGGTGAGGAAATTCCGCGAGTCGGGTCCGCTCAGAAAGTCGCACCAGTACCGCAGCACAGCCTTGAACTTCGCGTTGAGCTCCGGTGAGCGGAACAGCGCAAACCCGGCCGGCATGCACATGGGCCAGTCGAGCAGCGCGTTGAGGGGACAGCCCACCAGCTCCGTTTTGTCGAACGGCGGAGCGTAGGTCATGAGCGCGTCAATCATGACCATCAGTTCGTCGGCGTTGGTGTAGCCGAGCTGGTATCCGGCCTCCAGCGCTTGCTCGATGGCCTGGGTGAAGTACATGCGCAGAACAGGATCGGAATTCACGAGAGACGCGAGGTCCTGCACGGGGGGCGAGAGCCGTATGCCGGGCCCCCGCTTTTTGGCCTGCTCCGCCAGGTTGGTTCGAAAGGCCGCGAGTGCCGCTTCACTGACGGGCAGCCATCGCCCACGCCGGCTGGCACGGACCGCGATGGTGTCCACATCGTTATTCATGTGATGAGTCCTTCACCTTCCTGATGGTAAGGGGATGGCTTGTATTGCCCGCGACCGGGTGTGACCCCTGTTCCAGATGTCAGGATGGTCGATGATTGCGGTTTTCTCGATCGTGGCGATCTCGTCGCGCGGCGTCTGAGGCTAACATGGAATGATTGGCTGGCCGGGGATTCTGAAACTCGAAATGATGGTCGTCACCTGAGGGCGTACCCGCTGGGGTGAATTGCGACTGGTCAGGTGGTCTTCTGGGGTATCTAGGGTTTTCCGATGGTGAGCTGGGAATGTCGAAGACCTGGCGCCGCGTCGTCCCGACCACCGTGGCGGGGTCGAGTCCCCGACTACAGCCGGCGCACCACGACAGCTCGTGCCGCACGATCTCGTCCAGATCTGTCACCTGACACAACGTCCGCCCAGGGTGACCGTGTGCTTGCCGAAAATGTAATCCGCCCTGGTCAGGGCAGTCGAAGCGGTGGCCGTCGGCCGTGGGCCCTTCCAGCACCCACCCTGGTCCGTCGGGGCCTGCGATTGCGCGAGGATGCCGCTTCGTGTTGCTTCGGCTGACTTACCTCGGTGTCACGAGCACGTTCGCGCTGCTACGCCTGCTGCCCTGCAGTGATCGTGACAAGGATGTCGAGATTCTCACGCTGCGCCACCCGATCGCCGTGCTCCACCGTCAGCTCGACGGCCAACGGATCCAGTTCCAGCCGGCCGACCGCGCCCTGCTGGCGGCGCTCCTGTACACGTTGCCGCGGCCGACACTGGACCGCCTGAGACTCCGGTGCGCCCGGAGACCGTCCTGCGCTGGCACCGCAGCCTGATCGCCCGCCACCACGCCGCTGCCTCGCGCCCCAGGCGGCGCGGCCGGCCCCGCACCGTGCGCTCGATCCGCGCCCTGGTGCTACGGCTGGCCCGGGAGAACAGCGGCTGGGGCTACCGGCGGATACACGGAGAACTGCTGGTACTCGGGGTGAAGGTCGCCCCGTCCACGGTCTGGGAGATCCTGCACGAGGCAGGTATCGACCCCGCCCCCGACCGGGCCGTGACCACCTGGGCCGACTTCCTACGTTCCCAGGCCCACGGCCTGCTCGCCGCTGATTTCCTCGAGACGGTGACCCTGTTGGGACACGTCTCTACATCCTCGCGGTGATCGAGCAACTCCACCCGACGCATCCGGATCCTCGGCGCCACCGCGCACCCCACCGCCGCCTGGGTCACCCAGCCGCACCACCATGAACCACGATCATGCGCCACCGCACCTGGCGAGGAAACCGCAGGTCAACGGCCCGAAACCGAGTTCTGGCACGGTATACGCACATCTTGTTTCGCGTCTTAGGATATGTCCACTCGGAGGCGGGCAGGAGAGGGATGTACCTCGCCCCCTGGGAGGCCAGCGGATGTCCGAGTCCGTCGACGCGACCCGCGAACCAGCGGCGCCCGCCGAACCCACCTTTGATCGCAGGTCCCGGCTCGTCGGCATCGCGCAGCGGCGCTGGGTCGCCGCGCTGACCGACCTTGGTGGCCGCAACACGCTGCTCTACTACAAGGATCGCCGGGCGGGCACCCTCGACCTGGCGGGAGCCGATCCCAAGGCCCTCGAGAGGCTGCTGCGCTCGGGTTCCGTCCGCGTCACCCGGCTCTTCGCCGACGTCGACGCACGCGCCGACGCCATCCGTCGCGTCCAGACCATTCACCGAAAGGCCCGCGAACTGCTGGAGGAGCGTGGCATCCGGGCAGGCTATCTGGCGGCCGGCCTGGCCCGGTGGGATGAGCTGTTTCTGGAGCCCGCGGCGCCCGTGCTGCTGCGTGGACTCACCATCACGCCCACGCGCGCCCGCCACGATGACTTCGAGCTGAGCCTGGACGGCGACTGGGAACTCAACCCGGTCCTCCTCCACAAGCTCGCCACCGTCTACGGCGCCGCCACCGACAAGATCACGGAGAAGCTCGCCGGCAAGCTCGATGCCAAACTCGACGGGATTCCCGCCACCCTGCGCGAGGAGCTGACCCGGATCGCCGAGGCCGCCGAGGTGCCCGGTTTTGAGATTCGCGACCGCCGGGTTATCGGCACCTTCACCTACGCCAAGCTTCCGATGGTGCGCGATCTGCAAGCGGCAGGCGACCTGCTGAATGACAGCGACATCGTGGCCGCCATCGCCGGTGATCCGGACGCGCAGGCGCTGCTCGCCGCGGAGTCCGGCGCGGAAGGTGCGCTCAGCGACGCTCCGGAAGAGGACTTCTCCGTCCTGGACGCCGACTCCTCCCAACGCAGCGCGATCGATGCCGTGTTGTCCGGTCGCAGCCTGCTCATCCACGGCCCGCCCGGCACCGGCAAGAGCCAGACCATCGCCAACCTGATCGCCGCCCTCGTCGCCCGCGGCCGCAAGGTCCTCTTCGTCGCCGAGAAACGTGCCGCCGTGGACGCGGTGCTGTCCCGCCTCAAAGGCGTCGACCTCGGTGACATGATCCTCGACATCCACGACGGCACCCGCGACCGGGTCCGCATCGCCCGCGATCTTGGCGCGACCCTCGAGCTGGCCCGGCAGGCCGGCGACGCCGATGTCCGGGACCTGCACCGGCGTCTCGCGGACCGGCAGCGTCGTCTCACCGAGCACGTCGCCGCGCTGCACCGGCCGCACGAACCCTGGGGCTTGACCCCCTTCGCGATGCAGGCGGCGCTGCTGGGCGTCCCGCCCGCCGCCCGGACCACGGTACGGCTCGCCGCGCCGCACCAGATCGGCCGCGACGATGCCGACCGGATTCGCGACGACCTGCGCGAGTTCACCCACCTGGGCGGCTTCACGCTGCGCCCCGCCACGACGCCGTGGTACGGCGCGGCCCTGCATCGGCCGGAAGACGCGCGGATGGCCGGCGACCTTGCGGCCCGGCTCAGCGCGTACACGCTGCCGCGGTTCGCCGACCGGACGGCCGCGGCCTGCGCGGAGGCAGGCCTGCGCCAGCCCGCGACGTACGCCGAGCGCGCGGCCCGCATCCGGCTCTTCCATGCCATCGCGCGAACCCTGCGCATCCTCGGCCCAGACGCGTACGTCCAGCCGGCCCTGCTGGCCCGCGCCACCGGGGACGCGCCAGGCCTGGGTCGGCGCGAACGCCGCGGCCTGCGCCGCGAGGCCGAATCCCTGTGGCGCGGCCGGGAAGATGCGGCCGGGTCCCCCGAGGTGACCGGGCGCGGCGGCGACCGCCCGGGCCGTCAGGGTCAGGGAGGGCCGTCCCGGGAGGAACTGCATCAGGCGCTGCGGGACGCCGCCGCCCAGCGGGCGGCGTGGGACACGCTCGCGGCCGCGGGCTCCCTACCGCTGCTGCCGTCGCGGTTCGCGGACCTGGTCGAGTCGTACGAGGAGTGCGAGGCACAGCTCGCGGCCCTGACAGTGGCCGTGCCGCGGCTGGAGGACCCGGAGGTCGGCCTGGAGGCGCGGGTCGCGGCGCTCGCCGCGGACCTGGAGACGGCGTGGAAGCTCCCGCGGCTGTACGAGCTCGGGGCGCGGTTCCACGACCTCGGTCTCGTGCCGCTGCTGGACGAACTGGCGCGACGGGAAACCACGCCCGAGTTGGCGGCGGCCGCATTCGACCATGCGTGGTACTCGTCCATTCTCGACCATGTGCGGGTACGTGATCCGCGGTATCTGGCGGACCGCGGACGGTCGCTGGACGAGATCGCCGACGAGTTCCAGGCGCGCGACATCGAGCACCTGGCGGCCAACCGGCGACGGGTGCGCGGCGCCTGGGCCGAGAGTCTGCGCAGCGCCCAGGATCGGCACCCGCTGCAGGCGCGAGTGATCCGCAAGCAGGCGGCGCTACGGCGCGGGCACCTGCCGCTGCGCCGGCTTCTGGATCAGACCAGCGACGTGCTGTTCTCGCTGAAGCCGTGCTGGGCGATGTCGCCGCTGATGGTCAGCCAGGTGCTGCCGCCGGCACGGCTGTTCGACGTGGTCATCTTCGACGAGGCCAGCCAGATCGTGCCTGCCGATGCCATCCCTTCGATCGTGCGCGCCCATCAGATCGTCGTGGCGGGCGACGACCGTCAACTGCCCCCGACGAACTTCTTCCGCCAGGTCGACGACGGGGATGAGGAAACCGACCTCGAGGACGAGGGAGCCCCGCCCGACGATGCGGACGCGGGGGTGCGCTGGGGCGAGACGGACGCGGGAATTCGAGCGGCCGGGATGGCGGAGGTGTCTTTCGGGGTGGGCTTCGAATCGGTGCTGGACGCGCTTCGGCCACTGCTGCCGACCTGCCCGCTGAGCTGGCATTACCGCAGCCGCGACGAGCGGCTGGTCGCGTTCTCCAACACCCGCATCTACGGCGGGGCGCTGACCACCTTCCCCGGCGTCTTCCGCGACGACTGTCTGCGGCACGTCGTCGTCGCGCAGGACCCGACGCCAGGCCAGGAGGTCTCGGTCACCGCTGAGGTGGACAAGGTCGTCGAGCTCATCCTCGAACACGCCGCGACCCTCCCTCACGAATCGCTGGGCGTCATCGCGCTCGGGCGCAAGCACGCCGAGCGCATCGATGCGGCGCTGCGGGAGGTGCTGCGCCAGCGCCCGGACGTCGAGGGATTCTTCGCTGAGGACCGGCCCGAACCGTTTTTCGTGAAGAATCTCGAGCGGGTGCAGGGCGACGAGCGCGACGCCATCATCCTGTCGATCGGCTACGGCAAGCACCCCGACGGCCGGATGCGCTACCAGTGGGGACCGCTGCTGCGGGACGGCGGCGAACGGCGGCTCAACGTCGCCGCGACCCGCGCCAAGCACCGGCTCACCCTGGTGAGCTCGTTCTCCAGCCATGACGTGGACCCCGACCGGGTCACGAAGGCGGGCGCCCGGCTGCTCGCCGACTACCTGGAGTACGCCGGCTCGGGCGGAACCCCGACAGGCTCGTCGGGCGACCGTGAACTGGACGCGTTCGAGGCGGACGTCCGGCGGCAGCTCGCGTCGCACGGGATCTCCGTCGTCCCGCAGTACGGCGTCGGTGGCTACCGCGTCGACTTCGCCGTCACGCACCCCGACGACCCCGACCGCATGGTTCTCGCCATCGAATCCGACGGTGCCGCCTACCGCGACTCGCGCAGCGTCCGCGACCGCGATCGGCTGCGGCAGGAACACCTGGAACGCCTCGGCTGGCACTTCCACCGGCTCTGGTCCACCAACTGGTTCC
The DNA here is from genome assembly GCF_001854805.1 of Pseudofrankia coriaricola. GTDB lineage: Bacteria > Actinomycetota > Actinomycetes > Frankiales > Frankiaceae > Pseudofrankia. The sequence goes on from NZ_MBLO01000047.1 coordinate 37,818, forward strand.
ACGACCCGAGATCGGAGATCGCCAGGCTCCGCGAGGCCTACGACGCCGCCATCACCGTGGACGGTCCGCCGCGCCCGGAGCCGGGAATCGAACCGGTTCCCGACGCACCGTCCGGAGCGCGATCCCAGCCGCAACCGGGACCACGATCCGCGCCGCAACCGCCGCAGCAACCGCAATCTGAGCCGCAGGATGGACCGCACGCCGCGGCGCGCTCCGGATCGCCTCCGGGGCCGAGCGGCGCGTCAGCCGCCGAACCGAGGCCCGACACGCCGGAAGTGCGGCGATCTCCGGGCGCCGCACTCGCCGAGGCGCAACCCGCCCGGTCGGCCGACCCTCGGCAGCCCGCCCCGGTAAGACGCCCTATCCCCATCGCTCCGGCGAGCGGCCCTGGCCACGAGCTGGAACCTCGTCGACCGCGCGGCCTGACGTGCCCCGAGCAGCCCCTGGAGTAGCACGCTCAATGCTTTGCTGGGCGAACTGCTCGGGAGTGACGTCGACGAAATCGATGGTGCGCCCGAGCACTTCGGCGAGGGTCTCAACCTCCTCGCGGGCTCCAGAGCTGGTCGAAGCTCGCGAGCGCCGCCGCGAGCTCGACAGGTTGGCCTGGCCCGGTGCTCATGCCTCCATCATCGCGGCGCCGGCCGCGCCGCGTCATCGGCCGAGGGCCAGGTGTGCGGCCGAAGTCGTCGATCGACGAGATCGGATATGTGACGTGCACCACACGAGCTGTGGGGAAGTAGAGAATGAGCGGGCGGCTCCGACCGGAGGGTGCCGGCGCCGGAAGGCGGCGCCGGGGTCAAGGGCTCGGAGGCGCGAGGATGGTTCTGCCACCCGCCCCGACGGCCCAGAGGTCAGCAGAGGAGCCGACGATGAAGTACCTGGTGACGATCTACGGGTCCAAGGAGACGTGGGAGTCGATCCCGGCGGAGGAGTGGCCGGCGGCGATCGCGGCGCAGGAGGCGTTCAACAAGAAGTACTTCGACTCCGGCGAGCTGGTCGGTGCCTACGGCTCGGGCACGGAGGCCGAGGCGAAGGTCATCCGGGTGCGCGACGGGGTGCCGGCCGTGACCGACGGCCCGTACCTGGAGACGAAGGAGTTCATGGGCAGCTTCTACATCCTCGATGTCGCCGACGAGGCCCGGGCGGTCGAGATCGCCGCGGACCTGCCGTGGGCGTCGCATGAGGCGGTGGAGCTGGTTCCGCTCCCCCACGAGTCGCCGGCGCCCCAGCGCTGACGGCACCGGGCGGCGGCGCGGTGGCGGACGGGACGGGACCGGCGGCCAGCCGGGACGGCGGCGTGGGCGACCGGGCGGCGGCTGACGGCGCGGCGGGTGACCGGGCGGTGAGAGACCGCGCGGTGGGTGACCTGCTGCGCGGGCTCGCGCCCGCGGTGCTCGGCGGGCTGCTGCGCCGCTACCCGGGGCAGTTCGACCTGTGCGAGGACGCCGTCCAGGAGGCGCTGCTGGCGGCGGCGACCGGCTGGCCGCGCGACGGGGTCCCGGACAACCCGCGCGGCTGGCTCGCCGCCGTGGCCGCCCGGCGGATGATCGACACGATCAGGGCCGAGGCGGCCAGGCGGCGCCGCGAGGAGGGGCTCGCCGTCTCGATCCCGGCGAGCGAGCTGGTCGCCGGGGCCGCCGACTCCGAGCGCCCGGCCGACCAGGACGACTCGCTGCGGCTGCTGTTCCTGTGCTGCCACCCGGCGCTGTCCCCGCCCAGCCAGGTCGCGCTGACGCTGCGCGCCGTAGGCGGCCTGACGACGGCACAGATCGCCACGGCGTTCCTCGTCCCGGAGGCGACGATGGCGCAGCGGATCAGCCGTGCCAAGCAGGGCGTGCGCGCCGCCGGCGCCGAGTTCCGGATGCCGGCGGCGGGCACCGAGTTCGGCGACCGGCTGCGCGCCGTGATGCACGTGCTCTACCTGATCTTCAACGAGGGCTACACGGCCTCCGAGGGAACCGACCTGACCAGGCCCGGCCTGTCGGACGAGGCGGTCCGGCTGACCCGCTGGCTCGCCCGGCTGCTGCCCGACGGCGCGGCGGAGCACGCGGAGGTGCTGGGGCTGCTCGCACTGATGCTGCTCACCGACGCCCGCCGGCCGGCCCGCGCCGACGCCGACGGCCGGATGGTCCCGCTCGCCAGCCAGGACCGTTCCCGCTGGGACCGGGCGCTGATCGCCGAAGGCGTCGAGCTGCTCGAGCAGGCGCTGCCGGCGGGGCCTGTCGGGGCCTACCAGGTGCAGGCGGCGATCGCGGCGGTGCACGCCGAGGCGCCGGACACCGACAGCACCGACTGGCCGCAGATCCTCGGGCTCTACGACGTGCTGGAACGGATCGCGCCGAACCCGATGGTGGCGCTGGCCCGGGCGGTGGCGCTCGCCCAGGTCGCCGGTCCGTCGACTGCGCTGGCGGCCGTCGACGCGCTCGCCGAGGCGGACCGGCGGATGTCGACGCATCACCGCCTGCTCGCCGTGCGCGCGCACCTGCACGAGATGGCCGGCGACCCTGCCGCCGCCGGGGCCGCGTTCCGCGCCGCCGCGCGCCGCACCGCCAGCGAGCCGGAACGCCGCTACCTGCTGGACAAGGCGGCGAACCAGGGCGGCGGCGAGGCCGGCCGGGTCACTCCCGCCGCAGCGTCACGGTCACGGCGTCCCCCGGGCGGATCATGACCCGGGCGCGCGCGAGGTCGTCGCTGACCGAGCCGACCATCTCGATCCGGATCGCCCCCAGGCTGGTCGGCTCCGCGCCGCTGCCCCCGTAGAACGACCGGTCGGGCAGCAGCGCGCACCCCGAGGGGTCGGCGCCCGCCGGCAGCTGGGCGTCGAGCAGCAGACCGTAGACGTCGTGGGGATAGGCCGGGCCCGAGTCGTCGAGCCAGGTCGCCGGCGTCCCCCGGTAGCGGACGGGGCAGGTTCCCGACACCTCCATGGCGGTGAACCGCTCCTGGCCGTCGACTACCCCGTCGTCGACGATCTGCAGGCCGAAGCCGGCGCGGGGCTGGTCGCCGACGCCATGCCACTTCCCGACCCAGGGCCAGCGCGCCACCCGAGCCGACGCCGGCGGGCTGTTCGTGGACAGCAGTGGGACGCCGTGGGTCGCCGCCGCGGACCCGCCGTCCTGCCCGGGGCCGAGGTCGCTCTCGGGCAGCTCGCTGACGGTGCCCAGCGCGGCGAACGCCACCAGCGCCGCGCCGAGCAGACACAGCAGGGCCGCGCCCGCCCGTATCGCCCACCGCCACGGCGCCGTCCGCGAACGTGAGCCCGAACCCGAACCCGAGCGCGCGCGCCGACGGGCTTTCGGTATCTCCCGTGCCGGCGG
>NZ_MBLO01000048.1 GCF_001854805.1 Pseudofrankia coriaricola
TTGCGAGATGTGGCCATCGGGCACCTCCCACCGGAACGGCCCAGCCAGACACCACAACCGTACGTCCACCTTCCCTAACCTGACCAACCAGCGCTAGTGCAGGCGCTCGTCGGGGAATGCGCCCGCCGTGGCCATGAGACCCGGCCGCGAGACGACGGGCCGAGTTTCGAGCTGGTGATCCGCAGCGAGACGATCGAGGTCACGGTCAACGAGGAGAAGGACAAAGCCGCCCGGATCTCTGATGAGGATCTCGCCCAGTTGAAGTACGACTGGCAACGTGCCAGCCCCACCACAGTGCTCGGCTGGTCAGGCCGCCTCGTCATGACGCTGCCCAGTGAGCGGCGCTGGGCCGACCGGAAACGCTGGACCCTCGACAGCCAGTTGTCGTCGCTGCTCATGACCGCCGAGTCGATCGCCGACGGGCGTATCGCGGCCCGCGCCCACGCCGAACGGGTACGGATCGAACGCCGCGAACGGTGGGAACAGGCGGTCCAGGAGGCACGCGAGGCGTACGTCGTGGAGCTCAACCGCGGTCGGCTCGCCGACCAGCTCCAGGCTCAAGCACATGCTCGGGACCTACGCGCCTACGCCGACGCCATCACCGCCCGGGCTACGACCTTGGACATCGAGGCCGAGCGTAGGGCCGCGCTCGACTGGGCCGGATGGATCCGACAGGAAGCCGACCGCCTCGATCCCCTCCTCGTGGCCGGGCAGCTGAGCTACCTGACGCCGGACGAGGTGCCCCCAGCGAAGCTGGGCCCATTCATGCCCGAGGGCATGTCCGCCTACTCCCCGCTTGACAGCCAGCGCCGCTGGTGAGCTCCTCCTACCGGTTCGATGGGTCGGCGCGGAGCATCTCGACCGTCTGGCCGAGTTCGCGGGCGAGCCGGTCGGCCACCGACTTCTGCCCGGCCGCGCGCAGCGTCTCGATCGCGCGCTCGGCGACGTCGCCGACCCTCTTGATCTCCTTACGCAGCTCCTCAAGCTCGTCCCACCGTGCACTCGCTGTGGCGCCGCACCAGACCCGCAGGAGCTCGCGTTTCGGCCGGTGGTAACTCTCGCTGTCGCTCTCGCGAACCCACTCCGGCTCGAACCAGACCGGCCGGCTGCCGGAGCTGTAGTAGCCGTGGATGGCCCCGTGCTGGTACTCGCGCTCTTCTTTGTCGACCAGAGCCAGAATGCTGCGCGGATCTCGGCGCGCGAGCGCCTGCGCGGCCCGCAGCGCCACCGGCCAGGAGACGACCAATTTGCCGTCATCCTCGAATCCGACCGGGTCGCCGGTGAAATCCTCGGCAGAAAGGCCGGACTTCGCGGCCAACGCGGGCAGGTCGCTGATCTCTAGGTAGAAGTACTTCCAGTGAAGCGACGCGATCTCCTCACCGCTCAGGGTCGTGTCGAACACGTCGTTGGCGGCCCATGTCTCGGCCACGTCGTCGTCGGGCGAGAGCACGTAGAGCGCGTCCCAGGCCGCCTCACGCGTCTCGAAGGCCTCCACCGCATCCCACGGGACCTTCAAACGGGCAGGCGAAACCCAGTCCTCCTTGCCCTCCATGGCAGAATCCTCGAACCGGACCAGGACTCGCGCAGGCCTTTTGGTGCCATGGCGGACCACCCGTACTGGGATAATCCGGTCGACACGGCGGGCCCGGTAGCCCCACATCTCACCAGGTTCCATGGTCGATCATCCCGATTCGTTCGGTCCACAACGTGTTGTAGACCTAATTGTGGACAGAAGACGGCCGCGGACGCCCGTATCTGAGCCCGATCGGGTGGCGGGCAGGATGCATATGCCAGCCGGGACCGCGTTCTCAGTCTCCTCCGTCATCCCTCAGGTCATCGCCGCACCCACCCCAGGGGACATGGTGGCTATTTACGTCTTCGCGATAAACATCGCTACCCCCATCCAGCCACCCAGTCGGTCGGCAGAAGGCCGTCCCGCGATTTGGCCGTGAAGCAGGTCTCGACACAGGAGGCGGTGAGCGGATTCACGTCAAGACCTGTCGACCAGCATCGGCGATGTCCTTCGCGGTGACTGTCGCGGTGACTGGCCAGCGGACCGTCAGGTCCATGACAGAGCATCCAGAAGACTCGGACACGCACACGAGGGCGGAGGTCTGGACCGGCCACGGCCCGCGGATTCCCATCAGCCGGCTGGCGGCGGCCGGCCGCGCCAGGCCGGAGGTACGTGTCCAGGTCCCCGCCGGCTGGTGGCGGCTGGCCCCGTCGACCGGTCTCCACAAGTCCAACCCGGGCTACGTCGCCGAGTTGGCCGTACCCGTCGCCGGCCGCGACAGCCCGCAGGTCATCCACACGGCGCGCACGACCACCCTCAGCCAGCTGGAGGCAGCCCTCGGCTGGCCGATCCCGCTACCCGCCCGCCAGTTCCTGATCCTGGCGTCACTGTCCGCCCGATCAGCGGGCACCGCGCCTCGGACGTCTCCCGGGGCGAACCGGCCCTCGACGGCGGCCGACCCGGCAGAGTCAGCGATCTACCGGCCCTCGCGCGCGAGCACAGTCCAGGCCGGCGGCCTCTCGACGACCTACGGCCGGCTACTGGCCACCGAGACAGTCATCGCCACCTGGAGCTATGGCACCGCCCGCCTCGATCTGCTCTCCGACCCACCACCCACCGGTACGGACGACGACCTGGCCTACTGGCGGATCTACGACGGTGAACGGATCTTCTTCGCCGACGCCGACGTGCCCGGACTGCTGGACCTCACCACCGAGCCCTCCGAAGCGCTCCGCGGCCTTCTCGGCCTGCCCGCAGGTCTGCGCCGCGCCTCCATCCGTTTGACCGCTGGCCAGGCCTGGTTCGTCGACCGCTACGCGAACCTGTTCGACCAGTTCGCCGCCATCCCGGGCCGGCCCTACCCACCTGGCACCCGTGTCCGGGTCGCCCTGCCCGATGGACAGGACGCCGATGGCACCCTCTACGCGTCCGTCCCGCGCCACGGCGGAGGCACGATCTACCGGTGGCGCCCCGACGTCGCCAACCAGCCCGGCCATCCCTGGCAACACCACCCCGCCTGGGCTCTGGAAACCACCGAGCTCCACCTGGCCGACATTCTCGGCACCCACCCGACGATCGACGACCAGCCCGAACTGCCACTCGCGACCGGCGCGGTCATCCGCACCGTCGACGACCCCCGATTCACCGTCGGCACCGTGCTGCGCGCCTTGCAGTACCGCACCGGCTCGCCGATGTACGAGGTCCAACCCCACGACGCCCCGATGCGTCCCGTTCTCCTACCCGCTGATGCGGTCCTTCCGCTCCGATCCAGCGTCTGGCCCTCGCTCGACCGGCTGCTGACCGCCCGCGCCGAGGCAGGCCTGGATCTGATCCCCGGCGAGGTCCTCGCCACCACGACCGAGACCGCACGCGTCACCGACAGCCCTCACAGACTCCGGCTCCACGACGTCCGCCCGAGGCCGCCGGGCCCAGCCGACCCCACTCGAGGGGTCGCACCCGTCACCGTCCCCGACGAGGTTCCCACCTTGCTTGCCGTGCTCTCCGGGCCCGCACCCACCGCGACCTCCCAACTCGTCGGCACGACCCGGCTCGTCCGCGACCCGATCCACGGTGACCTCGCGGTCCACGAAGTCGAATACCAACAGGCGCTCGCGCTCAGCCCCGACCGCCTTGGGAATCTCCTCGCCCGTCGCCCGTGGCTATCTCCCGCCAACCCGCCCCTCGAAACCGTCGCAGCCCTCGCCGCGATGCACACCCCGCTCGACGTCCTGACCGCCTTCGTCCACCTCGGCCAACCATCACCGACCTCGACGACCTCGACCCTCGGCGATCGTGGCATCGAGGATGCCGCCCGACCAGCCGTGTCCTCGCCCGACAACCCGCCAGGGGCAAGCAGCATCGGTGACTCCCCGGTTCCCACCTGCGACGGCCCCTGAGTGACGGCTCTGTTCGCACCAACGGGAGCGGCCAAAACTCGGCCGGATGCTCGTGCATCTACGGGTTGGGAGCCCAAGGCCGCCGTTCGGCGAGATATCACGCTCCAGTGGCCGCAGTGGCGACTTCCTATCGAATCGCGAACAAAGACCCGACGCACCGCGCCAGCGCGGCTACAGCGCCACCTCGCCGCAGTTATTGTCCGGATACCCCGAGAAAGGCGCTAGCGACGGCCCTGAGTCCAGAGGCGACGTAATACACAGCTCCAATACAGGACTCGCGCCCGCAGATGATGCGCCTCCCAGAAGCGGCACGGATCGGCGCATATCATCGCGATCGACAGGCTCCTCACCAGCCGCAACGAGACGCACCAGCGCATCCAGTGCGGCCGCGCACCGCGCGGTCCAGACGAGCCAGTCAATCGCAGTTCCACATTCCTTCTCGAACAGCGGCTACTCCCACACCGGGTGGCTGCGGGAGCGTTCACGTGGAGATTCAGACCGAAAAGCGTTGCGGCTGCCGTGACCCCGAGACCGACAAGCAGCTCGGTAAGCGCTGCCCGAAGCTCAAGGGGCGAAAGCCACACGGCAGGTGGTCGTGGCGCATCGATGTGCCCGACGAACTCATTCCGCTGGTCGGCCGGAAGGTTCTGCGCGGCTCGGGCTTCGCGACCGAGAAGGAGGCCACCCGAGACGCCGAGGGGCAACTGCCGAAGATCCACGCCGGCCGGCAGCACCTCGGCACTTTGAGCACCAGCGACTACCTCGACCAGTGGCTGGAGGGCAAACGGCGGATCCGGCCGAGCACCCACCGGTCCTACAGCAGCCACATCCGGCTCTACCTCAAGCCACTGCTCGGCCAGGTACCGCTCGCCGCACTCGACAAGACCCACATCGACGCCGCCTACCGACGCATCGAAACCGACGGCCAGAGCAAAGCCCGCCCGCCCGGGCCGGCGACCATCGCCCGCGTCCACGCGACCCTGCGAGCCGCCCTCAACGACGCGGTCGACCACCGCCGCATCGACTTCAACCCGGCCGCCGGCGTCGAACTGCCCGAGCACGAGCCACCGGAGATCGAGCCATGGGAGGCCCACGAGATCGGCCGGTTCCTCGACGAGGCCACTGGCGACCGACTCGCCCCGATGTACGAGCTGATGGCACTTACCGGCCTGCGCCGCGGCGAGACCTGCGGCGCCACCTGGGACGGCCTGGACGAGGACAACGGCGTCCTGGTCATCCGCCAGCAGATCGTCGAGTTCGGCGGCAGGTGGGGCGCATGGCCACCCAAGACAAAGTCAGGCAAGCGCAAGGTCGACCTCGGCCCAACCCTGCTAGGCACCCTCGCGCTCCACCGACTCGCCCAGGACACCCACCGCGAGAAGACCGGCACCAGCTGGGACAACGGCACCCTGACCAACCAGCACGGCAAACCCGTCCACCTCACGAACCTGATGTTCACCCAGCCCAACGGCCGCTATCTCGACCCGCAGTACGTCTCCCACCACATGCAGGTCATCGCCCGCCGCGTCGGTCTCTGCTGCGTCGTCTCCCACGACTCCGCCGCCGGATCACTCACCGTCGACGTCGGCCAGCGCCACGAAGCACCCGAGCGGACCTGGACCGTCTACCGCGACCGCGAACCGATCGGCGAAGTCACCGTGACCCGCTCCATGCGACGGCGCGGATGCGGCGCACGGCTCACGATCCACGGCCGGCTCCCCTTCGACCTGCGCAAGGGCGACGAGCTCGGCGAGGACCTGCTGTCCCGCCGCCGGCTGCACGATTGTGCCGACCTTCGCGTTGTGCCGACGCAGGCGCGCGTCCCGATGGTCAGGGGGTCGCGGGCCCGCGTCGTGTCGGTGTAATCAGAGGGCCTCGAGGAAAGCGAGCAGCGGGTCGGGCGGCTGGTAACGGCCGGGCGTGGCGGCGGGTGGGTTGGCCTTGTCGATCGCCTGCTGTTTGAGCGCCATGTCGGCGTGCAGGTAGATGTTCGTCGTGGCGAGCTGCTCGTGTCCCAGCCACAACGCGATGACGGTGATGTCGTTGCCGGCTTCGAGCAGTCGCATGGCGGCGGTGTGCCGCAGCGTGTGCATGGTGACGTGCTTCGTGCGCAGCGACGGGCAGGTCGTGGCGGCGGTGGTGACGGCGCGGGCGAGGCGGCGTTCGATCGCGTCACGGCTGAGGTGTCTGCCGGTGGTGGTCGGGAACAGCGGGTCACCGGGGGCACCTGGCCGTTCGGCGAGCCAGGCCTTGAGCACGGCCTTCGTGACGGGGACGAGCGGGGTGCGGCGTTCCTTGCGTCCTTTGCCGATGGTGTGGACGTTGGCGCCGGTGGTCAGGGTGATGTCCTGGCGGGTCAGTGCGGCGAGCTCGGAGATCCGCAGCCCTGCCTGCATGGCGAGCGCGAACATGGCGTGGTCGCGCCGGCTGGTCCAGGTGCGCTGGTCGCAGGCGGCCAGTAGGGCGTTCGCTTCATGTTCGGTGAGGTAGGTGACGATGGTCCGCTCGGCCTGTTTTGTCGGGATCGCGAGGACCCGCTGGGCGGTCGCGGCATGCTCGGGCTGGGTCAGGGCGATGTAGCCGAACAGCGAGTGGATCGCGGCGAGCCGGTTGTTGCGAGTCGCCGGGCTGTTGCCGCGGTCGCGTTCAAGGTGGGACAGGAACGCCGAGACCATGGGCGCATCGAGGTCGGTGACGGCCAGTTGGCTGGGCGTCGTGGCGCGGCGGGTGGAGGCGAAGGTCAGCAGGAGGCGGAACGTCTGCCGGTAGTTGGCGATCGTGTTCGGGCTGGCGGCGCGCTGCGCGATGAGCCGTTCGGTGAAGAAGCCCTGGAGGGCCGGTGCGAGCGTGGTCACTGTGCCCCTCCTGCGGTGTGGCGCGGTCGGGTGGCGAGCCGCTGGGCGGCGAGTTCCATCAGTTCCGGCGCTGCCGACAGGTACCAGTAGGTGTCGGACGGGGCGACGTGGCCGAGGTAGGTCGACAGCACGGCAATGTTCGCGTCGACACTCAGCCCGGCCCGGGTCCAGCGGATCAGGGTCTGGAGGGCAAAACCATGTCTGAGGTCATGTATGCGCGGATGTGTTGTTTCATCGCGAATGCCGGCCTCGGTGGTGATCCTTCGGAACGCCCTGCCCACGTCGCTGCGGTCGAGCCTGCCGCCGGTGCTCGACAGGAAGAACGTCTCGGCGCGTGGCCGGGGACAGAGCCGGTCGCGTTCGGCCGCGTAGCGGCGCAGCGCCGCGGTGGCAGTCGGGTGCAGCGGCACGAGCCGCTCGCGGTCGTGCTTGGCCAGACGGATCGTGATCAGCCCGGTGTCCAGGTCGAGGTCGTCACGTCGCAGCGTGACCGCTTCGCCGATGCGCATGCCCGAGACCGCGAGCAGTCCAAGCAGGGTGTGCAGGCTCGCGGCCCGCAGCGGCGGGTGCAGCGCCCGAGCCCGCGCCAGCAGGTCGCGGATCTGGTCGTCGGTGAACAGGTAGGGGGTGGCGCGGTGGCGCCGGGCGGGGAACACGCCGGTCGGCGGGATCTCGGTTGCCGGGTCGAGGGTGTGCAGCCAGATCGCGAACCGGTGGACCACGCCCAGGCGCTGGGCCCAGTGCGCCGGTGACGCCCCGGCGGGCAGCTTCGCCCACTCGATCGCGAGGCGGCTGCCGATGGTCGTCGTGCCCGCCACCTGAAGATAGGAGCAGAAGTCGGTAAGCCACCGTTCCTCGCGCTCGAGCCGGTAGCCGAGGGCCCGGCGCAGCCGTAGGTAGTCCTCGACCTGGCCGGCCAGCGCGGTCACCGGTCCGCCTCCGCCCCGGGCCAGGCAAGCGCCAGAGCACGCAGTTGTCCGACGTCGGCGCGGGCGTAGAGAGCGGTGGTTTGCAGAGATCGGTGGCGCAGCACCTGCGCGGTGGCCACCAAGGGAACACCGGCGAGGACCATCTCGCAGGCCACGGTGTGGCGCAGCCGGTGCGGCCCGATCTCGTCGATCCCCGCGCGCCGGCAGGCGCGGCGCACCGTCGAGGCCACGGTGCCCGGCGCGATCGGGGCGTAGGGCGCCCGCGCCGTCAGGAACACCGCCCGGCTGGTGCTCGCTGGCCGGCCGTGCCGCAGGTAGGAGGCGAGTGCCGCGCCGACGTCGGCCGGCAACGGAAGCAGGTCGCACCGGCCGCCCTTGCTCGTCACGGTGATCTGCCCATCCCGCCAGTCGAGGTCGTCGAGTCTCAGGGCGGCCACCTCGCCGGCGCGCAGGCCGAGACGCAGCAAGGTGATCACGATGGCGTGGTCGCGCAGGCCGAGCGGAGCCGACCGGTCGCAGCCCTCCAGCAGCGCCGCAGCCGCGTCCTGGGTGATCCCGCGGGGCAGCAGCGCGCGGCGCCGCCCGGTCATCGCCAGCGCGGCGGCCGACAGATCGACCGGCACCAGCCCCTCGGCGAAGCAGAAACGCAGGAACGACCGCAGGCCGACGAGGTAGAACCGCGTCGCGCTCGCTCCCACCCGGGCGGACTCCGTGAGCACCGCGGCCGTCACCTGCCGCGCGCTGAGCGCCGCGAGGCCGCCCGGGGGCGTGAACGCCTCCAGGAACCGGCGCGCGTGCCCGCCATAACCCTCGATCGTGCCGGCGGCCAGCCCCCGCTCGCTGGCGAGGTATCCCTCGAACGAGGCGACCAGCACATCCGTCGCCGAGGCCGGCCGCGCCGCCGGCCCCGCGGGCGGCGTCACCCCGGTGCGGCGCAGCATCTCCAGCAGGCACATCAGGCCAGGACGGGACCACCCCGCCCTATGCCGCCCGGCGTCCCGCTGGAACGCCAGGAACTGGCCGATGCGCTCCTCGTCGAGGTCGCACGCCTCGAGCGCGCGTTCCTCGAGCCAGCAGCTCAACCGTCCGACCTGCCGTAACTGGTTCACCGCCGTCAGCGGCGTGTAGCCCCGCCCCAGCAACTCGCCCCTGAACTCCTCGGCGTGCGGTACCAGTGACCCCCGCATCAGCACCCGGCTCACCCGACTCCCAGGACCAGCCATCTCCCCTCCCTGAACTCGATGTCAGGACACGGGGAAACTATGATCAAACAACCATCATCGGGGAATCGTTGTGCCGACATAGCACGAGCGAGTCATCACGCTGCCAGCGACATGCTCGACCCCGTCGGCACAACGCGAAGGTCGGCACAATCGTGCTTGCGCCGACGTCGGCGCAACCACGACCTCCGCCACTCGTCGGCGTCGATCCAGCTCGACCAGGGCATCGACCTGACCCTCGTGTCCAAGCGGCTCGGCCACTCGTCCACCACGATCACCGGCACGCTCTACACCCACCTGCTCCGGTCCACCGGACAGCGCGCTGCGGAGACCCTGGAAAGGGCGATCCCACGACGCATACAAGATCACACCCACACGACACCCACAACGATCAACAAAGCAAAAGACCGGCCCGAGGGCCGGTCTGAACCTGCTGGTACGTAACAACTTTACGGGTGCGCCGCCAGGGACTTGAACCCCGAACCCGCGGATTAAGAGTCCGCTGCTCTGCCAATTGAGCTAGCGGCGCATGTTCCTCGGTCTTACTTCTTGCTGCTGGCCTTGCCGTCAGGCGCGCCTCCGCGTCGACGTGGACGACTGTACCAGCTCGCAGGACGGACGGGTGGGCCGGGGCCCTCTCATCGAGCAAGGCCCATCGTCGATCTGCGCCGGTAAGTCCTGCCCATCACCACCTCCACAACCTCGGGCCAACCCAGGCCAATCCGCACCTGACCGTCCGTCAGGCTCGCGGCGTCCCGCCCCCGGCGCCGACCCGCGCTCGACCATGAAGGCGGCCACCGCCGCGGCCTCATAGGGCCGCAGCCCTGGGGCGATCAACACAGACAGCGCGATCGTCAGCATATGTTGACGACGATTTTTCGTCAGCATATGCTGACGAAATGCCAACCGCCGATCTTGACGCTGAGCTCGATGCCGGTCTCGGTGATGCCGTGCGAGCGGTGGACCCCGATACCGGGCTGCGGGCCGTAGCCCGTCTCCGTCGGCTCGTGGAGCAGTTGGAAGCCGAGCAGGTCGCGGCCGCTCGGCGGGCGGGCTGGTCGTGGCGAGAGATCGCTGTCCGGCTCGGCGTCACGAAACAGACCGTGCACCGCAAGTACCACCGGACTGACGAAAGCTGAGGGGGGCCGATGTTCAGCGGCGACCATCCGGAACTGAGCCGAGCGGTGGGCCGGGCCATGGCACTGGCCCGTGGCCTTGGGCATGCCCGCGTGGGCAGCGAGCACCTGCTGCTCGTGCTCGCGACGGGCGACGATGCCGTTTCCGCCGTGCTGGTCAGGCACGGCGCGTCGGCGGCCGTGCTACGGGAAGTCGTCCTGGTGGCCGCGCCCGCCGGGGCTGGAGTGGCAGCTGATCGGGACACCCTGGCCACGCTCGGCGTGGATGTCGACGGTCTGCTTCGCCTTGCGGGGACGGGGGTGCGGTCGCTGGATCGACCGCCCCTACGCGAGCCGCTGCTTCCGTTGGGCGCGGCCGCGGCAAGGCGGCGCTGCGCCCGGATGAGCCCGCCGCTGGGCCTCGACGCGCAGGCAGCCTACGAGGCGTCGCTCCGCCTGGCACTCGCCCGCCGCGAACGCGCGCACCGGCCCGAGCACCTGGCCCTCGCGCTCGGCGCGCTGGACCCCGGTGCCGCGTGGGTGCTCGCGAGTGCGGGCATCGACAGGCACGCCCTTGTCGCCGACCTGGCAGCCACCTTCCCTCCGCCGCGCCGCAACGCCCTGTTCCGCGCCGAACGCCAGCTCGGGCGCCGAACCCGCGGCCATGACCTCATCCGGAGATATGAGCGCACCACGGGACGTACGGCCACGGCGGGCGGCACCGTCGCCGTGCTCATCGACGCCTGACCTTGCCACCGGGCGCCGGCTCACGCGCGGCGGACTCGGCCACCGGGGTCTCACCGCGGAGAATGGTGAGGGCACAGCCGACGACCGCGGAACCACGGAGGACGATGAGCCGCCACCGCTTCCTTGACCACCCCGGGCCGATCCCGTTGGCGCACCGGGGCGGGGCTGGGCCGTGGCCGGAGAACTCATGGCCGGCGTTCGAGAACGCCGTCGCGCTCGGGTACCGCTATCTGGAGACCGACGTCCGCGTGACCCGTGACGGGACGGCCATGGTCCTGCACGACTCGACCCTGGAACGGGTGGCGGACCGGCCCGGCCGGCTCGCCGACCTGCCCCTGGCCGAGGCCAGCCGCGTCCGCCTGCGCCGTCCGTCCATAACGCCCACAACCTCGGAAACGCCGTTCTCGTCGCCGTCGGCGCCCGGCCAGGCCGTTCCCCACCTCTCCTCTGCTTCCCCCTCCGGCGGTTCGGCGGTCGACCGCGCCCAGGCTGGCGGCCCGGCCGGCAACCCGACTGACAACCCGGGCGCCGACCGCATCGGCGGCGCCGAGGTTCGTTCGAAGAGCGCCTGGGCGGGTTCGGACGAAGGGGAACCGATCCCACGGCTGGACGAGTTGCTGGACCGCTGGCCGGAGGTTCGGTTGAACCTCGACGTCAAGGAGCCGGCCGCGCTCGAGCCGATGCTCGCGGCGCTGCGCCGGGCGAACGCACTGGACCGCGTCTGCGTCACCTCGTTCGACGACGCGGTCGCCCGCGAGGCGCGCCGGCTGGCCGGGCCGGGGCTGTGTGTCGGAGCGGGGCTGTCCGCGATCGCCGTCGCCCGCCTGTGCAGCGTCCTCCCCCCATGGCTGAGCCTCGCCAGACGAGGCTGGCGACGGCCCGCGGGCGGCAGCGGCAGCCTTCGCCTGAACGGCGACCGCGGCGACAACGGCGACAACGGCGACAACGGCGACGCCCATGGTCATGGTCATGGTGTGAGCCAGGCAGGACCGCGGGCGAACAGCGTGTTGGACGCCGAGACGCGCGACGATGCCCGGCCCGCGGTCGTGAGATCGGAAGATCTTGCCTGCGCCGCCGCCGGTCAGCGCGGCGACATGTCCAACCGCGATGCATCGAACGGTGACGCGGCCCTGGTGCCGGCCCAGGCCACTGGGGCGGCGAACAGGCAGCCACGGCGGCCTCGCGGTCTGATCGGGCGCGACGTCGTGCAGGTGCCGGTGGCGTTCCGGGCGCTCCCGGTGTGCGACGCACGGTTCGTGCGCTACATGAACACGCTCGGTCTGCCGGTCCACGTCTGGACGGTCAACGACGAGGCGTCGATGTCCATGCTGCTCGAACTCGGCGTCGACGGAATCATCACCGACCGGCCGGAGCTGCTGCGCGACGTTCTGCGCCGCCACAACCTGTGGTCGACCGCCTGACCTGACATCGGCGCACGGGACTCGTCGGTGCCGTCCCGCGCTGGGACGCCCGTTCACCGGGAGGCTGGGACGTCCGTCCACCAGGTGGCGGCGTCACACGCCAGTCGGGTCACCGTCAGCCGGGCGAGCGCCGTCACCGCCGTCACCGTCACCGTCGTCGCCGCCGTTCCGTTCGGTGGCGAGGGAGGCCGCGATGCCGTCGATGAGCCAGGTCAGGCCGTCGGTGAAACGACGGTCGGCGGCGGCGGTCTCGGCCTCGTGGGCGTGGATCACCGAATCGATCCCGAAGTCGGCGATGTGCGGGTACTCGCCGGTCTCGACCAGCCGGCGCAGGTAGCCCTCGGCCGCCCGGAGCCGCGAGACGTGCTCAGCTCCGACGCCGCCGGCCGTCCCCGCGTCGTCGCCCGTCTCGTCGCCATGGGACGTCGGCAGACCGGCCAGCTCGCGGACAACCTGGCCGACCGTGTAGGTGTCCACAGCGACCATGATCGCGATCTTTTGTTCCCTGCCGACGTCCAGCCTGGAGAGGGCGGCGAGCGACTGGTCGAAGTGGCGCAGCGCGTTCGGACCGATCGCGGCGCGCTTCGGGACCACCGACAGCATCCATGGATATCGCCGCGCCGCGGCGCGGGTGTGATGAGCGATCATCCGCAGCGCCTCCCGCCAGTCCGCCGGCAACTGGCCCGGAACCAGGGACGCCCCCGCCGCCTCGTTGACCATTAGGTCGATCAGGTCCTGTTTGCGGGAGAAATGCGAGTACAGGCTCATCGGCCGGGCCCGAAGCGCTCCGGCCACCCGCCGGATGGACACCGCGTCGATGCCCTCGGCGTCCGCGATCGCCATGGCGGCGGCGACGATCGCCTCCCTGGTCAGCGCCGACGACCGTTCGGCGCGCCGGGGACGCAGCCACAGCGCCTCCAGCGCTTCGGGATCGTCAGCGGACGCCGGATCCGAACGGTCCGATCCCGGCGGAGCCACCGGTCCGGTCGGATAGGCCGGGGCATCTGGGGTTGTTGTCCCACGGCGGGGGCGGCCTCGCCAGCCCAGCAGGCCGAAGGCATCCCCCGTGCTCGCGCGTCGCCCTTCCAGGGGGCCGGCGGGCCCCACAGCCCCTGGGTGACCGGAGGGCGTGACGTGCCCGGGGTCGCTGGACCCGGACCCGGACGAGTACGGGCCGCCAGGTGGGCCGGACCCGGTGGCGGCGACGTTCGGCGTGCGGGGCGTGTCCGCGTGGCCTCGCATCGCCCAAGGATACGGAGCTGATTGGACCCTGTCCGGAATCTGAGATCATCAGGCCACCGGCAGGCCGCGCCACGCGTCAGAGGGCGGAACGCGCCGGAAGCCCGCGCTCGATACGCCGTATCGAAGGCGATACACTGTATCGGTCAGCCATGGTCGCCATCCCAAGGCTGGCATCACGACGCGCTCCACGCTCCGCCGCCGCCGGAAACTCGCCACCGCCGTGCCCTGGCCCGGCGCGAACCGCCGGGCCGAAGGCGGGCCGCCGGCGGCGCGCCGACGACACTGGCAACTGGCAACGACGACCACCACCCGTGCGGGGCCCTCCGTCGAAGACCCAGGGCACCCATCGCCCCAACGGAGAGGCCGATGAGCTCGTCATCCCCCGCGGCGCCCCGGACCGCCCGGCAGACCTCCCCGGCCGGCGCCGGCACCAGCGCGAAGGGCGAGAAGCTCGACCCGGCGCTGGTCCGGCTCGCGCTTGTCATCCTGGTCGGCGTCGTCGCCGTGCAGCTGGATGCGACGATCACCTCCGTCGCCATCCAGACCCTCGGCAAAGAGTTCGACGTCGGCGTCTCGACGATCCAGTGGGTCTCCACCGGCTACCTGCTGGCACTGGCGATGGTGATCCCGCTGACCGGCTGGTCGGTCGAGCGGTTCGGCGGCAAGCGGATGTGGATTCTGTCGCTGGGCATGTTCCTGGTCGGCTCGGCGCTGTGCGGCGTCGCCTGGTCGGCGAGCAGCCTGATCGGGTTCCGGGTGCTGCAAGGCCTGGGCGGTGGTCTACTGCTACCGCTGATGCAAACGATCTTGGCGCAGGCAGCCGGCCCGGCTCAGTTGCCGAAGGTGATGGCGGCGGTCTCCCTCCCGGCGGTCGTGACCCCGGTACTCGGTCCGGTCCTCGGCGGCGTGATCGTCGACAACATCAGCTGGCGCTGGATCTTCTTCATCAACATCCCGGTCTGCCTCATCGCGATCTTCCTTGCCCAGCGCGTCCTGCCGGCCACCCGGGCAAGCGAACGCCATCCGCTCGACGTCGTGGGCCTGGCGCTGCTCTCCCCCGGCCTGGCCGTTGCCGTCTACGGCTTCTCGGAGGCTGGCAGCAAGGGCAACTTCGCCAACGCGCATGTGCTGGTCCCGATGCTGATCGGGCTTGCGCTGCTCGCCGCCTTCGCCGTGCACGCGCTGCGCACCAAGGTCGAGCCGATCATCGACCTGCGGCTGTTGCGCAACCCGGCGTTCCTCGGTTCGACGACCCTGATGTTCCTGTTCGGCATGTCGCTGTTCGGCGCGATGTTCCTGACGCCCCTTTTCGAGCAGATTGCCCGCGGTCGGGACGCGACCGGCGCCGGGCTGCTGCTCGCGCCGCAGGGCCTCGGCCTGGGAATCGGGATGATCTTGGTCGCCCCACGGGCGAACAGGATCTCCCCGCGCGTAATGGTGATCTTCGGCCTCGCTCTGACCGTGCTCGGCTCGATCGCCTATACCCAGGCCGGCCGCGGCCCGAGCGAGTGGCTGCTCGGGTTCTCGCTGGCCGTGCGGGGCGTCGGCATGGCCGTGACGATGATCCCGGTGATGACCGCGACCTACCACGGGCTGCGCCACGACCAGATCCCGCGGGCGACCACGGCGTCGCGGATCCTGCAGCAGATCGGCGGCTCGATCGGCACCGCGGTGCTCGCCGTCGTCCTCGCGACCCAGATCCGCGGGCACGCCGGCGCTGGCGCCTCGATCGCGGTGGCGGGTGGCTCGGGGGATGGGCCGATCCCCAGCTGGGTCGCCGACGCGTTCGGGACGACGTTCTGGCTGCCGGTGATCTTCACGGTCGTCTCGGTACCGGCGGCCTTCCTCCTGCCCAGGCGCCTTGCCGGCGCCGAGGCCGCCGTGGCCGGGCCCGCGGCGACGACCGAGCCCGCCGGCGTCGGCGCGGCCGTGTCCGTATCCACGGACGGCGTCGAGATCGTGACAGCCGCGCCCAGCGTGACGGCGGGCGCGACGGAGGCCGTCGCGATCGAGGCGAACGCGAACGGGCAGGAGCCGTCGTCGCCGCCCCCGGCCCCACGGTCGGCCCCCGAGCACGCGTCTCCGACCGCCGTGCCCGACTGAGCGGCGCCGACACCCAGTCCCGCCTTTCGCGGGGGTGAGGGTCGCCGACGCGCCCCTCACCCCCACATCTCGTCATCGGCCCGATGGCGAGAGCCGGCTAGCGCGGGGCCATGCGGATGGCGCCGTCGAGGCGGATGACCTCGCCGTTGAGCATCGGGTTGGCGACGATGTGCTCGACCAGCGCGGCGTACTCGTCCGGGTCGCCGAGCCGGCTGGGATGCGGAGTCTGCCTGCCCAGGGACTCCTGCGCCTCCTTCGGCAGGCTCGCGAGCAGCGGCGTCGCGAACAGGCCGGGCGCGATAGTGACGACGCGGATCAGCTTGTCGGCGAGGTCACGGGCGATCGGCAGCGTCATGCCGGCGATGCCGCCCTTGGATGCCGAGTACGCCGCCTGGCCGATCTGGCCGTCGAACGCCGCGACCGACGCCGTATTGACGATGACGCCCCGCTCGCCACCGGGCAGCGGCTCGGTGCGCGCGATCCGCTCCGCGCCGAGGCGCAGCACGTTGAACGTGCCGATCAGGTTGACGCCGACGACCTTGGCGAACAGGTCCAGCGGGTGGACACCCGCCCGGCCGAGCACCCGGGCCGGCGGGCCGATGCCCGCGCAGTTCACCACCAGGCGCAGCGCTCCCAGCTGTTCGGCCAGGTCCAGGGCCGCGGCGACCGCGCCCTCGTCGGTGACGTCGGCCGCGGCGAACCGGGCTCGCTCGCCGAGTTCCGCGGCGGCCTGCTCACCCGCGCTGGTCGGCAGGTCGAGCAGCACCACGCTCGCCCCGGCCTTGGTCATCCGACGGGCCGTCGCGAGCCCGAGGCCCGAGGCGCCGCCGGTGACGACGGCTACCGCACCCGCTATCTCCACGTGTCCTGCCCCTTCATGTTCATGCTCTCCTGGTGCGTCGCCATCCTGGTTCGCCGTCGCACACGCACAGTCCATCATAATGAGCACTCACTCATAAGCGCTCCCGACTCACGCCGTGCCGGAGCTCCGGCCTATGCCCGTGCCGGCGCCTCGGCCTAGGCAGCGGCCCGGGCGTCGGCTTAGGCCTGGGCCGCTGGCTGCTCACCAAGCCAGTCGGCGAAGACCTCGTCCGTGTCGGCGCCCTTAGACGGCGGCGAGGTCGGGGTGCCGGGAACGGTGCGCGAGAACCGCGGCGCCGGCGCTGGCTGCTCGATGCCGTCCATGGTGAGCAGCGTGCCGCGGGCGGCTAGGTGTGGATGGGATCCCGCCTCGGCCCAGGTCAGCACCGGGGTAACGCAGGCATCTGTGCCGTCAAAGACGGCCGCCCACTCATCCCTGGTCTTCGACAGGAAGGCCCCGGTAAATCGGGCGCGCAGCTCCGGCCAGCCCGCACGCTCGTTCTGGCCGGGCAGGCCGGCGTCAGCGAGCCCGAGGCCGGCGAGCAGCGCGGCGTAGAACTGTGACTCGATCGCGCCGACCGCGACATAGCGGCCGTCCGCGCAGACATACGTGTCGTAGTACGGCGCACCGCCGTCGAGGACGTTGACCCCGCGCTCGTCCGACCAGAACCCGTCGCCGCGCCAGCCCCACATCATCTGGGCCAGCACGCTCGCGCCGTCGACCATCGCCGCGTCCACGACCTGGCCGGCACCGGACCGCTCCCGCTCCCAGAGCGCGGCGAGGATGCCGGTGAGCAGGAACATCGAGCCGCCGCCGAAGTCGCCGACGAGGTTGAGCGGCACCGTCGGCTTGCCGTCCCTCGGGCCGATCGCGTGCAGGACGCCGGTGATGGAAATGTAGTTCAGGTCGTGGCCGGCCGTGTGCGCCCATGGGCCCTCCTGGCCCCAGCCGGTCATCCTGCCGTAGACCAGGCGCGGGTTGCGCTCCAGGCACACGTCGGGGCCGATTCCGAGTCGCTCGGCCACGCCGGGCCGATAGACCTCGATGAGTACGTCGGCCCGCTCGACGAGCGCGAGCAGTCGTTCCGTGCCCGCGGGGTCCTTGAGGTCGAGGACGACCGAGCGCCGGCCGCGCAGCAGCTGGTCACCGGTCTTCGGAGCGCCCTGCACACCGCCGCCGCTGGGCCGGTCCACCCGGACCACGTCGGCGCCGAGATCGGCGAGCACCATCGCCGCATGCGGTCCCGGCCCGATCCCGGCGAGCTCCACCACCCGCAGGCCGGCCAACGGCCCCGTCGACGCCCCGGCCCCCGTTGCGGCATCGCCGGACGTCGACGCTCCAGCGCCTGGCTCCATCGGCTCGTCACTCCCTCTCCGAACAGTTCGCTGTGCGGACGGCGCGCGCCGGCCGCGGGCCGCGGCCGCGGCCGCGCCCGTCCGCCGGCCCCGCCGGCATGCGTCGACGTGCTGACTCTCGCCGGGTGATGGGTCCTTGGCGCTGAACCGCTCCAGACCTCTCCAAGACCGCTCCGGGCGTAGGCCTAGAACCCATTTCGGCGACCGCAGACTGGTTTACCGCCGTGACCCCGCCGCGTCCACCGATCGGTCACGGCACGGTGACGACGGCGAACGGGCGGGCAGGCTGTCAGGCGTACGGCTCGCCGCGCTCGGCTCGCGCCACCAGCGGCGCGGGCGGGGCGAAGCGGGCGCCGTGGCGGGCCGCGAGCGCGCGCGCCCGGGCCACGAAGCCGGCCACCCCGCCGGGATAGCCGTTGACGTACCGAAGGGCCCCGCCTGTCCAGGCCGGGAAACCGGCTCCGGTCAGCGAGGCGACGTTCGCCGCCGCCACCGAGCCGATCACGCCCTCGTCGAGGCAGCCGACGGTCCGCAGCGCCACGGCGAACAGCAGCCGCTCCTTCAGCTCCTCGAACGCGATCCCGGCCGGCTCCCCGACAGGGTCCCCGGCGCCGTCCCCGCCGCCGTCCCCGCCGCCATCGCCGTCGCCGTCCTTGCCGAAGAGCTCCCGCAGCCCCTTCCACAGGCCCGCGCGCCGGCCGTCGGCGTATTCATAGAACCCGGCGCCAGAAGCACGGCCGGACCGGCCGAACTCCTCGACCATCCGGTCGAGCACCGCGAGCGCCCCGTGGTCCTGTCCCGTGGCGACGGCCCCTCCGCCCGCCGGCGCCTCGGCCACGGCCACGGCCACGGCGACCGCCGCCGCCGCCTGGACGGTGGCGAGCGTGAGCTCGTCACACAGCCGCAGCGGCGATGAGCGGAAGCCGGCCTGCATGCCGGCCTGCTCGACGGACGGCGCGGGCACGCCCTCGCCCACCATCGCGGCCGCCTCGGCGAGGTACGCGCCGAGCAGGCGGTCGACGAACGCCTTCGGCGCCTCGAACCGTGCCCGGCCGCCCGGACCATCCGCCGAGGCCGCGCCTTCGGCGACGACCCGGCCCATGTCCACGAAGAACGCCTGGACGAGGTTCTTCGACGCCTGGCTGGTCACCAGCTCGGCGAAGTAACGCGACTCGACGACGCCCGCGGTGTCGACGTCGAGCTGGGCACCCTCGACCGCGGCGGCAAGGATCGCGGGCCCCGCGACCTGGGCCGCCCCGGCGGGCTGGCGGCGCAGGCCCGCGGGCAGCGACGCGAGCGCGGCGGCGAGCGCGGGACTCGACGGGCCGCCACCGGGAATCTGGTAGCCCGGGATGTCCCAGCGCGCCACCGGTGCCGGGTTCGCCCGGATCCAGGCCTTCGCCGCCGGCACCAGTTCGTCCCGCGTGGCGACCAGCCCGTCGACGAGCCCCAGGGCGCGCGCTCGCGCCGCGCTGTACCGCTGGCCCTGCAGCAGGGCGTTGACCAGCGCGTTCAGCACCCCGAGCAGGCGGACCACCCGGACCACCCCGCCGCCCGACGGCATCAGGCCAAGCGTCGCCTCGGGCAGGCCGAGCTGTGTGCCGGGCGCGTCCAGGGCGACCCGGTGGTGGCAGGCGAGCGCGATCTCCAGCCCGCCGCCGAGCGCGGCGCCTCCGAGCGCCGCGACCACCGGCCGGCCGAGCGTCTCCAGCCGGCGCAGATGGTCCCTGCCTACGGTGGCCAGCTCGAACGCGGCCCGCGGGTCGGCCAGCTCGGCCAGCTCACGCAGATCGGCTCCGGTGGCGAAGGTCGGCTTCGCCGACGTCACCACCACGCCGGTGAGCGACGCGCGCTCGCGCTCCAGCCGCTCGATGACGGCGCCCAGCGAACTCCGGAAGGCCGCGTTGGTGGTGTTCGCGGGCTGTCCGGAGTCATCGAGCGTCAGCACGACGATCCCGTCCGCGCCCCGCTCCCACCGGATCACCCCGATCCGTTCGGCCTCATTGCCCGGCTCGCCGCTTCCCGGCTCGCCGCTCCCCCGCTCGCCGGCCGCGAGCTCGGACGGCGGCGGTACTGGCGGCCGGGTCACCGCGGGCGCCGTCGTCGCCGCGGCCGTCGTGGTCGCGGCTGTCGTGGTCACCGTCGAGGCCGCCACCGTCGAGGCCGTGGATGGCGTCGCGGGCGCCCGCGACGCCTCGGAGGTTGGCGACGCCTCGGAGGTCGACGTTGCTTCGGACGTCGATACCGCCTCGGAGGTCGACGTTGCTTCGGACGTCGGCTCCGCTTCGGACGTCGGCTCCGCTTCGGACGTCGGTACCGCTTCGGACGTCAGCTCCGCCTCGGACGTCAGCGCGGTCGACGACGCTGGCGACGGCTCGGGCATCGGCGTCGTCTCCGGGTCGGGAAGGCCGCG
This sequence comes from Pseudofrankia coriaricola, assembly GCF_001854805.1. GTDB lineage: Bacteria > Actinomycetota > Actinomycetes > Frankiales > Frankiaceae > Pseudofrankia. The sequence continues at coordinate 20,172 of NZ_MBLO01000048.1, forward strand.
GGCGGCGGCGGGGTGGGCAACGGAGGTGGGGCATCGGAGGCGACTGGTACCGGCGAGCGGACAAGGGGGACGAAGAAAGGATGAACGGGGAGATGCGGCGCGTCGCCACCGGCCCCGGTCCAGGAGACCGTCAGACCCGCTCCAGCAGCGTCGCCACCCCCATTCCGGCGCCCGCGCTGACGCTGACGATCGCCCGGCGGGCGGCGCGCCGCTCGAGCTCGTCGACCGCGGCGATGACGAGCCTCGCACCCGTGGCGCCCAGTGGGTGGCCCAGGGCAAGCGCGCCGCCGTTGACGTTGAGCTTCTCGTCGGGGATGGCCAGGTCCTTCTGGTAGGCGAGCGCGACGGCCGCATAGGACTCGTCCGTCTCGAACAGGTCGACATCGTCGACGCCAAGCCCGGCGCGGGCGAGCAGCGCGCGGGTCGCCGCCGACGCGCCGCCCAGCGCGAGCGTCGGGTCGGACCCCGCTGGCACGACGTCCACGACCCGTGCCCTCGGCGTCAGCCCCAGTTCCTCGCCGGCCCGCTCACCGCCGAGGAGGACGAGCGCCGCGCCGTCCGCCGGCCCCGCCGAGCTCCCCGCCGTGTGCGCGTGGTCGACGCGTTCGAGCCAGTGGTAGGCCCGGGTCGCCACCACGTCGAAGCCCGCCTGTTCGCCGGCCTGGGCGAACGCCGCCGGCAGCCCCGCCAGGTGGCCGGCGGCGGCGTCCAGCCGGGACTGTTCGACCAGGACGCCGGCCCCGACCGGTCCGATCCGCTCGTCGTGGTCGAGGACGAGCAGGCCGTGGTCATGGACGGCGACGACCGAGCGAGCGAGAAGGCCGTCGGCCCAGGCGTCCGCGGCCAGCCGGCGCGACCGCAGCGCGTAGGCGTCGAGGTCCGCGCGGGTGAGGCCCGTCAGCGTGGCCAGCAGGTCGGCCGCGACGCCGGCGGGGACGAAGCCGGTCTGGTAGTTGGTCGCCGGGTCGCTCGCCAGCGGCCCGGCGTCCGCGCCCGCCGGCACCCGTGACATCGACTCGACGCCGCCGGCGAGCAGGAGATCGTCCCAGCCCGCGCGCACCCGCGCCGCGGCCAGCGCGACCGCGTCGAGTCCCGACGCGCCGAGCCGGCTGACTACGGCCCCGCAGACGGTGTCCGGCAGGCCCGCGACCAGCGCCGCGGCCCTGGCCAGGTCACCGGCCTGGTCACGGGCCGGGCTGGCGACACCGAGCACCAGATCGCCCAGGCGGCCGACGTCCAGCGTCGGGTTCCGCTTGCGCAGCTCGTCGACCAGACCAGCCACCAGCGAGACCGGCTTCACCCCGCGCAGCGCTCCGTCGACGCGCCCGCGTCCCCAGGGCGTGCGGACCGCGTCATAGAGGAAGGCCTCGCCCGTCACCGTGCCAGCCAAGCCCGCCACCCCACCCTGGTCAACCCGTCCACTCCGCCATGGTCACCCCTGTATCCCAGCAGCCCACACCAGGCTTACAGCAGGGTGGCCACCCGGACGGATGCGGCGACGCTCGGACAGAACGGGCGGGATGGGACGCGGTGGGCCGGGACCGGACCGGACGGGCTGCCCGCCGGCCAGCAGATCTGCCGGCAGACCCCCAGATCGCGGACATCCAGATCGCCGACCTCCCAGATCGGCTTCCAGACCTCCCCGATCGCTTACCTCCCAGCAGACCTCCCAGCAGACCTCCCAGATCGCTTCGCGATCCGGCAGGAACCCTGTCGCCAATCGGGCAGGGACCCCGGATCCGGCAGGGACCCTGTCGCCGATCCGGGAGGGACCCCGGCTAGGCCGATCCGGCGGGAACCCAGTGGGCGGGGGCGGTGGCGACGTCCTCGAGGAAGGCGATGGTGTGGGCCGCGGTGGCGCGCCAGCTCGTCTCGGTGAGGACCTGGTGGCCGCCGGGGACGGCGACCAGGCGGGCGCGTGAGGCGGTGCGGGTCGTCATCCGGACCACCTGCAGGGGGCTGACCTCGTCGCCGACGCCATGCACGAGCAGGATCGGCAGGTCGGGCAGCGCCCGCGGCGGCGGCTCGGACGGGATCTCGCCCGCGACCGGGCGGTAGAGCAGCGGCAGGCCGAGCAGCACGAGCGCGTCGGTGCGCAGCGCCGGCGAGCCGGCGACGGCGAGCGCTCGCAGCGCGCCGGTGTCCGAGCCGACCAGCGCGAACGGCCGCCCCGGGACCCTGCACTCGCCAAGGGCGAGCGTGCTGTCCTCCCCCATGCCGAGATAGGTCACCTCGTAGCCGTCCAGCGCGAGGCGGAACGCCAGCGGCTCGAAGAGCTCGGCGGACTCGCCGCGACCCGGGAGCACGACGACGGCGCCGCGTGGGTCTCGTTCCGGCTCGGCGCTCGGCCAGGACCGGGTGTCCCGGCGGTGCGCATCGTTCTGCCGAGTCCCCGGTGACGCGGCGTCGGTCCGCGCTCGCGCCTCGGGCGGCCGGGCCGACGGCACGGCCGGAATGAGCGTTGGGGTCATCGAACACTCCTGGTTTCTGGCCGGCACCGCTGCCAGCCGTTGTGCTGCCGGTCGGCGGTCGCCGGCCGTCGGTGCCCACCGGCGGATGCCGGCGCCGGGCGCCACCCGGGCTCCCGCCGGACCCGGGGTCCCTGCCCGATTGGCGACAGGGTTCCTGCCGGATCGCGGAGCGATCTGGGAGGTAAGCGATCGGGGAGGTCTGGGAGCCGATCTGGGAGGTCTGCCGGCAGGTCCGCGATCCGGGAGGTCTGCTGGGAGGTCGGCGATTCGGTGGGCGGGGGTCGTCCCCCGGCCGGCGGGTGCCGCCCAGGGGTGTCGTCCGCCGCTGGCCCGGCGGCCACACCGACCGAGACCAGTGGCATCCCGTGGTATGCGGCGGGGGCGGGGCAGCGCCCACGGGTGGTCTCGCGATTCAGACGACGGCGGACAGTACCGCGCCCGTCGCGGTCGGACGCCGCGGGGGCACGTGTTCACGTTGCGCTTCCGAAACCTGGCCGACGACACAGCGGAGTGGCGCTGGGACGAACTCCGGGCGAAGAGGCGGACAAGTGCCGCGGCGGTCCCGCCGGCCCGTGAGCGGGTCCGAGCGCGGTTCTGGACGAGTCCGATGCCCGCATGGGGCCGCGGCGAACGCGGGACGGCGGGAGCCCGCCGGCGCGATGGCGGGGCGGGCAGGCGACCAGTCGGGAACGCGCAGGTCAGCGGCACCGGGGCGAGAGTACGCCGGCCGGCCGGCTGACGCGGGTCAGGCGGATCGCCGTACCGGGCCGTTCGCCGGAAAGCGGGATGGACACGGCCGCGACGGCGTGATGGGGGCCGCGTGGCGGCCAGACAACAGTCGGGCGTGTTCGGAGAACATGACTCTATGTTCACTGGATCAGTAGAGAATGTCAACGATCGGAGCGCCGCCGGAGACCTCGTCGACGCGGAAGCGAAACATCTTGGATACATAGTGGCACGGCGACGACCATCCAAGCGCACTGGGCAGCCAGCTGGCGACAGCCCGGTGACGCACCGCGAGAACGGCATGAGCGCGGCGCGCACCGGTAGCCACGCGCCGCGTCACGCGCGTACCGGGCGCGTCATGAGAGGTACGAGCGGCACGCCGCGCGACGCGGTGGGGCACCGGTCAGCCGAGCACGCCGCGCGCGACCGCGAGGCCGTAGCGGCGGGCCCCGCCGGAGTACACCGGGCAGACGCCGGCCGGTTCGGTGGGACGCGGGCAGAAGTGTATGCCGTCAGGAGCCCGCACCACGACCCGGCCGTCGGGGCCGCAGGAGTCCTCGGGGGCACAGGGCAGGGTGGTGGTGAACCGGCCGTGGTCGGAGATGGACTGCCCGGCGCGGATCACCCTCGTGTGCGGCGTGGTGCTCGCGATCTGCGCCCAGAGCCGGTCGAGCTCGGTGCGCCCGTCGGCGTCGACGGCCTCCCCGCGCCGCGGCGGCGTCTCGACGAGGCGCACCTCGACGCCGCTTGCGGCCAGCTTCTCGGTCATCGCCGTCACGTCCGCGCGGTAGGCGGCGATGAGGTCGCGCCCGCTCATGCAGGGCGGCCGGTTACCGGAGAAGGCGATCACCGCGATCGTCGGCTGGAAGTCCCGGATCGTGCCCGACACGTCGTCGAGCCAGTTGCACGGCGCGGTGCCACTCCACATCTTCATCAGGATGGCGTGCGCGCCGGCCTGGGTCGCCGCCGCCCGGAAGTCATCCTGCGCCTCGACCATCAGCGAGTCGCCGTACACGACGATCCGCGGGTTCGCCGGCAGGTAGCCACGCAGGACGACCGCGCCCGCGAGCCCGGTAACGGCCACCGCGAGCAGTGCGACGACCTGCCAGGACCAGGACCAGGGCCGGGGTCCGCCGCGTACACGCCCGGCCGGCTCGCCGTGCCGGTGCGACGGCTCTCGTCGCTCTCCCGGCGCTCCGGCCTCGCGCCGCCCGACCGGGTCGGCGCGCCGCTCGAACGCGCCGGGCCCCGAGGGCGTGCCCGTGGAGGCCGACGGGCCGGATGGTGGCGACGGCGGAATTCGCGGAGATCGTTCGGACTGCGCGGTGGACACGGCGCTCCTTGTCCGTAAGGAAGTGCTTTGTCTCCCTTATGGACGCACCGCGCCCAGGGAAAGGTTGAAAGCTGGCGGTGGCCTCTTGATGACACGCGGGTGCCACAGGTCCTCAGGGGGCGGTCGACCGGAGGCCCGCGATCAAGACCGGCAAGGGGTCAATATGGATCAACGCCCTTGAGCACGCCGCAGAACTGACGCAGATGTTCCTTCTGCCGGTCGGTGAGCGGCCGCGGGTCGAAATGCATGATCTCGTTACGGATCCGCCGGACCTCGTCGAGGTCGCGGAGAAACTGCTGGTGATCGACCGTCGCCCAGCTGAGCTTTGCCCACTGGTCGGGCGGGCGCAGCAGCTTGAGGTACTCCCCGAACATCAGGTTGCTGATGCTCGTCGCGTCCGGATTGACGGCTCGCAGGTCCTCAAGGCCGAACCTCAGCCCCAGGCATCGGCGCAGCCGCCGCTCGATCTCACCGATCAGGAAGTAGGGGTGCGCGAGCCGGTCGTAGGCGTTCGCGAGATCAGCGGTCGTGACGATGCCGCAGACCCGGCCGTCGCGCCAGACGACGACGAACCCGCGCTCGGTCACCCTGGGCAGGGTCGCCAGCAGGTCGTCGGTCACCTGGACGCTCTCCACGTCCGGGTCCGTCGCGTTCTCGAGAGTCTGCTGCCTGTGTGAGCCCTGCAACGTCGCGATCGAGCGCCAGGTCACGGCGCCGCGCAGGTTCGACGTTCCGTCCAGGACGGGCACCTGGGAATAGCCCAGCTTCAGCATGAGCGTGGTCGCCTTGGGCAGCGGCGTGCCCGAGGGGACGCTGCGCACGCCACCCGTCGCGCTCGGCAGGTGGCCGACCTTCATCGCGACCCATGGCGGGGCGTCATCCGCGTCGGCCCGCGGCTGCCCGGGCGCACCGCCTTTCTTGCGCCGGCGGTTGCGTCTACGTCCGGCGCCCGCCGGCGCCCCGTCGGACGGCGCCCCATCGGGCGCCGTCCCATCGGGCGCCGTCCCATCGGACCGCGCCACATCGGACCGCGCCACATCGGGCTGCCCCGGCTTCGCCGAGGCGTCCACCGGGCTCCGGGCCGTCTCGTCGGCGCCCTGGGCGGGCGCGGCACCGCCGTCCCCGACGGCCAGCGCGCAGCCGTCACCGTCACCGGCGGCGGCGGGGTCGCTCCGCGAGCTCCCGTCCGGGGCCACGCCGGCCCCGCCACGGTCGTCAACACCCGCGTCCGGGGGCCCGTCAGACGGGCCAGAGCCGGAGTCCGGCTCGTCATCGGGCAGGCCAGAGCCCAGGTCGGACTTCTCCTCGGGCGAGCCGGAGTCAGGCTTCTCGTCGGGCGAGCCGGAGCCGGAGCCGGGCTTCTCGTCGGGCGAGCCGGAGCCGGAGTCAGGCTTCTCGTCGGGCGAGCCGGAGCCGGAGCCGGGCTTCTCCTGGGCGCTCGGGCCGGGTTCCGGCAGCGGGACGACGCGCACGAGCGTGCTCAACGGCCCGCGGGCGAATCCCGGCTGGGTCGTCAGCCCGACGGCCGCGAGGTCCCGGCTGATCCGGGGCACCGCGATGTCGTCGCGGACCCGCTGGCCCCACTTCGCCAGGAGCTGGCCGATCGTCAGCGAGACGTCCCGCAGCGCGCGGATGTCGTCGGTGTCCACCGCGAGCTCCGCCTCAGACGCCGGTCGGGACCGGGCCGCCGGCCAGGCCCGCCGCCGAGGTGCGCACCGCGTGCTTGCCCATCGCGTCGTCGACCAGGTCCAGCAGCCGGGCGGTCCGGTCGGCGTAGAAGGCGTCGAAGTCGGCGGCGCGCAGCAGCGCCGGGTCGATCAGGTGGGTGGCGACCCGGTCGTCGAGCCAGTCGGCCGGGGCACCCGCCTCCCTGGCGAGGACGTCCAGGTACGCGGTCGGCGCGCGGGTGCCCATCCGCTGGCCGGCCTGGTAGGACAGCGCGGTCTTGTTGACGATGCTGCCCATCCGGGCATCCCGGCGCCCGGCCCGCTGGAACCAGGACTTCGGGAAGATCAGCCGGATGTCGACGTCGCGGCCGACGGCGCTGTCGCCGTCGATCGGCGCCTCGGTGAAGTACCAGTCGTAGGCGCCCTGCTTGACCAGCAGCGCGTACAGGCCCTTGTAGGCGGCGCTGTTGCGGGTTGTGAGGGTGGTCAGCCGCTGCTCATGGAAGGTCGCCTCGACGATGGTGTCCGGCTCGGAACCGTCGGCGGTGATCCAGGCGACCACCTGCTCGACGTCGCGCGGGAAGCGGCTCTCGAACGTGCCGCTGTACAGCTCGCCGAGCACGCCGCACCAGTACCAGCGGGCCAGCCGCTCCCGTACCGGCGGCCTGTCGGCCTCCTCGCCGAGGATCACCCGGATCGCGGCGAGGGGGATGAGCTGTGTGCGGTACGGCAGGAACTTCGACTGGAACACGCACTGCTCGCGCAGGAAGACGCCGGTCCAGTCGAACGCGTCGACGACCCGGTCGGCCCATTCCCGGTAGTCGGGCAGCGGCAGGTCGAGCAGGTCGCGCCGCTTGCAGCCGACCGCCGGCGCGGTGCCCGGCGCCACCGCGCCGGCCGCGCGGCGTGCGAGCCATTCGCGTTTACGCAGGTAGGTGACGACAAGGGCGACGGACTGCAGGAAGTCAATGTTCTCCAGGTCGGAGAGCATCTCGTGCTTCTCGACCAGCTCAGTGCGAATCCGCTCCCAGTCGGAGGCGAGATGGAAGTCCTCGCCGGTCTCCTGGAAGTAGCCGATGTCGCCGGCGTACATCGCGGTGAGCAGCTCAAAGACGTTGAGGACGACGCCGCCGGTGTTCACCTTTTCGAAGACCGCGCACACCGCGACCTTGTCCGTCGTCTTCGGAAGCTTGATCATCGGCACCTGGAAACCCGTGATCCGGTGCAGGACCCGCTTCTCGAACTCCGACCAGCGGTCCCAGTTCTCGTCGCCGGGCCGGGATCGCACGAAGCTCCGCTGCCAGGCCACGACCTTGTCGTTGTCGAAGATGATGTTCAGCGGGAACAGGCCGGCCGCGCACTCGGCCTCGGTCGTGGTGAGGTCGAGCCTGATCCTGCGGCCGAAGTCCTCCGTGAGGATCTTCGTCGCCGGTATCGACAGGATCGCCTCCTCCCGGTCCGCCGCCGGGTCGATCGCCCTGTCGAGGTCGACGTAGTACCAGCGCTGGACCGGCTTGCGCCGGGAGTCCTCGGTGTCGACCGGCCGGTCGGCCAGCAGCGCCTGGTAGAGCGAGGTCAGCCGCTGCTGGCCGTCGAGCAGCAGCTGCTCGGGCTCGACGGCGGGCGTGGCGGGCGGTGTGCCGTGCAGGGCCCGGGTGCGGAACCTGGTCACCCCGCCGGTCTCCAGCGTCATCACCACGCCGAGCGGGTAGTCCAGCGTCACGGTGGCCAGAAGTGAGCGGATCCGGTCGTCGTCCCACTTCCAGGATCGCTGGAACTCCGGAAGCTGCACCTTGCCCTCGGCGACGAGAGTCAAGAGCTCACCGAGCCTGATGTTGTCGAGCGCCACGTCCCCCCCTGTCCGCACCCGCCCGCGTCACCCCGCCGCGCCCCTGCCTCCCGACGTCGACGGCAGGCCGAACAACGGCGCGCCGCATCGACGAGGAATGCGCCAACCATATCGAAGCGGAACGAAGCGGAACGGACGGGTCGATTCCCGGGCCGTTTGGTTCGTCTCGGCACGTGGTCGCGCGAGCCGTGGCTCAGCCCAACGCGGAGTGACCGTCGGCGCAGTGGCCGTCGGCGCAGTGGCCGTCGGCGGGCTGGCTGGCGCGGAGGTAGGCAAAGGCGCCGCCGCGGGCGAGCGGCTCGTCGTGCGTGCCCAGCTCGACGGCCTCGTCTCCGGCCGGTTGGCGCGGCGCCGTCAGGAGGTGAGGCGCTGTCAGGAGGTGAGGCGCTGTCAGGAGGTGAGGCGGGCCAGGACGGGTGGGAGGGCGCCGGTGTGCAGGACCGTGAGCGAGCGGGTGGCGCGCGTCAGGGCGACGTACAGGTCGGCGAGCCCCCGGGTCGGCCCGGCGAGCAGCGCCGACGGCTCGACTAGCAGGACGGCGTCGAACTCCAGCCCCTTGCTGTCGGCGACGGTCAGCACCGCCACCCGCGCGTCCAGGACCTCCGCGCCGTCGCCGGCACCCACACCGGGCCCGGCGGCGCCGAGGAGCTCGGGCGCGAGCCGGCACAGCGCGGCGCGCACCGGGCCGGCCGTCTCCGGCGGGCAGATCACCGCGAGCCGGCCCTCGCCGATGATCCCGGCCGTCCGGACGGTCTCGGCGGCCACGGCGTCCGGGAGACCGCCGGGCGAGGGCACCCGCACGGCCAGCGGCTGCTCACCGGTCGAGCGGACCGACTCGGGCGCCGCGGACGCCGACCCGCTCGCGGCCAGCACGTCCGCGGCGACGTCCATGATCTCCCGCGGGGTGCGGTAGTTCACCGTCAGCCGCTCGACCCGGAACCGGTCGCCGACGTGCGGGGTGAGGATCCGCGCCCACGTCGCGGGCGCGCCGGGACGCGCCGCCTGGGCGAGGTCGCCGACCAGGGTCGCGCTGCGCGCCGGGCAGCGCCGCCACAGCAGCCGCCACAGCATCGGCGAGACCTCCTGCGCCTCGTCGACGATGAGGTGGCCGAACGCCCACTCGCGGTCCGTCGCGCCCTGCTCGGCCGCCGTCGTCCGCCGGCGCGGGCCGCGCCACCGGTCGGCGACGGTCTCGGCGTCGAGCTCGCCGGCGAGTCCCAGCATCTCCAGGACGTCCTCGGCGTAGCGGCGCTCGGCCGCCCGTTCCCTGGCCGCGCGTGCCTCGGCCGCCTCCCGGCTGCTCTCGTCCGGGTCACCGAGCAGCTCGGCGGCCTCGTCGAGCAGCGCCACGTCGGCGACCGTCCAGGCCCGCGCGCCGCGATCGGCGCGACCGGCGCCGCGCTCGCGGCCCGTGCCCGTCGCGCCGTCGGGCGTGAGGGCTTCGTCCCCGTCGAGGGCACTGAACAGGTCGTCGTGACCGGCGGCGCCCGGCCGACGGGTGCCCTGCAGCAGATCCCGCTCGGCCGGGGTCAGGATCCGCGCGGCGGCCCTGGCGAGCAGGTCGGCGTCGGTGTAGAGACGCTCGAGCAGCTGGAAGGAGCTGAGCCGGGGCCACAGCTCGTTGAGCGCCCGCCGCACGGCCGGGTCTGCCCACAGTCCGTCGCGGACGTCGCGACGTTCGTCGTCGTCGAGCAGCCCGCCGGAGATCTGGCGCACTACCTGGCCGGTCAGCTCGTCGAGCAGCTCTCGCAGGAACACCCAGCGGGCGCCGTTGTGCGGGCGCCGGCTTCGCCGTGCTCTGGTCCGCGCGCGGGCGACGGTATCCCGGTCGAGGCGCAGCGTCCGGTCGTCGTCGTGGACGATCTCGATCGTCCGCCGCGGCAGCCGCTGGTGCTCGCGCACCGCGGCGGCGAGCACGGCCGCCATCCGCTCGTCGCCCTTGACGCTCCCGAGCGCCACCGGGTCGGTCGCGGTCGCCGCGACGCCGGGGAAGAGCCGGCCGGGGGTCGCGAACACCACCCCGGTCTCACCGAGCGAGGGCAGCACCTGGTCGATGTAACGCAGGAACACCGGGCTCGGGCCGACGACCAGGACGCCGGAGCGCTCCAGCCGGGCACGCTCGGAGTAGAGCAGGTAGGCCGCCCGGTGCAGCGCCACCGCGGTCTTGCCGGTGCCCGGGCCGCCGTCGACGACCAGCACCGAGCGGGCGTCCGCCCGGATGATGCGGTCCTGCTCGGCCTGCAGCGTGGCGATGATGTCGCCCATCCGGCCGGTCCGCGGCGCGGACAGCGCCTCCAGCAGCATCGTGTCGCCGGTCGGCCTGTCGGCCTCCGCGGCACCGTCGGTCACGGCGGGCGCCGCGCCCGCGGGACCGACGGACAGCAGGTCGTCGGCGACGCCGGTCACCTCTCGGCCCTTGCTGCGCAGGTGGCGGCGGCGGACCAGGCCGCGCGGCTCGGCGAGCGTCGCCTGGTAGAAGGCGGTCGCGACGGGTGCCCGCCAGTCGACCAGGATCGGCTCCTGCTCGACGTCGGAGAGGCCGATCCGGCCGATGTAGGTGCGCGTCCCGTCAGCGCGGTCCATCGCGCCGAAGCACAGCCGGCCCTCGGCGGCCTCCAGCCGGGCCAGCCGCTCGGCGTGGGTCGCGGCGAACACGTCGCGCTCGACGACCGCCTGCGGCGTTCCGGTGCCCACATCCAGCAGCACCTGCCGCAGCTGGGCGCGGGTCAGGTCGCGGACCTCGTCGAGGCGTGTGTAGAGCAGGTCGACGTAGGCCTGCTCGCGGACGAGCCGCGGGTCACGGGTCGGGGACACTGCGCTCCTCCGCGAGACGAACCGGCACAAAAGGGTACATAGACGATCTGATGTGCTTGCCGGCCGGCCACCGGGAAACGGCCTGCCCACCGACCTGCCCCACCTCGCCGCCCCACCTCGCTCGACGCTGGATCCACGCGTTCGGCGCAGGCACGGCTTGGCGGCCAGATCACGGACCAGCCGGGTCGGCTTCGCCGATCCGGCTGGAACCTTCGGGAGACCCCGGCCCAGCTGCAACCAGAACACAGAAGACTAGCGGGCTCCGTAATCTTCCCGGCGATCTGCCGCACCCGGCCCGGCGTGGCCAGGCACTCGCCCCGCGTCAGCCAGGCACGATGAGCGCCTCCCGCCGAACGACGTCAGCGGTGCGCGGCGGCGTCGATGACCTGGTCGATGTCGTGCTCCAGGCGGCCGCGGACCAACGCGGCGACCAGCAGCGGGAAGTCCTCCCGCTCGACCAGCTCGAGCAGGCGGCGCGGGTCGCCGGGCAGGCCGAGATCCCGGGCGGTCTGGCGGGTACGGGCGTCGACATAGGGGACGAGCTCGTCCCAGCCGGCCTGCGCCTCGCGCAGGAAGATGTCGGCGCCGACCGGCCCGATCCCCTTGATCTGCATGAGCAGCGTGTGTTCCCGGCCGCCGTGGTAGTCGGCCGCGTCACGCACGCCCCGGACGTCACCATCGTAGGTGTCGAGCAGGTAGTGACACGCGTCGCCGAGGACGCGGGCAGTGCTCTCGTCGTATCGCGCGTAGCCGTGCTCGTTGAGCACGCGGACCCGCTGCTCCCAGGCGGTGTCGGCCAGCACCGCGGGGCTCGTCCACCCTTCCGCGAACAGCGCCTTCGACGCATCCAGCGCCGCCGATGACCGGATCCGCGCGCTGGCCAGCGTCGCGAAGACGAGCAGCCGGAACATCGCCTCGGCGGTGTCGGCGGCGACGTCGGCCTCGATGTCCTCGGCGAAGGTTCGGCCGTGCCGGGTCATCAGCTCGGCCAGGACGTCCATCGGATCGGCTCCAGCCATTTCCACGAACTACCCACGACCACGCCGAGTCACTCAGCACACGCACCACGGTGAGCCGCTACCGGCGCACGTGGCCCGCTCTGCAAGGATTTCGCAGGACGATGTTCCCCACCGTGACAAGTCGAAAGTCCGGGGGGTTCGGTGGTAAGAGAGGGTTGATCACGGGTGGGACCGGCGTGCTGACTCCGTTGGGCCCGACGGACCGCCGCGCGGTGGGCAACTACAGGCTCCGCGGTCGGCTGGGCACCGGTGGGATGGGGACCGTTTTCCTGGGTGTAGACGACGACGGCCAGCCGGCCGCGGTGAAGGTCATCCGGTCCGACCTGCTCGACGAGCCGCAGTTCCGCGACCGCTTCCGCCGGGAGGTCACGGCCGCGCGGCGGGTCCGCATCTGTCGCGTCGCCCATGTGCTCGACGCCGACCCGGACGCCGACGAGCCCTGGATGGCCACCGAGTACGTCGAGGGCACCAACCTGCTCACCGCGGTCACCCAGCACGGCCCGCTGCGCGGAGCGAACCTGACCGCGCTGGCCACCGGGCTCGCCGAGGGCCTGGTCGCCGTCCACGCCGCCGGCGTCGTGCACCGCGACCTCAAGCCGGCGAACATCCTGCTCGCCCGGGAAGGCCCGAAGATCATCGACTTCGGGCTCGCCAGGGCCGACGACCTCACCGCCAACACCAGCAGCGGAAGCGTCATCGGCACCGTCGCGTGGATGGCGCCCGAGCAGCTCAACGGCGACCCGGCCACGACCGCGACCGACATCTTCAACTGGGGCATGTGCGTCGCGTTCGCCGCCCGCGCCCACCACCCGTTCGAAGGGCAGACGCCCGCCGCGACCGCTATGCGGATCCTGTCCACCCAGCCGGGCCTGGACGGCATGCCGGCCGACCTGCTGCCGATGGTCACCGCCGCCCTCGACCGCGACCCAGGCCGCAGACCCGGCGCCATCGGACTTCTCACCGCTCTCGCCACCCCACGGCGGGCCAGCCCCACAGAGGCGGGCGCGGCCCGCCCACCGCTCGCGGACTGGATCCCTCCGGCCGCGATGCCGCCGCGAGGCGCGCCCGGGGACCCGGCCAGCGCGCCGGCCTCCCGCGGGTCGGCCGCACCGGTCGCGATGGCCTCGGACACGAGGGACGGCGGCGCCCAGGCGGCTGGTTTCAAGCAGACACCGCTCGCCGCGGCCACGGCCGTCGCCGTCGCGGACGCCGAGGACGACGCCGGCGGCCCGGCCGTCGCGGCGGCATCGGCCGTCTCCACGGCGGCCGGCGCGGCGGTCACGCCGCCTTCGGTGGCGCGTGACCAGACGGACCCGTGCTCCGCCTCCGACCATGCCTCCTCCGACCATGCCGCCTCCGACCATGCCGCCCCTGCCCCAGGCGCCGCTGGTCTGGACGCTCCCGACGGCGGCGGCTCCGACGCCGACCACGGCGACTCCGACTCCGGCTCCGGCCACGCCGCCCCTGCGTCCTACCGATCCCGCGACACCACGGCGCCGCGTCGTGGCGCCTGGCCGCGGTCCGTGGCGGAAGCCGACGCGGCCGTGCCAGTCGCCGACTGGGACGACGCGGCCCCAGCCCTTCGCCAGCCTGCCGGAGAACCCGCGGCCGCCAGCCAGGACGACGCGCACGACCTCGCTCCACCCAACGGCCCCACAGCGGGCGCGCCTAGCGCCACCGCGCGCCACCGGCCCCGTCGACGGCGGCTGCCGCTCCTGCTCGCGCTGCTGGCGGTCCTGCTGCTGGCCAGCACCGCGCTCAGCCATTCGCTGTTACGCGACGACCACCGGGACGAAACCGCGGGGGGCTCACCTCGCGCCGCCGGCGCCGGCGCGGGCAGCGCTGCCGGCGCCGCGCCCGACACGGGCCTGGCGAGCGCGGTCCGCTCCGCCCCCGCGCCGGGGGCCAGCGACGGGCCAGGCGGGCCGACCGCATCAGCCGCGCCGGGCGCTACCGGCTCCGCCTCGCCCCTTGCCGGGACGGCCGGCCCGGCGGCCGGCGTCGACCCGGCGACATTGCCACGCGCCGCCACCACCGGGCGGCCGCTCGACGAGACCGCGGCCAGCAGGACCACCGTCCTAGGCAACGACGGCGCCGCCATACCCGCCTACCGGGGCCCGTCGACGGGCGGGCTGTTCGGCGGCCAGCTCGGCACCGTGCCCAGCGGCTCGCCCGTCGATGTCTACTGCGGCCTGTACGCCCAGCAGGTCAGCGGGACCACGAGCACCTCGCGGCTGTGGGTCTACACCGGCTCCGGCTGGATCCCGGCCGGCTACATCCAGACCGGCAGCGCCGAGCCCGTCAGCCCACCGGCCTGCGTCGGGACGGTCAGCTCACCGACGCTGGGGTCGAACGCCCCCCAACCGGACACCGGCCCATTCCCACTCACCCAAGACGTGTCCATACTCCGGGTCGCCGGGAAGGCCGACTCCAGCCTGACCAGCGGGCGGCTGCGCAAAGCCGAGCCGATCGGCCAGTTGCACGGTGGCGACCTCGTCGTACTGCGCTGCCAGGCGAGCGTGAAGGACACGGGCGAGGTCTGGGACCAGTTGACCTCCGGCGGCTGGATCCAGCACACCCACGTCTACAGCGGCACCTCAGGCTCCCCCGCCCCCGCCTGCTGACCGGCCCGACGAGCCAGCCTCACCACCGGGCCTACGGCCTTGGCCAGACAGCCTCGTATAGCAGCGCGCCGACCTGGGCCGCGATACACCCACCACGGTAGGCCACTATTAGCGCACTTGGGCCTCTCTGGGAGGATTCAACGGGACGATGGGCCCTACCGTGACAGTCGAAAGTCCGGGGGTTCGGTGGTAAGAGAGGGTTGATCACGGGTGGGACCGGCGTGCTGACTCCGTTGGGCCCGACGGACCGCCGCGCGGTGGGCAACTACAGGCTCCGCGGTCGGCTGGGCACCGGTGGGATGGGGACCGTCTTCCTGGGTGTAGACGACGACGGCCAGCCGGCCGCGGTGAAGGTCATCCGGTCCGACCTGCTCGACGAGCCGCAGTTCCGCGAACGCTTCCGCCGGGAGGTCACGGCCGCCCGGCGGGTCCGCGGCACCCGCGTCGCCCAGGTACTCGACGCCGATCCGGATGCGGACGAGCCGTGGATGGCCACCGAGTACGTCGAGGGCGTCAGCCTGCTCGCCGCGGTAGGCCGGCACGGCCCGCTGCGCGGGGCGAACCTGACCGCGCTGGCCACCGGGCTCGCCGAGGGCCTGGTCGCCGTGCACGCGGCCGGCGTCGTGCACCGCGACCTCAAGCCGGCGAACATCCTGCTCACCTGGGAAGGCCCGAAGATCATCGACTTCGGGCTCGCCAGGGCCGACGACCTCACCGCCAACACCAGCGGCGACAGCGTGATCGGCACCGTGGCGTGGATGGCGCCCGAGCAGCTCAACGGCGACGCGGCCACGACCGCGACCGACATCTTCAACTGGGGCATGTGCGTCGCGTTCGCCGCCCGCGGCCGCCACCCGTTCGAGGCGCAGACCCCGGCCGCCACCGCGATGCGGATCCTGTCCACCCAGCCGGGCCTGGACGGCGTGCCGGCCGACCTGCTGCCGATGGTCACTGCCGCCCTGGAACGCGGCCCCGGCCGACGGCCCGGCGCCATCAGGCTCCTCGCCACCATCACCGACCAGCCACATGCCAGCCCGGCCGGGGCGGGCGGGCCCCGGCGGCCGGCCGCGGGCCGGGTCTCTCCAGTCGCGGTGCCGACGGGGAGCGCGCAGGCCGGCCCCGCCGATGCGGCGGACGCTGCCAGCGCCACTGGTGCTGGCCGGGCGGCTGGTACCGGCGGTACGGCTGGTACGGCGGTCTCCGGCGGGTCAACCGCGCCGGTCGCGAGGGCCATGAGCACGGCGGACGTCGGCACGGCCGACGTCGGCACGGCCGCGCTGGTCGCAGTCGCGGACAGGGACGACGAGGCCCCTGGCCCTCGCCGGCCGGCCGGCGAGCCGGCGGCGGCTGGGCGGGGCGGCGAGCACGACCTCGTCCCGCTGAACGGCCCGACCGAGGACGGGCCGGGCGCCGTCGGGCCGGGCGCCACCGGGCGCCACCGGCCCCGCCGCCGGCGACGGCTGCTGGTCCTGATGGCGCTGCTCGTGGTCCTGCTGCTGGCCGGCGCCGCACTCGTCCACTCCCTGCTGCGCGGCACCGACCGGGGCGACACCGCGGGCGGCTCGTCCCACCCGGCTGGCGCCGACGCCCGCGCCGGGGACGACGAGGGCCAGGCGACCGACGGCGCTGGCGCTGGCGCGATGCCCGGGGCCGGGAAGGGGGCGGGAGCTGGGGCCGGCAACCAGACCGGGGGGCCGTCCGCCTCGGCAGGGCCGGGCGTCACCGTCTCCGGCTCGGCCGTTCCCGCGACGGCCGGGCCGTCGGCCGGCCCCGCCGCGACGACGTTGCCGCGCGCCACCACCAGCGGGCGACCGCTCGACGAGGCCGCGGCCAGCAGGACCACGGTTCTGGGCGCCGACGGCGCCGCGGTGCCGGCCTACCGGGGCCCGTCGACGGGCGGGCTGTTCGGCGGCCAGCGCGGCACCGTGCCCAGCGGCTCGCCCGTCGACGTCTACTGCGGCCTGTACGCCCAGCAGGTCAGCGGGACCACGAGCACCTCGCGGCTGTGGGTCTACACCGACTCCGGCTGGATCCCGGCCGGCTACATCCAGACCGGCAGCGCCGAGCCCGTCAGCCCGCCGGCCTGCGTCGGGACGGTCAGCTCGCCCAAGCTGGGGTCGGGCGCCCCGCAGCCGGACACCGGGCCTTTCCCGCTCACCCAGGAGGTGTCTGTGCTGGGGGTCGTCGGGCAGCTGGTGTCCGGTCTGACCGGGGCGCTGCTGGGCCAGGCCGACCCGGTCGGCAGGCTGCTCGGCGGCGACCTCGTCGTGCTGCGCTGCCAGGCCCGCGCGGCGGACACGGGCGAGGTCTGGGACCAGCTGGTCTCCGGCGGCTGGATCCAGCATGCCTACGTCTACAGCGGCACCTCCGGGTCCCCGGCCCCCGCCTGCTGACCGCCCGGAACCCGCCTCGCCACCCAGCCGCTCAGCCACCCGGCCGCGCGCCTTGTCTGATGGTCGCGTCTCGCCACCCGGCTCTGGGGAGTGGCGTGTTGGCCCAGGTCGGCAGGCCAGTCGGAGTGACCGTCACGGTGACTTCGGCCCTTGATCGGAACTACCGGGCCGAGGCGGGGTAGAGGGCCGGAAGGATGGGGACGGAACACGGTATGCCGTCGCCGGAAGCTTCGCGCCAGGCCTGGAGCTCCCGGCAGGCCTCGCGGATCGGGCCCGCCGATCCGCGCCGGCAACCCCGGGAACGCCGAAACCTGGGAGGCCTGGGTCCGTGAGGCCTGGGTCCGTGTCGATGGCGGCGCTGCTCCGGTCCGGGCCGGGGGCGTGTTTCGGTTGGCGGCGGCGGGACGAGGAGACGACCATGGTCACGCAAAGCACGACGTTCTCGGTCGAGCAGGTGCACGCGGCCGTCGAGGCCGCGGGCCTGGCGCCGTCGATCCACAACACCCAGCCCTGGAGGTGGCGGTTCCGCGACGAGACGCTGGCGCTGTCCGCCGACCTCTCCCGGGCCGTGCCGGTCGTCGACCCGGACCACCGCCAGCTGCTGGTCAGCTGTGGCGCGGCGCTGCTGAACGGCTGGCTCGCGCTGCGAGCCGCTGGCCTGGACGTCGAGGTAGGTGAGTTCCCCGACGGCCCCGATCTCAGCACCGGGCGGCTGGCCACACTGATGATCATCGGTCACCGCCCGCCGACCGAGGACGAGTCCCGGCTCGCCGAGGCCATCTCCCGCCGGCACACCGACCGCCGCCCGTTCACCCCGGCGGCGCTGCCCGCCGACGAGATGCGCAAGCTGCGCCGGGCGGCCGAGGCGGAGGGCTGCTGGCTCGCGTCGCTGACCGGCGAGGACGCCCGCCTCGAGCTGTCGGTGCTGCTGGCCAGGGCCGACTGGATCGAGCGCAACGACCCGGACTACCAGGCCGAGCTCGCCTCCTGGGTCCGCGACGACGCCGAGGCCACCGACGGCATCCCACGCCCGGCGGCGCTGTCGAGCGCCGAGCAGCGGCCCACCGAGTTCACGACGCGCGACTTCACCGGCGGCACGGGCGAAATCGGCGTCATCGACGAGTCACGCGACGCCGACGGCACCGGTGGCGAGCTTGCCAGCGCCGACGAGGCCGGGGAACGAGTACGGACCGCCCGGGTCGAGCACCCCGGCGTGCTGGTGCTCGGTACCGACGCGGACGGCCCGGCGGACCGGCTGCGCGCCGGCCGCGCCCTCGGCCGGGTGCTCCTGACAGCCACCGCGGAAGGCCTCGCGACGTCCCCCCTCGGCCAGGCCGTCGACATCGAGGCGACCCGCGCGCTGGTCCGCTCGGCGACCGGCGGCACCGGCCACACCCAGATGATCATGCGCGTCGGCTACCCCGACACATCCGCTCCCCCGCACACGCCGACCAGACGCCGCCCCGTGTCAGACGTCCTCGAGCACCTCTCCGGCACCTGAGAGCTGGGCCCATGACGGCCGCCGCGGCGGCCCGCGGCCTCCAAAGCATTTCCTGTGGATCTCGCGGGGGCGGCTGTCGGTGGCCCGGACGCCAGCTCCCATCCTGGGCTGACCCCGTATCAGCTCGCGGTGTGGGAGGTCATCACGGCGGCCGGTGACGGCGCGGCGGGTGCCCGGATGGTCGGCCTGGTGATGCGGCTACGGCCCGAGGAAGTCATGCACCTGGCGGACATGCCGCGGGTGCGGCGGCCGGCGCGCTGCTCCTGCCGGACCTGACGCCTCCCGGTCCCACGGCGGCCGGCAGCCCTCGCGCGGGGGCTGCCGGCCGTCGCCGTGTCTCGGGCTCGGCCCCGCGTCCCACATGCGGCAGGGGACACGACGGCACAGGCAGCGTGCACAGCGCATCACGTAGCCACAGTGCTGGATTTTGCAAGCGGATCGCTCGCAAAAGCGACGGTCAAGCGGCGGCTTCCGGTCCATGTGAGCACCGGCGCCTGGCGGGCCGGGTGTGGCCAGGGGCGGGTTCGGGCCACACCCGGTCCAGCGGCGGCCATAGTGCGGAGGCGAGCCGGCGGGGTGGTCGGGCAAGCCGATGGCCGGTTGCGCCGCGGCCGCGGGGAGCGCGGAGGTCTTGCCGCGGAAGGCGGTATTTGGTCCCGGTTGACAGTCCATCTAGCTAGCATCTTAAAGTGCTAGGCACATAGATGAATGGAGCAACTCGGGATGATCGAGTTCCACCTGGACGACCGATCCGGGGTCTCGCCGTACCTGCAGCTGGTCCGCCAGGTGCGGCAGGCCCTGCGGCTGGGCCTGCTGCGCGAGGGTGACCAGCTCCCGACGGTCAAGGAGGTGGTGGCGGGGCTGGCGATCAACCCCAACACGGTGCTCAAGGCCTACCGGGAGCTCGAGCACGAGGGCCTGGTCGCCGCCCGGCCGGGGGTGGGGACGTTCGTGACCGCGACGCTCGCCGACGCCTCGCTCGCCGCGCACGGCCCGCTGCGTCAGGAGCTGCGACGGTGGCTGGCCAAGGCCCGCAGAGCCGGTCTCGACGACGAGAGCATCGAGGCACTGTTCATGACGACCTTTCGGACCGCCGCTCAGGAGGAAATAGCGTGACCGCCGTTTTGCAGGCCCAGGACCTGGGCAAGCGGTACGGCCGGCGCTGGGCGTTGACCGACTGCACCCTCGACATCCCGGCCGGGCACGTCGTGGGACTGGTCGGCCCCAACGGAGCTGGCAAGACCACGCTGCTCAACCTGGCCAGCGGCCAGATCGCACCGACCTCGGGCAGCATCACGGTGCTCGGCGGCCGCCCCCCAGCCAGCCCGGCGCAGCTGGCCACGGTCGGCTACGTCGCCCAGGACACCCCGACCTACGCCGGGCTGAGCATCGCCGACCACCTGAAGCTGGGCGCCCGGCTCAACCCCGGGTGGGACGATGCGCTGGCGCGGGAACGGATCAGTCGGCTCGGTCTTGATCCCGCCAGGCGGGCGGGAAAGCTGTCGGGCGGGCAGCGCGCCCAGCTCGCCCTCACCCTGGGCATCGCCAAACGGCCCGAGCTGCTGATCCTGGACGAGCCGGTCGCCGCACTCGACCCGCTCGCCCGCCGCGAGTTCCTGCAGGGCCTGATGGAGGCCGCCGCCGAGCACGAGCTCAGCGTGGTGCTGTCCTCCCACCTGGTCTCCGACCTGGAACGGGTCTGCGACTACCTGATCGTGCTCGTCGACTCCCGCGTCCGCTTGTCGGGAGAGGTCGACCACCTGCTGGCCACCCACCACCGGCTCACCGGCCCGCGACGCGACCCCGACCGGCTCCCCGCGGACCAGCAGGTCATCTCCGCAAGCCACACCGACCGGCAGACCACGCTCATCATCCGCACCGACACCCCGATCCACGACCCCGCCTGGACCGTCAGCCAGCTCGGCCTGGAAGACCTCGTCCTGGCCTATATGAGCCAGCCCGCGGCGGCCGGCCGCCGACCCGCCCTGGAGGTACAGCGATGATGTGGCTGACCTGGCGTCAGTTCCGTGCCGGGGCCGCGATGATGTCCGCCGCGCTCGCCGTGCTCGCCCTCATCCTTGCCCTGACCGGCCCGGGTCTGGCCGATGACTACTCCACCGGGATCGCGGCCTGCGCCACCCAGAGCGGCGGCTGCTCGAACTTCGTCCAGCAGTTCCGCCACGACAACCAGGGCTTCTTCCTCGGTCTCACCGCCGTCGTGCTGCTCCTGCCCGCCGTTGTCGGGCTCTTCTGGGGAGCGCCGCTGATCGCCCGTGAGCTCGAGGCCGGCACGCACCGGCTGGTGTGGAACCAGACGATCACCCGCACCCGCTGGCTGGCCGTCAAACTCGGGCTCACCGGCCTGGCCGCCGTGACCGCCGCGGGACTGGCCAGCCTTGCGGTGACCTGGTGGTCCAGCCCTATCGACAAGGCCGCCGCCTTTGAATTCCCGCGGCCGGGGCCGGTGCTGTTCGACGCACGAGGCATCGTCCCCATCGGCTACTCGGCCTTCGCCTTCGCCCTCGGCGTGACTGTCGGGATGCTGGTCCGCCGCACCCTTCCCGCCATGGCCATCACCCTGGCCGTCTTCGTCGCCGTCCAGATCGCCATGCCGCTGGTGGTCCGGCCGCACCTGCTCCCCCCGACCCGCTCCACCCTCGAGATCACAGACTCGAACCTGGACGGAATTTCGGCACCGCGGGACGGCGGACCGATACGGGCGGTCCTGCAGACGCCGGAGCTCCCGGGTGCCTGGGTGCTGTCCAGTCGGGGCGTCGACGCCTCGGGGCAAACCGTCCGCGAGATCCTCCTGTCCTCCTCAGGGGCCTGCGCGCCGCCCCGGCAAGGTCGCCCCGAGGATGGGCTTACGGCGTGCTTCGCCGAGATGAAGCAGCTCGGTTACCGGCAGCAGGTGACCTACCAGCCCGCCAGCCGTTTCTGGCCCTTCCAGTGGTACGAGACCGGGATCTACACCGCCCTCGCCCTCGGCCTCGCAGGCTTCTGCTTCTGGTGGATCCGGCGCCGCCTGTCCTGACCGACCCGAACCGCAGAGGTGCGCACTAATTTGAGCCAAGTCAGGACACGACGGTACAGGCAGCGTGCACAGTGCATCACGTAGCCACAACGTCTGACTGATCTTGATTTGGACGGTGCCAGCGACGGTGAGCATTCGCTGGAGTGGCGTTAGCAGTACGACCAGCCGGTCCAGCGGGTCACGGTGACCACGATGGCCGGGCCCGCGGGCGGGTGATCGCGGTACTGGTGGTAACGCTCGGCGAGCGCGCGGGCCGCCACCTCGTGCGCGGGATCGGGCGGTTCGGCGACGCGGGCCACCCCGTCGGCGCGTGCCCACCACAGCCGGCTCCAGTCGTCGTCGTACTCGTCGGCGAGCAGGCTGACGCGCCCGTCGCGGGCGATGTCGTCCAGCCGGCGTAGCCGGGTTGTCCGCTTCGGCTTGTGGTCGACGGCGGTGACGACCGTCCCGAGGCCACCCGCCACGGAACGGAGGTCAGGCGCGGCGGAACCGTCACCTGTCGGCGGCCTGGCAAGCACGGCGAACGTCACCGGGACGAGTCGGGGGGTGCCGTCGGCGGCGATGGTGGCCAGCCGGGCGACTCTGGCCGCGGCGAACCGTGCCCACGCCTCGTCCTCGGAGAGGTTCACGACCCTCCCCCGCTCATCCTCGGCCAGAACCGACGCCATCTTCACACGTCCTCGCCATTCCACCTGCTCGGCGATCGCGCCCCCACCGAGCGTTGATCGCCGTCTGTGCCCTCCCGTGGCCGCGATCCGGCCCCGTCGGCGCCAGCGCAGGGCTAAAACGGCGATCGGCACCCAACAGGCGCTACGCGGGCGGCTTTCGCCAAAAGTTACCGGTCGGTATACTTACCGGGCGGTATCAGTTCCGACCGACCGAAACCGGCTGGGGGATCGATCGAGATGACTGGCTTCAGCCTCGACCTCTCCGACGAGCAGCGCGAGCTGCGCGACTGGGTGCGCGGATTCGCCGCGGACGTGGTACGGCCGGCAGCGTCCGAATGGGACGAACGCGAGGAAACCCCCTGGCCCGTCATCCAGGAGGCCGCCAAGATCGGCCTCTACGGCTTCGAGTCGACCGCGACGATGTTCGCCGACGAGACCGGCCTGTCGTTGCCGGTGGTCTGCGAGGAGCTGTTCTGGGGCGATGCCGGGATCGGCATGGCGTTGATGGGCACCGGTCTCGCCGCCGCCGCCATCTCGTCGACCGGTTCCCTGGAGCAGTTGCTCGAATGGGCGCCGCAGTGCTACGGCGACGCCGCCGACCCGAAGCTCGGCGCGTTCTGCGTCTCGGAGCCGGCCGCGGGCTCCGATGTCTCCTCGCTGCGCACCCGCGCCCGCTACGACGAGGCCACGGACGAGTGGGTGATCAACGGCCAGAAGGCCTGGATCACCAACGGCGGCATCGCGAACATCCACGTCGTCGTCGCCTCCGTCGACCCGGCACTGAAGGCCCGCGGCCAGGCCACCTTCGTCATCCCACCGAACACCCCCGGCCTCGAGGCCAACAAGAAGATCAAGAAGCTCGGCCTGCGCGCCTCGCACACCGCAGACGTCTTCCTCGACGACGTGCGGGTCCCCGGCAGCTGCCTGCTCGGCGGCAAGGAGAAGCTCGACGCCCGGCTCGCCGGGGCTCGGGAGGGCACCAGCTCCAAGGGCCAGGCCGCGATGGCGACGTTCGAGCGGACCAGGCCGACCGTCGGCGCCCAGGCGATCGGCATCGCCCGCGCCGCCTACGAGTACGCCCTGGACTACGCCAAGACCCGGGAGGCGTTCGGCCGCCCGATCATCGAGAACCAGGCGATCGCCTTCGCCCTGGCCGACATGCGCATGGAGATTGACGCCGCCCGGCTGCTGATCTGGCGGGCCGCCTGGATGGGAAAGCAGGGCAGGACGTTCGAGGCCGGCGAGGGTTCGATGTCGAAGCTCAAGGCCGGCGAGGTCGCCGTCGCGGTCACCGAGAAGGCCGTCCAGATCCTCGGCGGCGCCGGCTACAGCCGCGACCACCCCGTAGAGCGCATGTACCGCGACTCCAAGATTTATACGATCTTCGAGGGGACGAGTGAGATCCAGCGTCTGGTGATCGCCCGCGCCATCTCTGGCGTGCACATTCGCTGAGCCGCGGTTAGCGGGCACTCGCCGCGGCGACGACCAGTTCAAGATCCTGTGCACACATTGTGCACGAGGATCTTGAACGGTCTGCGGGCATGATCCGACAGAGGGCAGCCGCGGATCCCGTGGCCAACAGCGCCGAACGGCCGTCGGCCTTCGAGCCCGCATCACGCGAAGGTCGCTGCTGCTCGGCGGCGGGCGTGTGCCGTACCGCCTACGAGGTCAAGAGTCCGATCCCCCGCATGCTCGACCGCCTCATTCAGGGCTGCCCGAGTCGCCGGTCACCAACCGGCGGGATGATCACCCGGGCATGTCGAGGCTTCCCCGGAGCCGCGTGCCCGACCCTGCGCCGCGTGGACACCCTCGCCGACGACGTGGCGGCCCTCGCGCGGGCACTCGCGGCCAGTACGTCCGGTACCGGACCCCCGATGTCGCTGACGATGTCGGTTGCGGTGCCGGGCGAGGTGTCTCGCCATTGGCGAGACAGTCGCGTTGCAACCCAAGCAGGTGCCTCAAAGCCCGGGGGGATTCAACCCATTCCTACATGATCGGTCCATGTGAGGTTTTCGACCTCGCGCTCCTGGCTGGCGAGACCGGGGCACGCCGATGACCCGCACCCATACGACGGTTGTCCCAGCCCGGTCTCGCAGCGCGCGGGCGATCGCGTCGAGGACCTGCGCGGACGGGTGGTGATCGGTGCCCTGTTCCAGTCGGGTGTAGTACTCGGTGCTGATGCCGGCGAGCAGAGCGAGTTCGTCACGCCGGAGGCCGGCAACGCGGCGCCGCCCGCTGTCGGGGATACCGACCTCGTCCGGTCGGACCAGTTCCCGGCGGGCCCGCAGGTACTCACCGATGCTGTTCACGCTCACACCACCACGGTAGGCCCGCGCGCACGTCCTAGCCTGCCCCCAGCGGGGCACCCCTCGGCGGGAGTATGGCTACCCCCGCTGAACCAGGCCGATGCTGCCGGATGAGAAGGCGAACGCGCCTCCATTCGRCARGGAGACAACTCATGGCACAGCGCGCATGGTTCATCACGGGCGTCAACAGCGGATTCGGCCGCGAGATGACCGAACAGCTACTCGAGTGTGGCGACCGGGTAGCCGGAACGGTCCGCAACCTCGACTCGGTGCGCGACCTCACCGACAAGTACGGCGACCGCTTCTGGTCCGCCCACCTGGACGTCACAGACACCCCCAAGATTCGCACGGTCGTCGACGCGGCATTCGCCGCCTTCGGCACGATCGACGT